>PFPU01000021.1 GCA_002793215.1 Flavobacteriales bacterium CG_4_10_14_0_2_um_filter_35_18
GCTTTGCTTAAAAACTGTAAAATGGTGGTAACCGACAGTGGTGGTTTGCAAAAAGAAGCCTTTTTTAATCAAAAATTCTGCATTGTTGCGCGCACCGAAACCGAATGGGTTGAGCTTGTTGAAAATAATTTTGCTGCCATTGCCGGAAGTGATTACAAAAAAATAATTTCTGCATTTCACAGCTTTGATAAAAAAGAATTATCATTCGATATGCCACTTTATGGAAACAAAGTCGGTGAAAAGATTTATAACGAAATAGTTAAATTGGTTGGGTAAATAAATATTTTATACCAGTTTTTAAAATTTTTGAAGGATTGTACGGCGCTACAAACGGTAAGCTCCTACAGAGCTACTATTGAAATCCATCTTTGGCTGCAACTGTTCGTTAAAATTGCAAACTATTTTTAGCTTCGTAGGAGCGTTCAGTTTGTAGAATTTAACCGCAGCCCAACATATAGCTCCGTAGGAGCGAGCCGTTTGTAATGAACCGTTTGTAAATAATCAATTTAATCAATCCATTCAAACAAATAATCTTCATTGTATTCAATTTCAAATTTTTTTAGAAATTCAAAATATGCTTCTTTAAATGTTGTTTTTTTTGTGGTGATCTTCTTGATTTAATAGATTTTTGATTACGGAATCAATCTGACTTCTTGAATATGAAAATGCACCAAACCCTTCCTGCCAATTGAATTTTCCGTTAAAACCACCTATTTTCATTGATGAATTTTGAAGAAAATGATTTTATATCTCTTGTTAAATCTGAAATAGACTGTGCAGGATTCAATCCAACTAATAGATGTGTATGGTCGGGCATGCAATAAACAGCGAGCAATTTATGTTATCGTTTTTAGATGATGCCTGTGATATAATTGTGTAAAGCTTCTTTAGGTTATTTTTGAATTAGGTTTTGTCTTCCTTTTACAGCAAAAACTATCTGAATGTAAACTTGTGAATAGGTGTTTGGCATATTGTTAGGACGTTTATTTCTTTGGCTGTTAAAACTTTTTTTAAAAAACTAGATACCTTTTGTGTAATCAATTGCTAAAACAAACACTTTTTATTCAAAAACATCACCTTCAACTATTTATAGTCTAAGGATGCTTTTACAAAAGCTACAAACAAGGGATGCGGATTAAGCACGGTACTTTTATATTCGGGATGGTATTGAACGCCAATAAACCAAGGGTGATTTGGCAACTCAATAATTTCTACCAAACCTGTTTTTGGGTTGATACCTGTTGTTTTCATTCCCGCATCATTAAAGGCTTTTAAAAAGGCATCATTAAATTCATAGCGATGGCGGTGGCGTTCTAAAATTAGTTCAGATTTATAAATTTTATAGGCTTTCGAAGTTTTGTCAAGTTTACAATCCCAAGCGCCTAAACGCATGGTGCCTCCCATTTGTGTAATGTTTTTTTGACTTTCCATCAGGTCAATTACGGGGAACTTTGTAGCGGTATTCATTTCGGTTGAGTTGGCATCTTTTAAGCCTAAAATATGGCGTGCAAATTCAATGACTGCCATTTGCATCCCCAAACAAATTCCAAAAAAAGGGATATTGTTTTCGCGAACATACCTAATGGCTTCAATTTTTCCTTCTATGCCACGTTCACCAAATCCGGGTGCAACAATAACGCCATGAACACCTTCAAGTTTTTTAGTAACATTTTTTGGGGTTAATTTTTCGGAGTGAATCCATTTGATAACTACGCGGACTTCATTAGTAGCACCCGCATGAATTAAGGCTTCTGAAATAGATTTATAGGCGTCGTGTAATTCAACATATTTACCCACTAAGGCAATTGTTACGGTCGATTTTGGATTTTTAAATTTTGTTAAAAAATCATTCCATTTTAGCAATTTTGGGGTGTCACTTAAAGGTAATTTTAATTTTTTAATCACCACGATATCTAAACCTTCTTTTAGCATCAAATTTGGAACGTCATAAATGGTTTCGGCATCTAAAGCTTCAATAACTTCATCTTCGTGAACATTGCAAAATAATGCCAATTTGCGTTTAATATCATCCGATAAGGGATGTTCAGAACGACAAACTAAAATATTTGGACTCACACCGCTTTGCATCAACATCTTAACGGAATGTTGAGTAGGTTTTGTTTTTAATTCGCCGGTAGTTGCTAAATAGGGAATTAGGGTTAAATGAATAACAATGGCATTTTCAGAACCCATTTCCCACTGCAATTGTCGCACGGCTTCAACATAAGGTAGCGACTCTATATCGCCTACCGTGCCCCCAATTTCGGTTAAAACGATATCAAATTTTCCTGTATTTCCCAAAAGTTGGATACGGTGCTTAATTTCGTCGGTAATATGAGGAATGACCTGAACGGTTTTTCCTAAAAAGTCGCCACGGCGCTCTTTATCAATCACCGATTGGTAAATTCGACCCGTTGTAACATTATTTGCTTGTGAGGTTGGTGTGTTTAAAAAACGTTCATAATGACCTAAATCTAAATCAGTTTCTGCGCCGTCATCGGTTACATAACATTCGCCGTGTTCATACGGATTTAAGGTCCCCGGGTCTATATTGATATAAGGATCAAGTTTTTGGATGGTTACTTTAAAGCCGCGTTCTTGTAATAATTTGGCTAAAGATGCAGCAATAATGCCTTTTCCAAGCGATGAAGTTACGCCTCCGGTTACAAAAACGTATTTGGTCTGTATCATGTATATT
Organism: Flavobacteriales bacterium CG_4_10_14_0_2_um_filter_35_18; assembly: GCA_002793215.1. Classification (GTDB taxonomy): domain Bacteria; phylum Bacteroidota; class Bacteroidia; order Flavobacteriales; family Flavobacteriaceae; genus CG1-02-35-72. Next base: position 2,699 of record PFPU01000021.1, read on the forward strand.
TAGGTTTTGCCAAAAGTACAAACTCTAAGCTAGTTTGCAAAAGAGAATTTTAATTTATTGAGAGCCTCATTAATTTTTTACAGATTGATGGGATATCAGCGCTAAATAATAAATAAAATTAGTTAGTTTTGCCTCTTGATGATGGTTGAAGTCATTATTTAATTAAAAGTAAATCAAAGAATTTAAAATCTTTTATAACCGAGAGATGAAACAATTAACAGGTACCGGTGTTGCACTTGTAACCCCCTTTAAAAATGATAAAAGTGTTGATGTAAATGCACTTAAAAAATTGGTGAATTACCAAGTTGAAAATGGCATTAATTACCTTGTGGTTTTAGGTACCACAGGAGAGCCGGCAACCTTGACAAAAACAGAAAAGGAGCTTGTAAAGCAAACGGTTATTGAAGCAAATAATAAAAGGCTGCCACTTGTTTTAGGGCTAGGAGGAAACAATACTCAAGCGGTAATTGATGAAATTCAGCAAACTGACTTATCGGCTTTTACAGCAATTTTATCGGTTTCGCCTTATTATAACAAACCTACTCAAGAAGGAATTTACCAACATTTTAAAGCCATTTCAAATGCCTCACCGCTTCCAATAATTGTTTATAATGTACCCAGCAGAACGGGTTCAAATATTACGGCGCAAACCACTTTAAGATTGGCAAATTCGTGTAAAAATATTATTGGTATTAAAGAAGCGGCTGGCGATATGGTTCAAGCAATGCGCATTTTACAACAAAAACCCAAAGATTTTATGGTAATTTCGGGAGACGATATGATTGCATTACCCATCATTTTGGCAGGTGGTTGTGGCGTAATTTCAGTAATTGGAGAAGGAATACCTAAAGAATTCTCAAAATTGATACAATTCGGTTTAGCAGGTAAAGCCAATGAAGCTTATCATTTGCAATTTAAATTAATGAGCGGCATTGATTTTATTTTTGAAGAAGGCAATCCGGCAGGAATAAAAGCACTTTTAAAAATTAAGGGTATCACCGAGTTGGATGTTAGACTGCCGTTGATAGAAGCAAGCATTTCTTTGCAAGAAAAATTGCGCCAATTTGTCAATAATATAGCTTAGACTAAAAATATTTAAACGCCACTTTATTAACAAACTTTTAGTATTGATTTTGGCTTAAAAAGCCTGAACAAACTTATTTTTGCCTTTCGCTAAAGCGCGATTTAAACATTTTATTAATCCATTTTAAATAACTACTTTTGCCGAATGCGAAAAATGAAACAATCCATACTATATATACTAACCATAGCGCTCTTAGCGTCTTGTAGCCCTTATCAAAAAGTTTTGAACAAGGGAAAAGCCGAAGATCGTTATAAAATGGGTACGGCGCTTTTTGACAAAGGCGAATATTCAAAAGCCTTGACACTATTAGATAAAATTGTTACAGAATATACTGGCAAGCCACAAATGGAACGCATTCAATTTATGATTGCCGAATCGCATTACAAAATAAAGGATTATAACCTTTCGGGCTATTATTTCAGTCGTTTTGCAACCAATTATCCAAACAGCTCAAAACACGAAGAAGCCTTATTTTTAGCCGCTAAAGGTTATTATTTATCCGCCCCAAAATACAGTTTAGACCAAACGGATACTAATAAAGCCATTGATGTTTTGCAACAATTTATCAATGCTTATCCAAACTCCGAAAAACTTAAGGAAGCCAATGAAATTTACAGCGAATTAAGTAAAAGGTTAGAAAAAAAATATTTTGAAATTGCAAAGCAATTCTTAACCCTTGATAATTATCAGGCGGCTATAGTTGCTTTAGACAATTTTTTAGAAGACTATTCTGGAACAACTTATAAAGAAGAAGTGGGCTACCTTAAATTTCAAGCGGCTTATAATTTAGGTATTAAAAGCATCCAACAAAAAAAAGAAGAACGCATTAAAGACGCATTGAGTATCTTTGCCAAGTTTAATAAGGAATTTCCAGCATCTAAATATTTAAAGGATTTAGAACCTGAAGTTAAAACCCTTAACAATCAGTTATCTGCATTAACAAAATAAAATATATCATTATGGATTTTAAAGTTTCTGAAGCACCAATTTCTACAATTACTTACAATAGAGCCGACTTAATTAAGCCTAATAGCAACATTTACGAAGCCATTACAATTATTGCAAAACGTGCCGAACAAATAGACGAAAACATTAAAAAAGAGCTCGTTGATAAATTAGAAGAATTTGCCACTTACAACGACAATTTAGAAGAAGTTTTTGAAAACAAAGAACAAATTGAAGTTTCTAGGTTTTATGAAAAACTTCCTAAATCTACTGCTATCGCCATTGAAGAATGGGTTAAAGACAAAATTTATTACCGAAGAGTTTCTGAATCTGCTGAATAATGTCTGTTTTAAGCGGTAAAAAAATACTTCTCGGCATTTCCGCCGGAATCGCTGCTTATAAAACGCCTTTTTTAATCAGACTTTTAGTTAAAGCTGGCGCTGAAGTGCAAGTTGTTATGACTCCTGCTACAAAAGATTTTGTAACACCACTCACTTTAGCAACACTTTCTAAAAAGCCTGTATTCTCTTCTTTTTTTAATGAAGATGATGAAAACGCCACGTGGAATAGCCATGTTGACTTGGCACTTTGGGCTGATTATTTGTTATTCGCACCATTAACTGCCAACACTTTGGCTAAAATGGCTCAAGGTATCGCTGATAATTTATTGATGGCGGTTTACCTTTCGGCAAAATGCCCCATCTATTTTGCACCCGCAATGGATTTGGATATGTATAAACATCCAACTACCAAAAAAAATATCGACATTTTAAAATCATTTAAGCATACTTTTATTCCGCCCGATAAGGGTGAATTGGCAAGTGGTTTAATTGGCGAAGGTCGAATGGCTGAACCCGAAGCCATTATAAAATTTTTGGAACAAAGTATTGAAAAAACCTTGCCACTCTTTGGTAAAAAAGTGTTGATTACCGCCGGTCCAACTTATGAAGCCATTGACCCTGTGCGATTTATAGGCAATCATTCTTCGGGAAAAATGGGTGTAGCCTTAGCGGAAGTCGCTGCTAGTTTGGGTGCAAGTGTAACATTAATAATTGGTCCCTCTGCCATTCACACAAAAAATCCTCAAATTAATCGGATTGATGTGGTGAGTGCAAACGATATGTTTCAAGCTTGCAGTATGCCCTTTAAAACCACAGATATTGCCATACTTGCCGCAGCTGTTGCCGATTATAAGCCAGCACAAGTAGCCACACAAAAAATTAAGAAGAAAGATACTTCACTTCATATTGATTTAACACCTACCATTGATATTTTGGCTACTTTAGGCCAGCAAAAAACAAATCAAATTTTGGTGGGATTCGCCCTCGAAACCGAAAACGAATTACAAAATGCAAAAGACAAATTAAAGCGTAAAAACTTAGATTTCATAGTTTTGAATTCACTGCAAGATAAAGGAGCGGGCTTTAAAGCCGACACCAATAAAATAACGATAATTAGCGCCAATAATAAGATTAAAAACTTTCCGTTAAAAGAAAAGGAATTAGTCGCAAAAGACATATTCATCGAAATTATAGACAAATGCCATGCGTAACTTTTTTTTAGGCCTATTATTTTATTTTTCAGTTTTTAACCTACTGGCACAAGAACTCAATTGCACCGTAACCCTAAATGCCGATAAAATTAGAGGATCTAATAAATCAGTATTTAAAACCTTGCAAAACAGCATTTCAGAATATCTTAACACCACAAAATGGACAAACATAAAGGTAAAATCTAACGAAAAAATTCAATGTGCAATCAATATTTTTATCCTAGAAGAACCGCAAACAAATCAATATAAAGGAACCATGCAAATACTGGTTAATCGCCCCGTATTTAACTCAAC
>PFPU01000157.1 GCA_002793215.1 Flavobacteriales bacterium CG_4_10_14_0_2_um_filter_35_18
TAAAATTTGCGCAACAAGATGGTGTAAATTTGGTTGCTACCGATATTATTCTCGAAAATTCTAAAGTTATCCAGCCTTGTTATATCGGTAAAAATGTAAAATTAATTAACACGACGCTTGGTCCAAACGTGTCATTAGGCGAAAATAGTGTGGTGCTTAACGCCACCATTACCAATTCCTTAATTCAGGACGATGTAAAAATTAGCAATGCCAATTTAGACCAAGCAATGATAGGTAATCACGTGGTTTTTGATGGGCATTTTACGCAAGTAAGTCTAGGAGATTACAGCAATTTAATCTGATGAAAATAAACGCTTTTTTTGTGATTTTACTTTTTGTAGGATTTTATTCTTCGAATGTTTTAGCACAAAAAGTGCGCTCAGAAGCCGATAAATTAAGTTTTGAAACGTCCTTTTTTGAAGCCTTAAAACAAAAAGCCATCGGCAATTTTGACAAGGCTGTTGAAGCGCTAGATGTTTGTATTGCAATAGATAGCGCCAATGTGGCCGTTTTATTTGAGCGCTCAAAAAACTTTTATTGGCAAAAAAATTATTTTGAAGCTAAACAAAATCTCCAAAAAGCTTTAAAGCTAGAACCCACTAATATTTGGTTACTTGAGCACGCTAAAGACCTCGCTGTGGCGGCACAAAATTATGCCGAAGCCATTGGGTTTCAAAAACAGATTATCACCTTAAATCCGTTGAGGAAAACAGAATTATTAAGCTTGTATATCAATAATCACGATACCAAAAATGCGCTCAATTTGTTAAATATTATCAAAAAAGAACGGGGATTAAACAAGCAACTAAAAAAGATTGAACACCAACTTTTAGAACCTGAAATTACACAACCAAATATTGTTAATGATTCAAACACAAACAATTTAGAAGGCTTAAAAACCGCATATCAAAAATTGCAAAATTATGACTTGCTCAAGCAAATTTTAGCACTTGAATCGGAGCAAAAGCTTTATGAAATGCTCAATCAAGAGGTTACAAATGCGCTTGAAATTTTTCCATCTCAGGCCCTTTTATATCTTTACGCCGCCGAAGCTAACAATGCGCTAAAAAATTATCAAACGGCTTTAGAACACTTAGAAAATGGGATTGATTTTGCCATTGATAAATTGATGAAAAAAAAATATTACCTCGCCTATTTTGAAAGCTATAAAGGCTTGAATAATATGCCAAAGGCAAACGAATATCAAAAACGGGCTTCACAATTATAAATTAATTTATGACCAAATACATTTTTATTTCACTCTTATTTTTTGGTTTGTTTAGTGCCTGCAAAAGCACGTCAACAGTGGCAAACCGTACGGCTTTAAAAACGCTTTCACCCCAACAAATAACACAAAATATAGAACGCGCTTTGGTTCAAGCTAAAACAATAAGCGCTAAAATAAAGGTAAAATTTACCGCCGCCAAAAGTAAACAGGTTATCACGGCAAACTTGCGAATTGAAAAAGATAGTGTTATTTGGATAAGTTTAACGGCAATTGGTGGCATTCCCGTGGCAAAAATGCTCATCATGCCCCATCGCGTTAGCTACTATGAAAAGCTGAATAACACCTATTTTGATGGTGATTTTTCTTTGTTAAATTCGTGGCTTAAAGCCGATTTAAACTTTGATAAAATTCAAAATATTTTGTTTGCACAACCGGCTGAATCAATTGATAATATTGATTTTATACTCTCAATAAGTGATCGCGGTTATGAGCTAAAAGCTAAAAATAAAATTGATAAAAACACCGCTGAATATTGGGTAAATTCCGAAAATTTTAAACTAAATAAACAACAGTTTTCTAAAAATAAAAAAGAATTTTTAGCCTTTAGTTACCTAGGTTTTGACACTACAACCGCAGTTATTTTTCCAAATAAAATGACCGTTGAAGCTAAAAATGAAAAAGAATCTATTAAAGTTGATTTAACCTATAATTCTCTTAAATTTGACCTGCCTTTAAGTTATCCTTTTAAAATTCCTAAAGGCTATAAAATGCTTGACATTAAATGAGCTTAGCCAAACGATTTTTTCTTTTTTTGAAACCATTTTTATTTGGTCTTATCTTTTTGATTTCGTGTCAACTAATGGCGCAAACAAAGGATGAATTGGAGGCGCAACGCGAAGATTTACAAAGAGAAATTAGACAGATAAATGATTTGTTAATCAAAACAAAAACCAATGAAAAATCGGCGCTTTCGCAGATAGCCGATTTAGATAAACAAATTTCGGTTAGAACAAAACTGATAAACACCTATGACAAAGAACTCAATTTATTATCGAATGACCTTTCACAAAATCAGAGAAAATTCAACAGTTTATTAAAATCGCTTGAGGTGCTAAAAGCCGACTATGCCAAAATGATTTTAAAGGCTTATAAAAACAAAACCGCCGAAAACAGAATGCTGTTTCTCTTATCTGCAAAAGATTTTACGCAAGCTTATAACCGCTTAAAATACATGCAACAATACACCGATTACAGAAAGCATCAAGGACTTGAAATAGTAAAACAAAGTATTATTTTAAAGCAGTTTAACGATACTTTAAAGGTAAAAAAAGGAGAAAAAAAGGTGCTTTTAACTGAAGCTCAAAAAGAACAAGATCGCATTAAAAATGAGCGCGAAGACCGAAAGGTTTTAGCCAATAAAATTAAAAAACAAGGTCGAAAATATTTAGCCGATATCCGCAAAAAACAAAAAGAAGAAAATGCCTTAAATCTCAAAATTGAGAACCTGATTAAAGAAGCCATTTCTAAAACAAATGTTAAGGGCGATAAAGGTTCAAAATTAGCCGAATTTAGATTAACGCCCGAAGCTAAAGCGCTTGCTGCCGAGTTTGTTTCAAATCAAGGAAAACTGCCTTGGCCCATTGAAAAGGGATTGATTGTTTTGGGTTATGGCACGCAGCCACATCCGGTGGTTAAATCGGCAACCATTCAAAGCAATGGCATTAGAATTGCAACCGAAAAGGGTTCAAAAGCGCGCGCCGTTTTTAATGGCGTGGTATTGGCCGTTCAGGTTATTCCGGGCGGACAAAAAGCGGTTTTAATTCAGCATGGAAATTATATTAGTGTTTATAAAAATTTAGACCAAGTACTGGTTGAAAAGGGCGAAAAAGTTACAACCAAACAGGCCATTGGCGTGATTCACACCGATAATTTATCTGGTCAAACCATCTTGGCATTTGTGTTATTTAAAGAGGTTAAAACAATTGATCCAGAACTTTGGATTAAAAAATAAGTTAAACAAAAAGCGCTTTTAATTCAGTTGCCTCGCGAGGTTTCATCCTGCCAGATAGCACCAAGCTCAATTGTTTTCGGAGCAATGCTCCATTAAAACGCTGTTTTTCTAGGTCGGTTTCGGGAATAATTTGAGGAATTGTTACGGGTTTTCCGGTATTATCTACCGCTACAAAGGTGTAAATTGCTTCATTAACCTTGGTGTGTTCGCCCGATTCCCGATCTTCTATCCAAACATCTAAATATATTTCCATAGACGAATTAAAAACACGTGACACTTTTGCCTGAATGGTAACCACACTTCCCACGGGAATTGCCTTTGCAAAATGCACGTGATTTACTGATGCGGTTACTACTATTCTTCGTGAATGGCGTTGGGCGGCAATGCTTGAAGCCCGATCCATACGCGCCAAAAGCTCACCTCCAAAAAGGTTGTCGAGTGGATTTGTTTCGCCAGGAAGCACCATATCTGTTAAAATAGTTACGGAATCTTTGGGTGTTTTAGCGGTCATTGGTTTTAGTTTTAAAATTATGAGCGTAGCATTTTGCTCAAATTCAGTTTAGTTTATTGATTTTGAATCAACAACCAAACGCCTTCTGTATCGGTTCGTCTAATTTTGTTCAGAAGCGCCTGAGCCTCTTCTTTTAAAGCAAAACTTCCATAAACCACTTGCGTCAATTGCCATTGGTTTAATCCGATAATGGCCGCATCATTAAAACCCTGATTTTTAAGCTCGTTTAGTTTTTTAACTGCGTTTGCCGGATTTCTAAAAGCGCCTGCTACCACATGAAAGTTTTTTGGCTCATAAGTGTTTTGCAAGGTGATGCTCGGCAAGGGATTGCTTATAACAAAAGTAGCCGCTTGTATTCTATTTTGAACAGCCAATTGCTGTGCTTGCGCCTTTTCGTTTTGTTTAACTAGCTGGTAATCTTGATAATATTTATTGCTAACCCCAATGATTGACAATCCAATAACAAAAACAGCTGCATATTTTAAAAATACTTTAGGTTGGTTATTTAATTTGATAACAGGCTGCGCTTTGGCACTTAAAATTTGACTGGCAATAAGGCTGCTTAACCCATAAGAAGTGGTTAAATAATTGGTATTTAATTGAGGTTCAAACACAATTTGACCTTGTGGGTTCAAATTAAAACTTCCAATTTTATCGAGTTCTACAGTTGATTTATTTTTTAAATCGCCTTGCCAAATAGCAACAGTTTCTTTAATAACAACAAGCGCTTGATCATACGAAAACCCTTCCGCTTTAGCGATATAATTAGCTAATAATCCGTCATTTTGAACCAAATTAGCGTTAAAAGTCAAGGCTTTATAGGGGGGGTAAAACGTGTTGTTTTGCGTGTTGAGGTAAGCCGATTTAGCATTGCTTATAAAACCCCCAAAATCGGGAATAATTACGCATTCGTATCGGTATAATAAATCGCTTATGTAGTTGGTTATGTTCATCAAAAACAAATGTAAAAAAATTAGGCTCACAAATTCAATAACAAAGGGGATTTTTATTAACAAATCTTATTATCTTAGAGTTTTTTATTTTTTATGAATCAACAAGCCCTATTATATTATTTAGCTTTACAACAAGCCGAAGGTGTTGGGGCGGTAATTGCTAAAAAATTGCTTGTTCACTGTGGCAGTGCCGAAGCGGTTTTTAAAGAAAAAACCATGCAACTGTCAAAAATTTCGGGTATTGGTTCAAAAGTTACCCATGCACTAAAAAATAAAACGCTATTTGAAGCAGCCGAAAAAGAACTTGCTTTTATCTCAAAAAACAACATTATTTGTCAACTTATTACCGATGAATCTTATCCCGAAAAGCTCAAACATTGCCCCGATGCCCCTATCGTTCTATTTTCTAAAGGCGCTATCGATTTAAAGAATAAAAAAATTATTAGCATTGTTGGCACTCGGAATATTACCAATTATGGAAAAGAAGTTTTAGAGGCACTTATCGCTGATTTACTGATTTTTAATCCAGTTATTGTTAGCGGATTGGCTTATGGTATCGATATTTTTGCCCATCAATTAGCCATTAAAAATAACCTTCAAACCATTGCTGTTTTGGCACATGGTTTAGACCGCATTTATCCAAGTGCCCATCAAAAAGCCGCTGTGCACATGCAAGAAAACGGTGGATTGATGACCGAATTTTGGTCGGATACCAATCCCGATAAGGAAAATTTTATAAAGCGCAATCGCATTATTGCAGGCTTATCTGAAGCGACTATTGTAATAGAATCGGCTTCAAAAGGCGGTTCTCTCATCACAGCGGGAATTGCCAATTCATATAACCGCGATGTGTTTGCCGTTCCGGGTAAATTATCTGATAAATATAGTGTGGGCTGCAATAATTTGATTAAAACCAATCAGGCTGCACTTTATAGCGGTGTAGTCGATTTGGCTTATTTGCTGAATTGGGAGACAAAAACCATAACTAAATCGGTTCAAAAACAATTATTTGTGCAATTGGATAATGAAGAAGCGACCATTTATGAATTTTTAAATACAAATGGCAAGCAGCAACTCGATTTAATTGCCCTGCAATGTAAAATGCCCATTTTTAAAACCGTAACAATTTTATTTAATTTAGAATTAAAAGGAATGGTAAAACCCTTGCCGGGAAAATTATATCAGGCTATTTAAATTAAGCCTTGTGTTTTAAAATACTGTACAATAGCTTCTTTCATCATCACACTTTGCTCGCCGGGTTTTAAAAAAGGAAGCGCCTCTTTTACCTTGTAGTGTGGCCAACCATCTGCATCAAAAAAATCAAATTCATAAAAACCCAAAGGCTCTAAAAGTTTGCAAATAGCTATGTGCATAAGGTTTACATTATCATCTTTCTTGAATTTTTGATAACCCTTTCCCAACTCTTGAACGCCGATTAGATAAATTAAAGCCTCTAAATCGGGCAAAACACCATCGTTAAACTTTTTAGCAACGAGGCTTTGTATTTTTTGATAATCTTGTTTTAATTGTGCGTCTCTTGACATTCTTGATTTTAAAAAATACAAAAGTAAGTCAATAAGTTATTTGCCACACTAAATTGCTGAAATTAAAACAGGATAAATGGTTTTATAATGCAACTCAAAGCGCCACTTTATGGTTATAGCCCTTTTAGCATTTAAAAGCCCAATGTGAGGTTGTGCACTTTTCTGCGTTTGTTAAACAATTTTTGGAGTATTTTTTTTGAAAAAAATTTACTATTTTATCTAAATTATTT
>PFPU01000104.1:0-24856 GCA_002793215.1 Flavobacteriales bacterium CG_4_10_14_0_2_um_filter_35_18
AATGCAATTTTATCATCTGAAGAATTAGATGCAACGCCTCAAGTAAAAATAGGTTTTGAATATCAAGACCCTGACGGAAAAGATTTGCACCGCCAAATTGGTATTAACTTTAAAGATGGAAATACCGATGTTTATGACAATGGTTACGACAGCTGGATGTTTGATAAACAACCAACTGATATGTACGTAAAATTTGCCTCTGATACAACTAAATATATTATTGCAGGCGTTGGTAAATTTGAAAATATTACTCAAATACCGCTTATTATTGAAATGGCAAATGCAGGAACTGTCAATATTATGCTCGATGAAAGTGCTATGCAAAATGTAACCGTGTTTTTAAGAGATATTACCTCAAGGAGGTTCTTTAATTTGTCAAAAAATGTAGTTTCATTAACCTTAGATGCAGGAATCTACCAAGATCGATTCTTTGTTACTTTTGGTAATGAATCAACTTTGGGTGTTGATGATTTGGCTTTAAATCAAGTGCTTGTTTATTTTGACAACAATTCTTCTGAAGTGGTTGTTAGAAAAAATAATTTAAGCATACAAAACGCCACATTATTCAATGTACTTGGTCAAAAGACGTATTATTGGAAAGCACCTAAAGAGGGGGATGAAATTAGACTTCCTGTTAAAGGTGTTAGTAATGGTATTTATATGATTAATATTAATACCGATAAAGGCACTGTTTCTAAAAAGCTTTTTATCAACAATTAAGGAACCATCAATTCAAAAATAAAAAAGGGGCTTAAAAATTTTAAGCCCCTTTTTTTATATTAATGTTGAAAGGTTTGTTTCGGTTTGCAACTCAATTGGCATGTTATTTGGCAAAAACCACCGTGCTGGTAGCGCTCCTTTTAAAAGGATATTTTTATCTTTCACTTTAAGCCAACTGCCTTCGCGCAAGCCTAAAACCGGTGTTATATTAAAATGATGAAACTCTTTTATGCGCGTTTCGCGGGTTTCGCCCTTGTGCTTTGAATTTAAATCAGCATCTAAATAATGTGGGTTTATATTAAACGGAATGACCCCCAAAGTCGCAAAGCTTGGCGGATAAATTATGGGCATATCGTTAGTAGTTTGCATTGTTAAACCACAGATATTACTGCCGGCACTAGTTCCTAAATAAGGCGTTCCATTTTCAATAACCAGCTTTAAAACAGCCATTAAATTAAGCTTATATAAGCTATTAACCAGTAAAAACGTATTGCCTCCACCTACAAAAATTCCTTTCGCACTTTTTAAAGCTTTTATCGGATTATCAAATTGATGCAAACCTTTAAGCTCAATGTCTATTTTATTAAATGCTTTTTTTGCTAAAGCGGAATAGTCATCAAAAGACATCCCACTTGGTTGGGCATAAGGCACAAAAACAATTTCGTTGCTATTTTGAAATAATTTGGAAACTTCTGGCCGTAAATATTCTAAATAATCACTTCCATAAACGGTTGAAGTACTTGCAATAATTAAATTTTTCATGGTTTAAATTTAATTAAAGCCGTCCAAATGCTTAAAGTGCCGTGGTCTTGTTGCGTCCAAACGGGTCTTACAATTCCATTGTAAGCATTGATATTGCTATAATCTCCAAAAAAAATACCTTCATTTGTTTCAAATGGTTTTTCTGAAATACTTGTATTTGTAAAACTTTCACCACCGTTAGTTGAAATTGCCAAAACAACATCGGTTAAGGCATTGGTATATTTGCTTTTATCGTAATATAATATATAAATAAAACCTGTTTTTGGGTCAATGCTCATCCAAGTTAAAAACTGATGGGTTTTAGTTTTATCTTGATTAATTCTTTTAGGACTACTCCAATGATTACCGCCATCAGTTGACTTTACAATAAAGATATCGGTATCATTTTCGCCATTTCGCTGGTCGGAAAAATTGATATAAATGGTGCCTTTAAACTTGTTTTCGCTAATATCTACGCCCGTTATGGGCATTCCATTTGTTCGGTTTAAACCGGGAACTTCAAAATTCCATCCGCCAGGTTGGTCACAAACTACAATATCCTTTTTGAGCCAAGTTAAACCACCATCCATACTTTTATCAAAATATATTTTATCATCAAAACTCCAAGCTACAAAAATTTCACCATTTGGTCCCACACTTGGCACAGCCCCTTCCACCGTTTTATCATCATCTAAAGTATTGCCTTCAAACTGTGATAATTTTATGGGTTTGCTCCATGAAAGTCCGTCGTCAGCAGACTTTGAAAATAAAATTCGCGATTTATCATTCGGATTTTGACTGTTATATCTGTCAAACTCTGTCCAAGTTAAATAAATTTCATTGTTAAACGGATTTACGGCGAGCCATTCTTTATCTTGTTGTTTGGGCGAATTCATGCCAACAGCAGCACCATCGCTCCAAGTTTTTCCACCATCGGTCGATTTTTGCACCACCATTCTGTCAAGAATTTTATCGCTACTCCAATTGGTTCCATCGGGGTCAGATAAATGGGCGTAATAAAAATTGCCTTTGTTATCGGCTGTAATACTCGGATCACCCCAAACGCCCATCGATGATTTTAAACGATTGGTTTCCCACGTTTTACCGCCATCAAATGAACTATGAACAAAATCAATAATGGAACCAACAACGATGTTATTGGTGTTTTTTGGATTGATAAAAATACTCGGTTCGGAGGGTCCCATACCGTGGCCTCTTTTTTGTTCAAATATTTTTACATTTTTAAAGAAGCCCATTTCAAGTTTTGAAGTTTTGTTTTGTTGCGCTTTTAAGTTATAAGTACTATAACTTAGGATTAAAAAAAATAACAGTAGGTATCTTATCACAATTTTTATAATTTTACGGTATCCAAAAATACAATTTTAATGACACTTTTAAAGAAATTGCTACTACTTATTTTAATTCCTTTAATGGCATTTGGCCTACATAAATACTATATAAGTCTGACTCAAATTGATTATAAAGCACAAGAAAAATCATTACAAATCAGCATGCGCCTATTTACCGATGATGTTGAAAAAACTTTGACTTCCAATTTTAAAAAAGATTTTAAGCTCGATACACCCGATGAACTCGCTAATACAAATAAACTACTAGAATTTTATATCAATAGTCATTTTAAAGTGCATGTAAATGGTAAATTGTTAGCTATTAAATTTTTAGGCAAAGAATATGATCAAGATTTGGTTTACTTTTATATTGAAATAAAAGATGTAGCCTCCATAAAAAGTATTGAGATTGAAAATACCATTTTAATGGATGAATTTGAGGAGCAACAAAATATTATCAAGCTCAATATTGATAAGATTTTAAAAACGATGATTCTAGTCCGCGATAATGATAAAGATTTGTTAAACTTTTAATAAAATTAGCACATTCTATGCTTTATTTTTAGTTTTAATCTCTTAAACAAATTTAAACAAACCCAAATATTCTCAAATGAAAAAGTTAACATTTTTAACCATGAGTGTGTTGTTGTTTTTAACAACTGCCCTACTCGCCCAAGAACAAAAACCCGAAAAAAAAGGGCATTATAACACCAGTAAATTTAGGCAACTCTATGAGGAATTGCCGACTCCAAACATGTTTAGAACAGCGTCTGGAGCGCCTGGTCCCGCCTATTATCAACAACAAGCCGATTATAAAATGGACATTGTTTTAGATGATAAAAATCAAAAACTTTTTGGCGAAGAAACAGTAACCTATACTAACAATTCACCCGATGAATTGACCTATTTATGGGTACAGTTAGATCAAAATAAACGTGCTTCCAATTCAAAAACACCCGATATAGAATCGGGTAATACAAGTTTTGGCTATGATGCTAAAAAGTATGTAGCCAATTTTATGGGAAAACCCTTTCAAGGTGGTTTTAACATTGATTATGTTAAAGATTCAAATGGCAAAGATTTAAAATATACCATTAATCAAACCATGATGCGCATTGATTTGCCTTTACCTATGCAGGCAAAATCAACTTATACTTTTAAAATAAAATGGTGGTATAATATTAATAATCACGTTACTGACCGGGCGCGTTCGGGTTATGAGCACTTCGATGCCGATGGCAATAATGCCTATATCATTGCCCAGTTTTATCCAAGAATGGCCGTCTATAACGATGTAGAAGGCTGGCAAAATATGCAATTTTGGGGTAGTGGCGAATTTACCTTAGAATTTGGTAATTACGAAGTTAACATTACCACTCCGGCTGATCATATTTTAGAGGGAACCGGATTTATTTTAAATCAAGCCGATATGCTCACCAATAAACAGTGGAAACGCTATCAGGAAGCCTTAAAATCGTATGATAAACCCGTTGTTATTGTTACCCAAGAAGAAGCCGAAAAAGCTGAAAAGGGATTTTCTAACAAAACTAAAACTTGGAAAATGAAAGCCGAAAATGTGCGCGATTTTGCCTTTGCTAGCTCTCGCAAATATCTATATGATGCTATGGCGGTTAAAATTGGCAACCGAACGGTTATGGCCGAATCATTATACCCTAAAGAAGGCAATCCACTGTGGGGAGATTATTCTACTAAAGTCGTTGCCAATACTTTAGAAACTTATTCAGCGCATCTTTTTGACTATCCTTATCACAAAGCAATTTCAGTACACGCTTTACAACAAGGTATGGAATACCCTATGATTTGCTGGAATGGCGGCCGACCAAAACCAGATGGCACTTATACCGAACGCGTTAAAAACGGTATGATTGGCGTGATTACTCACGAAGTTGGTCATAACTGGTTTCCAATGATTATCAATTCAGATGAACGCCAATGGACTTGGATGGATGAAGGCTTAAACTCCTTTACAGAAATGTTAGCCGAAGAACGATTCGATAAAGACTTCCCTTCAAGAGGCTTTCCAAAAAATATTACCGCCTATATGAATGGGGATCAGAGCAAAATTTCGCCTACCATGAGCAATTCAGAAAATGTATTTCAATTTGGCAATAACGCTTACGCCAAACCTGCTGCGAGCTTATATATTTTAAGAGAATTGATTTTGGGTCACGACCTCTTTGACAAAGCTTTTAAAACCTATGCCGAACGTTGGAAATTTAAACACCCTTCGCCAGCCGATTTCTTTAGAACGATGGAAGATGCCTCGGCAACCGACCTTGATTGGTTTTGGAGAGGCTGGTATTACACAACCGATTTTAATGATATCGGTATAAAAAGTGTCAGCAAATACGTGGTGAGCACCACTCCAACAAAACAAGCTAAAATGGTTGCAGAACGCTATGGACTTGACTTGGCAAACTATGTATTTTTAGTTGATACCGATAGTGATGAATATAAACCCGAAATGGATAAAATTAAAGAACCAACTAAAGATTTAAAAATATTAGATGATTACTTAACACAAAATTTCACCAAAGAAGAACGTGCCACTCTTAAAAATTCGAAATACTTTTATAAAGTAACCTTCAATAAACCAGGTGGTTTAGTAATGCCAATTGTTGCGCGCATTACTTACGAAGATGGCAGTGTGGATGATAAATACTATCCTGCGCTTATTTGGCGCTTTAATGATGATGAAGTTAGCAAATTAATCACTTCTGATAAAGCTATAAAATCTATCGAACTAGACCCAAATTTATTAACCGCTGACGTAAATCTTGAAAATAACAGTTGGCCTATGAAAAAAGAAGAAAGCAAATTTGATAAGTTTAAGAAGAAAGTCGAAAACTAAATAGTTGTTTTGCAACAACCTGCAAGGTTTTTTTTAACCTTGTAGGTTTTATAAAAAACCGCTCACCAAAAAGGCTCAAGTTTAATTTGAGCCTTTTTTTATTAGCATAATGCAATCACATTATGCTGCTTTACTTCACTGATTATAAATGTGCTATGCGTACTTCCAATATAATCTAGGGTCGTTAATTTTGTGTTGATAAATTTGCGATAAGCTTTCATGTTTTCTACAATAATCTTTAAAATATAATCATATTCACCACTGATGTTATAACATTCTAAAACTTCTTCCAAATCCTTAACATCCTTTTCAAATTGTTCAATATAGTCATGAGCGTGTTTTACCAGTTTAATCTGACAGAAAACCACAAAATTCTTTTCAATTTTATCCCGATTTAAAACAGCAACATATTTTTCAATGATGCCACTATTTTCTAATCTTTTTAGGCGTTCATAAACTGCTGTTACCGATAAATTTAGTTTGGTAGCCAAAACCTTAGTGGCTATTTTGCTATCTGTTTGCAAATAATTGAGCAGCTTTTTATCGGTGCTATCTAGTGCCATATTGTAATTTTTTCATTAAAGCCTCAAAACTAAACAAAAATATAGTAATAATTATATTGAAAATATAAATTAGTAGTTTTTATTACAATATTTTTAATCATCAATTGATATATTTACAACTTATTTGTTATTTTACACTTCATTTAAATAAACGCAAAATGGAAAATAAAGCAGCAAACAGCATTCAGGATTTACAATATTTTGGAGAATTTGGTGGTGTTAATCCCTCAATTTCCGATTCGTCAACTTACACTTTTTTGGCAGCAAAATCGATGATGGACACCTTTGAAGGTCATACCGAAGGTTGTTACCTTTATTCACGCCATTCTAGTCCGAGTAACCTTTACTTAAGTGAAGCTTTAGCAGCTTTAGAAGGTACTGAAACCGCCAATGTTGCGGCATCAGGAATGGGGGCAATAACCCCAACAATTTTGCAGTTGTGTAGTGCTGGCGACCATATTGTTTGCTCGCGAACGGTTTATGGTGGCACTTATGCCTTTCTTAAAAACTTTACACCAAAATTTAATATCAATACCACTTTTGTCGATATTACCAATCTTAAAAAAGTTGAAGCTGCTATTACAAAAAATACAAAAATTTTGTATTGCGAGTCGGTTAGCAACCCTTTATTGGAAGTAGCCAACATTCCCAGCTTATCTAAATTAGCTAAAAAATACCAGCTTACTTTAGTGGTTGATAATACCTTTTCACCACTTTGTATTCGTCCTAAAATGCTTGGAGCAGATGTGGTTATTCACAGTTTAACAAAATTTATTAATGGCACAAGCGATACTGTTGCAGGCGCTATTTGTGGCTCAAAAGCGTTTATTGACAGCTTAAAAAATGTCAATGATGGTGCGAGTATGTTATTAGGTCCGGTAATGGATAGCCTAAGGTCATCAAGTGTTTTAAAAAATATGCGCACCTTGCATATTCGGATGAAAAAACACAGCGAAAACGCTTTTTATTTGGCTCAAAAATTTGAGCTTGATGGCATTAAAATTATGTACCCCGGGTTAAAATCACACCCACAACACGAACTTTATAAAAAAATAAGCAACCCCGAATTTGGTTTTGGTGGTATGCTCGCCTTTGACGCCGGCACATTAGAAAAAGCCGATGAACTTATGGAACTCCTTCAAAAAAATAGTTTGGGTTATTTAGCCGTAAGTTTAGGTTTTTATAAAACCCTTTTCAATGCGCCTGGAACAGGAACTTCCTCAGAAATTCCTTTGGAAGAACGAAAAAAAATGGGTTTAAGTGAAGGTTTAATACGCTTTTCAATTGGTCTAGATAACGATATTGAACGGACATACCTAGCCATGCGAAAATGTTTGGTTGAAGTTGGGTTAATTTAAATTGAATGTAGTTGCCCAAAATATCCAACAAGCAATTCCTCTTTTAATGATTAAAAGCCCAATCAAAATTTGATTGGGCTTTTTAGTAAACTTTAAAAAGGCAAGATATGTCTATTAAAACCGCATGCCAAATCCAAAACCTAATATCAGTGGATCGATGTCAACATCGGCATCAACCGTAGCTCCTAAAGCTGTTGTAGCGTTTACCGTTGCTGTTGTGTTTAAAAAAATCTTCTTCAAATCAAAATTTAAAAACCATTTCTTATTTAAATCAATGTCTAAACCTGTTTGCAATGCAAAACCAAAAGTATTATCCTATTTTACATTGTTAACAACTGCACCTGAATCAGCCTTATAAAAAATAGTATAATTGATTCCAGCTCCTATATAAGGTTCAATATTTTTTAAGCTGGTTAAGTGATACTGAAAAGTTAAGGTCGGTGGTAAAAGCCAAACATCACCAAGTGGAATATTTCCAGCTGAAGTACCTATGGCCTTAACATCATGATTAGTTGTAGCTAAAATTAATTCTGCTGCCCAATTCTTGTTAAAATAATAAGTAAAATCTAGTTCAGGAACCACTTCATTAGAAATTTTCACATCTCCTCCAATAACCTGTATTTTAGCAGATTCATTTGGTGATACACTTATCACTCTAACACGTGCCTTCCAATTTTTTTCTTGAGCCACCAAACTCCCGATTTATAAAAATAAAAAACTTACCAACATTAAAATAGTTTTTTTCATAATAGTTAATTTTTAATTTATCTGTCAAATATCTAGCTAAACAATCTTTAACAAAATGATAAATATCAAATTTTTAAAACTTATAAATCCATCAATTCCAAATCTATAACAAAATTTTTTATAAACTGTTTTGTCTTATCTATTTGAGGAGCCATTTCAACATCATCTTCAATAAACGGAACTTGCTCCCTTAAAAGTTTAACCATACTTTCTAAAAAAGGAGAGGTTTTTAAATTTCTAAAATTGAGTGCTTGTGCGGCATTAAATAATTCAATAGCCAAAATTGTTTCAATATTTTCAACCACTTTAAAAGCTTTGGTGGCGGCGTTAGCGCCCATACTCACGTGGTCTTCTTGTCCATTTGACGAAACAATAGAATCAATGCTGGCGGGTGTGCTCAATTGCTTATTTTGACTAACAATGCTGGCGGCAGTGTATTGTGGAATCATAAAGCCGGAATTCAACCCTGGGTTTTTTATCAAAAAATTTGGCAATCCCCGTTGACCGGAAATTAATTGATACGTTCTTCGTTCAGAAATGCTTCCCAATTCTGCCATAGCAATGCATAAAAAATCTAAGGCTAAAGCCAAAGGCTGTCCGTGAAAATTACCGCCGGAAATAATTTCATTGGCTTCAACAAAAATATTTGGATTGTCGGTTACGCTATTGATTTCGGTTAAAAAAGTTTTAGAAACATATTGCAAAGCATCTTTGCTCGCCCCGTGTACTTGAGGCATACACCTAAAAGAGTACGGATCTTGAACATGGGCTTTTGGCTGATTTATCAACGCACTTCCTTCTAAAAATGTTAAAATACGCTCAGCCGTTTTTAGCTGACCTTGATGCGGACGCACCAAATGTATAAGCGGATTAAACGGTGATTTAAGTCCGTCAAAAGCTTCAAGCGAAAGCGTTCCAATTAAATCGGCAAAATAAGAGAGTTTGGCCGATTTTAAAGTCAGATACAAACCATAAGCGCTCATAAATTGCGTGCCATTGAGCAAAGCTAAGCCCTCTTTGGCCTTTAATTCAATGGGATTCCAGTGGAATAATTTTAAAATGGCTTCGCCCGAATATTCCTTATCTTGATAAACCACTTTACCCCTGCCCAATAAAGGCAAGGCCAAATGTGCTAAAGGCGCTAAATCACCCGAAGCACCTAGCGAACCTTGCGTAAAAACTACTGGAAGCACGTCGTTGTTATAAAAATCAATTAAGCGCTCAACGGTTTGCAATTGCACACCCGAATGGCCATAACTCAATGATTGGATTTTTAAAAACAACATCAATTTTACAAGCTCATTAGGAACGCGGTCTCCAGTTCCGCAGGCATGACTAATGACCAAATTTTCTTGTAATTTTGAAAGATTATCATTTGATATTTTAACATTACAAAGCGAACCAAACCCAGTATTGATGCCATAAACAGGCTGATTACTGTGATTTAACTTGTCGTCAAGGTATGCTCTACACTTATTTATTTTGTCTATGGCATCATCGGATAAAACCAATTTTTTTTGTTGTTGAATAAGGTCGAAAAGACTTTGATAATCGAGATGTTTAGTTTGAATTTGGTGCGTCATTTTAATGCTTCTTTGGTTGCTCAAAATTCACTATAAATGCGTTCATATCCAAATATATTGACACTTTTAAAAATGAACCCATTTACAAAATTAATATTAGCAATTTTTAACAAACTTTCAACAATTGTCGCAACCATTATTTATATCTTTGCAAAAATTAATTTAAAAAAATGAGAAAACTATTTTATTTATTTGTTGTTTTGAGCATTGTATCTTGCAAAAAAACACCACACGATTATGTAACATTATCAGGCGAAATCACTAATTTAAAAGTAGATACCCTTACCGTTTATGGCAACAACCGCTACATTAAAAAAATACTTGTAAAAAAAGACGGTAGTTTTAGCGATACGCTAAAAATTGAAGCTGGTTTTTTTGCCTTGTCGGATGGGAAAAGCCAAACCTTTTTAAATCTTAAAAATGGTTATGAACTTGAGCTTAAAGCCGATGCTGATAAATTTGAAGAAAGTATTGTATTTGAAGGCGATGGCGCTGGAACAAACAATTATTTAGCCTTAAAAATAAAAACCCAAAAACAATTTGGTCTCGACAATTTGGAAGCTTTCTTTTTAATGGAAAAAAGTGCCTTTGATGCTAAAGTAAAAGAAATCGATGATTTTAACGCTAAATTATTGGTTGACGCTAAAGACTTAGACAGCACTTTTACGGCAAATGAAAAAACAGCCAATGAACGAATGGTTGTTTTTTTAAATGAAAATTATGAAGCACAACACTCAAAATTGACAAAATTTGCCTTGGGACAACCTGCTCCTACCTTTGATTTAGAAAACTTTAAAGGCGGTAAAACTTCGTTAAAAAGCTTAGCTGGCAAATATGTTTACATTGATGTTTGGGCTACTTGGTGTGCTCCTTGCATTCAACAAATACCTGATTTAAAAAGAGTTGAAGATCAATACAAAGGTAAAAACATTGCTTTTGTAAGCTTGTCAATTGATAAGTTAGCCGAAAAAACTAAATGGCGTGATATGATAAAAGAAAAACAATTGGGAGGCATTCAATTATTTGGTGAAAGCGATTGGAACTCTAAATTTGTAAAAGATTTTGATATAACCGGCATACCACGTTTTATCTTAATTGACCCACAAGGTAATATTGTAGATGCCGATGCGCCAAGGCCTTCTGATCCAAGATTAATTGCCTTATTTGATTCCTTAAAATTATAATTTTTAAACAAATTATATATAAACCTAAAGGCGTGTGAATAAATCACGCGCCTTTTTTATGCCTATTTATCAGTATTTAAAAGCTGTTTAAACGCTTTCGGTAAATAATTTATAATATCTGATGCGATAAAAGTTTCACAAGTTAAATCTGTTTTAATAGCAATATCGGCGGTCAATCCGTGAAGATAAACACCTAAAATCGCTGCTTGTAACGGTTCGTAATGTTGGGCTAAAAGCCCGGTAATTAAACCGCTAAGCACATCCCCACTACCACCCGTCGCCAAAGCGGGATTTCCGGTGGAATTAAAATACAACTGTTCCCGATTTACAATGAGCGTATGTGCGCCTTTTAAAACCACAATTATTTGATGTTTAAGGCTCAATTTTTTGAGCCTTTCAAGTTTTACATCATCATGGTTCCAAGAGCCAATCAGGCGTTCCAACTCTTTTGGATGGGGTGTTAAAATACTGTTTTTGGGCACTAATTTTAACGCTTCGGGATGCAGTGCTAAGCAATTTAGCGCATCGGCATCAATAACCAAAGGTGTTTTATTTTTGGCTAAAAAAGTTAAAAAAGCCTCTTGTGTTTTTTGGTCTAAACCCATCCCCATTCCAATACCTATTGCATTGGCATTGATTTTATTGTGAAAATTTGAAAGCCCTATTTTGCCATTGGTAATGCACATGGCTTCGGGCACTTGCGATTGAATTATTTGATAAGCACATTCGGGAACCAGCCCTGTAACCAAACCACTTCCCATTTTATTTGCCGCTTTTAAAGCGAGCACCATCGACCCAATTTTTCCATAACTTCCGCCAATTAGTAAGGTATGCCCATACGTTCCTTTATGCGAAAAGGGCAATCTTTTTTTATAAAAAGCTAAAACATCTGATTTTGAAACGAGTTCAGCTTCAACTGATAAAGTATTGATGAAGTCCATATTTAAACCAATATCTAAAACCGCCCACGACTGGGTAAAGTATTGATTTTCGGGTAATAAAAACGCGCGTTTAGGACATTGAAAAGTTAAGGTATGCGCAGCTTTTATAACCGATTCTTTGTCAAAAACAGCGGTTTCAGCAAAAAGTCCAGAAGGGAAGTCGATTGATAAAATATAATTTTGAGATTGGTTTAGATATTGAATGAGGCTTTTAGTAAACCCTTCGGGAGCTCGTTTAATTCCCAAACCAAAAATGGCATCAATTATAATGGCATCCTTTGGTATCAAAGGAAAATCTGTTATGGCATCAATGTTTTTTGGTTGGTAATTTTGACTTTTTAACCAAACTAAATTGGCTTCAAATTCTGGTGATTTTTTTTGGCTAAAGTTTACGATAAATGATTTTACGATAAAACCTTTTGCCAAAAGCAGTCTCGCAATTACCAGACCATCGCCTCCATTGTTGCCAACGCCACAAAAAATATAAAATGCCGGGTGATTTTTAGAAATTTTATCTGATAAAATCCACTCGCAGCAACGCATTCCAGCGCGTTCCATCAAGTCTAATGACGTTATATTATCATTTTTTATGGTAGCTTGGTCGGCTAGATAAATTTGAGAAGGACTTAATATTTTCATCTTTTAAAATCAAAATCCAACTAAAAAGAACAAAGAATGATAAGATTGTTATTCTTTAAAAACACCCATTGCTTCATATTTTGCCATACGCTTGGCTACCAATTCGTCAAGGGACAAATCTTTAAGTTCTAAATAGGCATTAACAATGGCATCTTCAACAATTTGATAGGCCCCATTCCGGTTGCTATGAGCGCCACCAAAAGGCTCTTTAATGATATCGTCAATTAACTTTTGTTTTTTCATATCAAAAGCCGTCAATTTTAGGGCATTGGCAGCTTCTTCTTTATGATCCCAACTGCGCCACAAAATTGAAGAGCAAGATTCGGGAGATATCACGGTATACCAAGTGTTTTCGAGCATATAAACGCGATCGCCAACGCCAATTCCAAGTGCGCCTCCCGATGCGCCTTCGCCAATAACTACCGTTATAATTGGTGTTTTTAGCCTTGTCATTTCAAAAATATTTCGCGCAATGGCTTCCCCTTGACCGCGCTCTTCAGCTTCAAGTCCGGGATAAGCGCCAGGTGTATCTAGCAAGGTTACAACAGGAATTTTAAACTTTTCGGCCATTTTCATTAAGCGTAAGGCTTTGCGATAGCCCTCCGGGTTTGACATTCCAAAATTGCGGTATTGACGCGTTTTGGTATTATAACCTTTTTGTTGACCAATAAACATATACGATTGGTCGCCAATTTTGCCTAAACCACCAATCATCGCTTTATCATCTTTTACATTGCGGTCGCCGTGCAATTCAAAAAATGTATCCCCACAAATGGCGTTGATATAATCTAAGGTATAAGGTCTTGAGGGGTGGCGCGACAATTGAACGCGTTGCCAAGGTGTTAAGTTGCAATAAATGTCTTTTCTTGTTTTTTCGAGTTTTTTCTCTATATTTTTACAAGTTTTAGAAACATCAACATCGCTCTCTTCGCCAATAATAAGACATTTATCTAATTGGTCTTCAAGCTCTTTAATAGGAAGTTCAAAGTCTAAATATTCCATAGTTTAGGTTCTGGTTATCGATACAAATATAAAAACATTTACAGATGTTTTATCGCTTTTTGCTGAGTATTATTTTAGGATATAGTTTAAAAGCGGCATTGAGGATGATACTTACAATAATTAAGGCTGTTCCCAAATAAAATTGAGTGGTCATTTTTTCGCTATCTCCCAAAATGATAACGGCTAATGCAATGCCATAAACGGGCTCTAAATTGATAGTGAGCATCATGGTAAACGGACTCATTTTGAGCAATAATTTTGTTGAAGCCACCATAGTATAAGCGGTACAAACAGAAGCTAAAATAAACAGATAACTAAAATCGGAAAGGGATAGTTTAAAAAAGCTGGGCGTTTGCATCGTTCCGTTAAAAAAGAGCAAAATTCCGATGAGTAAAAAACCAGATAAAAGTTCATAAAAAGTGATGCTCAGCGCCTCGTGTTTTTGAATTAATTTACTGTTTAAAACAGCAAAAAGTGCCGATAAAAATGCGGCGAGCAATCCAAATAATATTCCTAAAGTAAATTTAGCTTGTACATTGAAAATAACCAATAATCCCAAAATGGCAATCACCGAAAACAAAACCTCATACCACACAATTTTTTTCTTGTAGAATACCGGTTCAATAAAGGTTGCAAACAAGGCCCCTGTTGAAATAGCGGCTAAGGTTACTGATACATTTGAAATTTTTATGGCATAAAAAAAACTTATCCAGTGAATGGCTATAAAAAATCCAACAAATGAAAATTGTAAAATGGCTTTCGGACTCTTTTTTAAACTTTTTTTGAATAAAATAGCATAAATCAGCAATACTAAAACGGCTAAACCCGTTCGATACCAAACCAGCGGAATGGCGTCAATACTGATAAGTGCGCCAATAACTGCGGTAAATCCCCATATAAAAACAATAAAATGCAGATGGAGGTGGTTGTTGAGTTTAGCGTTTGGCATTTTTATATAGAATTAATGCTAATGTCCCAAAAATAAGGTTGGGCATCCAAACCATTAAAAAGGCATTTGCTGTTGCCACTGAGCCTAAAACACTGGCTATTTTCATAAAAAATACATAAACAAACATCAATGAAATACCTAATGCCAAGCTAATACCAATGCCACCTCTACGCTTTTTTGAGCCTAAAACTACGGCAATTAAGGTTAAAATGAAGGATGACATTGGCAAACTGGTGCGGCTGTGTAATTCAACATAATGGCTGTTTAAATTCTGTACACCTCGGGCTTTTGAATTGTGGATAAAATCTAATAAATCGGGTGTGTTAATTTGTCGTGCCAAATTTTTTTCGTAAACAAAATCGGATGGAACAAAATTAAAGGTGGTGTCTATTTTATCTCCAAGTTCATTGACATCTTTATTTTGAATAAGGCGTCTTTTTTTGTAATTAGTCAATTCAAAGGTGCTATCTTTAGGCATAAAACGCACATTAGCAGCTGCAATTTTATAGACGAGCTGACCTTTTTCATAATGTTCAAAGGTGAAATTAAAGCCATTTTGTTGTTCGATGCTAAAATTTTTAACATACACATAATTTCCTTTACTCAATTGCAAAACGCCGTTATTGACCCAGTTGTTAGTATTTTCTTCTTTTTTTAGAAATTGCAATCCAAAATTGTCGAGGGCTTTATTGGCTTTTGGTACGATAAAATGTGTCATCAAGAGCGCAAAAACAGTAACCATTGCTGCGCCCATAAAATAAGGTTTGATAAATCTTTTAAAAGAAATTCCTGCGGTGTTAATAGCGACGATTTCGGTATTTTCGGCCATTTTTGAGGTAAACATAATAACCGAAATAAACAAGGCCAAGGGCATAAAGGTATTGGCGTAGTTGATGACAAAATTTAGGTAATAATCGCTGATAATTTGCCAAGTGGTCAAATCGGGTTTTGCTAGAAATTTTCCAATTTTATCAGCAATATCAATAACTATGGCGATGGGCGTTAAAATTAACAGCGTAAAAATAAAAGCTGTAAAATAGCGCGTTAATAGGTATTTATCGAGTATTTTCAAGGTTTATAAGCGCTTATCCATTTGCTTTACCATTTGGTTTTTCCAAGTGTAAAAATCTCCTGCTAAGATATGCTTTCTTGCTTCACCAACCAACCATAAATAAAAGCCTAAATTATGTATGGAAGCAATTTGTTTTCCCAAAAATTCATTAGCAGCAAACAAGTGGCGTAAATAGGCTTTTGAATACAATAAGTCAACCGTGGTAATCCCCATTTCATCCAAAGGCGAAAAATCATCTTCCCACTTTTTATTTTTTAAATTAATTGTGCCATGAGCCGTAAATAACATGCCGTTGCGGGCATTTCGCGTAGGCATTACACAATCAAACATATCAATTCCAAGTGCAATATTTTCTAAAATATTTATTGGCGTGCCAACGCCCATTAAATAGCGCGGTTTATCATTAGGCAAAATGTTGCAAACCAAATCGGTCATTTGATACATATCTTCAACAGGTTCGCCAACCGATAAGCCACCAATGGCATTTCCTTCTGCACCAATTTGGGCGATATATTCAGCCGATTGTGTTCTTAAATCTTTATAAGTAGAACCTTGAACAATGGGGAAAAAGGCTTGTGAATAGCCGTATTTAAAAGGCACTTTTTCAAGGTGTGCCACACAGCGATCGAGCCAGCGGTGCGTCATGTGCATTGAATTTTTGGCATAATTATAATCGCACGGATAGGGTGTGCATTCATCAAAAGCCATAATAATATCAGCGCCAATGCTGCGCTGTACTTCCATTACATTTTCAGGGCTAAAAAAGTGAATAGAACCATCAATATGCGATTTGAATTTAACGCCCTCTTCTTTAATTTTACGGTTAGCCGATAGGCTATAAACTTGATAGCCACCACTATCAGTTAAAATGTTGCCTTCCCAGTTCATGAATTTGTGCAAGCCCCCCGCTTGTTCTAATATTTGCATTTTAGGGCGCAGGTATAAATGGTAAGTATTTCCTAAAATAATTTGAGCTTTAACATCATTTTTAAGTTCCAATTGGTGTACACCTTTTACCGAAGCCACCGTTCCAACAGGCATAAAAATAGGTGTAAGAATGGTGCCGTGATCGGTCGTAATCACACCAGCTCTCGCTTTGCTTTGCTTATCGGTAACTTTTAGGTCAAATTTCATAATCGGAACGCGGTTTAAAGTGAGAAATGGGTTATTATCAGTTTTTGGTTAATCATTGATTGCCAATTTGTGATTTGTTTTTTGTTAAACGTTGAATCTAAAATTCATAATATCACCATCTTTAACCACATATTCTTTACCTTCAATGCCAAATTTTCCTGCTTCTTTAACCTTTAATTCGGAGCCTAAGGTAACATAGTCTTCATAATGCATCACTTCGGCGCGAATAAATCCACGTTCAAAATCGGTGTGGATAACGCCCGCGGCTTGAGGTGCGGTGTCACCAATATTGATAGTCCAAGCGCGGACTTCTTTTACGCCTGCCGTAAAATAAGTTTGCAAATTCAATAATTTATACGCCGAACGGATTAATTTAGAAGCACCTGCCTCAATTAAACCTAAATCTTCTAAAAACATTTGGCGTTCTTCAAAGGTTTCAAGTTCTGTGATATCGGCTTCGGTAGCCACCGCCAAAACAATGACTTCGGCATTTTCATTTTTTACCAATTCTTTTACTTGCGCCACATAAGCATTGCCATTTTTGGCCGAAGCTTCATCTACATTGCAAACGTATAACACGGGTTTATCGGTTAACAATTGAAGTGGTTTAACAAAAGCCAAACGGTCTTTTTCGTCAATATCCAAAATTCTAACTGATTTCGCACTTTCTAAACCCGATTTTACTAGTTCAAGAATTTCCCATTCTTTTTGTGCATTTTTATCACCCGTTTTGGCGGCTTTTTTAACGCGTTCTATGCGCTTTTCAACACTTTCTAAATCTTTTATTTGCAGCTCATAATCAATGGTTTCTTTATCTCTTATCGGATTTATTGTGGTGTCAACGTGCACAATATTATCATTGTCAAAACAGCGCAACACGTGAATAATGGCATCGGTTTCGCGAATATTTGCCAAGAATTTATTGCCTAAACCCTCACCTTTACTCGCCCCTTTAACCAATCCGGCGATATCTACAATTTCTACTGTTGCGGGCATTACACGCTCTGGTTTTACAATGGCTTCTAGCTTTTGAAGACGTGGATCAGGTACATTTACCACACCAATATTGGGTTCAATAGTACAAAATGGAAAGTTAGCGCTTTGTGCTTTAGCATTTGATAAGCAATTAAATAAAGTCGATTTTCCTACGTTTGGCAATCCTACAATTCCGGCTTTCATGTGAAATTTTTTTTGAGGTGCAAATATAGGCGTAATTTATAAAACAAAGGAATGAATTGGCACCGAACACCCCATAATTTTAATAATTAATAATGCTAAAAACACGCATCAATCCCTATTTTATCTATCTTTGACAAACAAATTTTATTTAATTGATTAAGTGCTTATAACTTAACTAAAAACTCAACTTTTTTACAAACCCTATAATGAATCCCAATTTAAAACAATTTATCATTCGTTCTTTTATTGAACCTTTTCGGGACAAAGACCTCTATAAAAAACCCATTCAAGATGATTTTGTTAATGAATTTATAAAACTAAAAGTTAGCATAAAACACTTCTTTAAAGACGTCATTCTACTCACCTTAGGGATGTTTTCGGCGGGATTTGGACTAAAAGGTTTTTTGCTTCCAAACAATTTTATAGATGGCGGTGTAACCGGTATTTCTCTTTTAACGGCACATATTACTAATATCCAACTGCCCATTCTCATTGTTCTTATCAATATTCCCTTTATCGCAATTGGTTTTACGCAGGTAAGTAAAACCTTTGCTGTTAAGAGCTTTTTGGCTATAATTGGACTTGCCATTATTGTTGCAATGGTAAATTATCCTTTAATTACCCAAGACAAATTATTAGTTTCAGCATTTGGTGGCTTCTTTTTAGGAGCCGGCATTGGGCTATCAATTCGCGGTGGTGGCGTGCTTGATGGAACCGAAGTACTTGCCATTTATTTAAGTAAAAATTCAAGCTTCACCATTGGTGATATCATCCTAGTTTTTAACATCCTTATCTTTTCGGTTGGAGCCTATTTGCTTTCGGTTGAAACCGCATTATACGCCATACTCACCTATCTTGCAGCATCAAAAACAGTCGATTTTATTGTTGTTGGGATTGAGGAATATACTGGAGTTACAATTATTTCATATCAGTCGGAGGCCATAAGAAAAATGATAATTGAAAAACTCCGCAGAGGCGTTACCATCTATAAGGGTAAAAGAGGTTATGGAAAAGACAAGTCAGAGTTAAACAACACCGATATTATTTATACGGTTATTACCCGCCTTGAAATAGCAAAACTTCAAACTGAAATTGACCTCATTGATCCAGAAGCCTTTATTATTATGAGTAGTATAAAAGATACTAAGGGTGGTATGATAAAAAAACGCTCGCTAAGTGTAAAGAAAAAACAAGTCTAATCAACACATTTTCAATAGGTGAGGTTTCGTGCTCGGCAAACAATTTTGTGATTATAGAAAGTTCAATGCTTCAATTTAATATTTTCCATAAAAATTGCCATCTTTGCCAATGTTATTAAAAAACAACCCCTACAATCTAAAAAAATAGTATAAAAATCCAATAAAAAAAATGAAAGCAACCAAGATATTTAAAGCGTTTTTTGAAAGTGAAAAAGCAGGTGGTCTTGTTTTAATAGCCTGCACAATAATTTCATTAATAATAGCTAATTCAAGTATTGGAGCGAGTTATCACGATTTATTTCAAACCCAGTTTCAAGGTCATAGTATGGTACATTGGATTAATGACGGATTGATGGCTATTTTCTTTTTGCTGATTGGCTTAGAGTTAGAAAGAGAAATTTATCAAGGTGAACTATCCAACATAAAAGACGCTTTATTGCCAATTTTTGGAGCGATAGGCGGAATAATAGTCCCCGCAGGGCTATTTTTATTATTCAATTTTGGAACAACAACCCAATCAGGTGCAGGAATTCCCATGGCAACAGATATTGCTTTTGCATTGGGCATTTTAGCATTATTAGGGAGCCGTGTGCCAACTTCATTGAAGGTGTTTTTAACTGCCTTAGCTGTAATTGACGACTTAGGAGCAATTATCATTATTGCCATTTTTTATACAAAAACATTACTTTTAACAAACTTATTTATTGCATTAGGCATTTTTGCATTGCTTTTAGTTTTTAACAGAATGAAAGTTAGAAACCTAATTCCGTATTTAATTGGCGGAATTGCCATGTGGTATTTTATGTTACATTCGGGTGTTCACGCTACCATTACAGGTGTTTTATTAGCTTTTGCGATTCCCTTTGGTAATGGAGGCGAAAAATCTACTTCTTATATTTTGCAACACTTTTTACACAAACCCGTTGCCTTTATAATTCTGCCAATTTTTGCGTTAGCAAATACCGCAATTGTTTTTAGTGGTAACCTTTCGCAAATTCTTACCGAAAATTATAGTTTAGGAATTGCGCTTGGTCTTATTATAGGCAAACCATTAGGTATTTTTATGTTGGTATTTTTAACAGTTGCTTTTGGCCTATGTAAGTTGCCTGTTGACTTAAATTGGAAATCAATAATTGGTGTTGGTTTTTTAGCAGGAATCGGTTTTACGATGTCAATTTTTATAACTTTATTAGCTTTTGAAGAAGAAGCAATTATTAATAACGCTAAATTAGTTATTTTAATTTCTTCACTTATAGCCGGTATTATTGGTTTTATATTCTTAAAATTAACACTATTAAAGACTTTTACTGATGATGAACAATAAAATTTTTGATTTTATTAACCTCCATAATGGAGAAGATTTAAGAGAAAAGGTTTTAGAAAACGTAAAATCGAACATTTCCTTTCGAGGTGCGAATCTATGGATATTGGCATGTGCAATTGTTATTGCTTCGGTGGGCTTAAACGTCAATTCAACGGCAGTAATCATTGGTGCAATGCTTATTTCACCTTTAATGGGACCCATTGTAGGTGCGGGATTTGCTTTGGCTATTTATGATTTTGAATTACTTAAAAAATCTGCAAAAAATTTGTTGATAGCTACAATTTTAAGCTTAGTAGTGGCAACAATTTATTTTTTTGTAAGCCCATTTAAAGATATGCAGTCTGAATTATTTGCCAGAACTTCCCCAAATATTTATGATGTTTTAATTGCTTTTTTTGGCGGTTTAGTAGGTGTTATTGCCTTAACAAGAGTAGAAAAAGGCAATCCAATTCCGGGTGTGGCCATCGCTACGGCATTAATGCCTCCACTTTGCACGGCGGGTTATGGCCTCGCAATAGGGAATTTTGCTTATTTTTTTGGAGCCTTTTACCTTTATAGTATCAATTGCTTTTTTATTTGTATCGCCACTTTTTTAATTATAAAATATTTGAAATATCAACCTGTAAAAATACTAAACCAAAAATTAGAAAAACAGATTCGATATGGCATTACAGGTTTAATTTTGATCATGATAATACCCAGTTTTTATTTGGCTTACAATCTCTTACAAGAAAAAAAATACAGCCAAAAGCTAGAGCAATTTATTGCTAACGAGTTCACAAACAAGGGTTATACGTTAATTTATAAACACACCTCATTTAACACAAATCCTAAAAAAATAGAATTGGCTTTTTTGACCAAAAAGTTTGACAATGAAGAAATGAAATTGTTAAACCAAAAACTTATTGAATACAATATTAGCAATACCAAATTGGAAATAAAGCAAGATGCAAAAGATTTAAAAAGTGAAATTTTGAATGAACTGGGAAATCATAATAAAGTTTTATCCGAAAAAGACATTTTGATAACTAATTTAAAAAAAGAGTTAGGGGAGTATAAAATAGACTATACACAAATATTGAAAGAAACTGCAATATTATTTCCCGAACTAAAAAATGTATCATTAGGCAAACATTTAATAACACAAAACACAAATAGTCCAAAAACAATAACGGTTATGGTTTATCAAACCAGTAATAAGACAAAAATTGATACCGAAAAAATCAAAAGTTGGCTAAATCAAAAACTAAACACCACTGAAATTATACTTTTAAAACAAGAATAACTTTAAAAATTTCATGATGTTTTTAGCGTAGCCAGCCCCAATTTTATTGGATAGAATGAAAGCCATTTTAAAGGATTTTATCCGCTATTTTGTGGGGATTTTAAACAACTTGACACAAAACAACAAACGAAAGGCATCATCAGTAATATGCCTGGCTCGAACCCTAACTGTCTAAAAACCCATTTCGCCACAAAACCATTAACAGCTTAATTGTTAATAACCTAATATTAATACGTTTGTTTAATCAATTTATTTTTCAAAATTTTTACACGGTTTTTAAGTTGCTGCTTTATAAAGTTTAGCAGGGCAAAAAAGCAACAAAACCAAAGCCGTTTACACACTTTTAACAACTAAGGGCTTTGACCAAATAAAAAGTCCATTTTGATGATTTATAATGAATTATTTATATATTTGATTAAAATAAAGTATGTAAATTTTCATACCTACCTATCTAAAATGGTTAGATAGGTATGATGGAGTCATAACTATAAGTAAGTTATGCGTAATTTAAAACCGAACTATAATTGAAATTACAAGATTTTAAATATTCATACAACAGATTTTACAAAATTTACCGTGTAGAATTGTTTGAACACGGAAATTGGAGAAAATGTACATACAACAAAAAGAACTTTGAATTTCTCATAGCCAATAATTTAAAAACAAAGAACGAAATAAGGAACTTCCCTTATAAACCTTACTTTTTACATATAATCAAATGGTCATTTATGAATATATGGCAATGGATAAACAACTTAGAACCTAAAGTTAAAAAGATAAAAGAAAATGCTATTATAGGTATTATCTTTTTATTGCTTGGCTACCTTATCAAGAACTGTGAATCCACACGTAAAACATCTTCCCAAGTAAATAGCACAACCAACTATGAACAGGAATTGATACTAAAAGAGCAAACCATACAGAATTATGAAGCTTTTTCAGATTTTCTTTTGAGAGAAATAAAGAAAAAGGAATTAACAATAAAGGATTTTGAACTGGCTCGTCCCAAAGGCAGTATTTTAAAGAACGGTAACGATTAACAAAAAATGAGCGAATGACTGACATAATTCTCTTTATGCAGAAAAGAACATCGTGCAACTAAATAAATGAACAAATGAAAACAATAGAATTAACACTTAGTAACGGCAATCAAATTACAGTAGTAAAGGATAAAATAGAAACTATAAAGATAAATCCAAATGAAAATGGACATTCATTTATAGGTTTGACATCTAAAACCACCTTATCTGTTAAACATACCGTTGAAGAAATTAAAAAACTTCTTTCTGAACAATAGAGTTATGCCCTAATGACTCTAAAGCATAATTCAAAATTTGTTTTGCCATACCATAAGACTGTCCTTTTAACAGCTTTAGTATGTTTAGTTGAATTTCTGCAATTTCATTTTTGTTTTCAACCGACATAAAAAACGCCACACAACACCGTGTATAATTAATTGCTTGGTTCTTGCCTACTTGGAAAAACCTTGCGTGCCTCTTTTTTGTTGCTTATTTAAAATGTTAATACTAAATTCACGCAACCAATCATACACGAACACGTTATGCCCAAGCGGAAAAAAAGACAACGACACAGCAAATTGACAATGAAAATGGAATATTAAACTTGGAATGAAAAACGAAACTGACAGACAAATACCCTGATACTCATTGCCGACCCAAATGTGTTTTAATTTTTGACCCATCTCACAAAAATTTTGAAATTCTACTGCCAGCCCACAAACGGCACGACCTGTTCCGATTTATCGGGATTCTTAAGTTCAGACATACAAGCTGATGCTTCAGCTTGCAAAAGAGCTGTTTTCTTGCCAATCCATAATATTAATCAGGAAAAAAAAGTTTATTTTTGTGGAAATAGATTTTAATCAATGAAAAAACTTAACTATATAGATTTATTCGCTGGTGCTGGTGGTCTTTCTGAAGGATTTATCCGTGCAGGATTTAAACCCATTGCACACGTTGAGATGAACAAAGATGCTTGCGATACTATTAAGACAAGAACAGCTTACCACTGGCTCAAAGAGCATATAAAAACCGAAATCTATAATGATTATTTAAAATCGGAAACTAAGAACAAAGAAGAACTTTGGAAAAATGTTCCTGAGCATTTAATCAATTCTGTTATTAATAAAGAAATTTCAGAAAAGACTTTGCCTGAAATTTTCAATACAATTGACGAAGAATTAAATGGCAAAAAAGTAGATTTAATTATTGGGGGACCCCCTTGTCAGGCATACTCAATAGTAGGACGTGCCAGAAAGGATATGGAAAGCGACCCACGTAATCACTTATACAAACATTACGTTAAGTTTTTGGAGAAATACAAACCAAATATGTTTGTATTTGAAAACGTGCCGGGCATTTTATCTGCAAAAAACGGAGAATATCTAAACAAGATTTTTAAAGCAGTAAAAAACGCTGGCTATGAAGTTGCTATACCTCCAAAGAATCATTTAAACGCAAAAGATTTTGGGGTATTACAAGACAGAAAAAGAGTAATCATAATTGGGTGGAAAAAAGAATTAAATCTAAAATATCCAGAGTTTGAAACAACAGCGTATAACTTTCAAATTCTAAAAGATTTATTTTCGGACTTGAAGCCTTTGAAAAATGGTCAAGGAACTTTAAATGCTGTAGCGTACGCAAAACCTACAACAGATTATTTAAAACAAACCAATATCAGAAACGGTTTAGATTTTGTAACTCAGCATATTGTAAGACCGAACAATGATAACGATTTAGAAATTTACCAAATTGCTATCGAAAAATGGAACAATGGTAAAAGATTAAATTATGCTGAATTACCAAAAAGACTTATCAAGCATTCAAATACAGATTCGTTTGTTAATCGCTTTCAAGTGGTAAATGGTAAAGGTGTTTCACATACTGTTGTTGCTCATATAGCAATGGACGGTCATTATTATATACATCCTGATAAAAAACAAAATCGTTCCATAAGTGTAAGAGAAGCTGCAAGAATACAATCGTTCCCTGATGA
>PFPU01000104.1:24875-25796 GCA_002793215.1 Flavobacteriales bacterium CG_4_10_14_0_2_um_filter_35_18
AAGAATACAATCGTTCCCTGATGATTATTTCTTTGAAGGAAGCAGGACAGCTGCCTTTAAACAAATAGGTAATGCCGTTCCGCCATTAATGGCTCAAAAAATTGCAGAAAAAATTAGGGAAATGATATGGAAGAATATGTAAAAGCCGAAATAGCAAAGCCAAATCCAAAATCTACCATTAATTCTTACAGAAGTTTTGGTTATAACCTTTCTACGGCTATTGCAGATATTATCGACAATTCTATATCTGCAAACGCAGATGAAATCAGATTAGATTATAAATGGAACGGTCAAGATTCGTTTATTTCTATTTCCGACAACGGAACAGGAATGAACAAGGAGGAACTTGTTTTGGCTATGACTCCGGGTAGTAAAGACCCCGAAGAAATTAGAAGCGAAAAAGATTTAGGACGCTTTGGAATGGGCTTGAAAACCGCTTCATTTTCTCAATGCAAACGACTGACTTGTATTACAAAACGTGAAAGCTACGCAACAATTAAGCGTTGTTGGGATATTGATTTCATCAATTCAGAAAACGAATGGCAATTGTTAGACTATGTTTCTGATAATTCATTTATTGAAAAAATAGAAATTCAAAAATCAGGAACATTAGTTCTTTGGGAAAAGTTAGACCGCATTGTCGGAATTGCTGAGATAAGCAATGAGAACGTTAAATCGGCATTTTATGCTGAGATGATTTCAGTTAAAGAACACTTGCGTCTAGTATTTCACAAGTTCATTGAAAGTAAACGAATAAAAATATTTTTCCAGAATGATGAAATTGAACCATACAATCCATTCTTACTAAACTTAAGCCCAAAGCCCGAAATGGGACAACCTGAAATTTTTGGCAATGTTGAAATAACCTACTTCATACTTCCGCATATGTCTGAAATTGGAAAAACAGATTATGAAAATTCA
>PFPU01000137.1:0-10377 GCA_002793215.1 Flavobacteriales bacterium CG_4_10_14_0_2_um_filter_35_18
AATTGATTTGCAATGTGTAAATTAACCATAACGTACACAAATAAAAACGCACAAAGTGCACAAAGAATTGAAAATTAGCATCAGCGGGCTTCGTGTTCTTAGTTTAAAACTTTGTGTTTTTTGCGGTAAAACTCTTTTAACCAAACTATTTAGAATTAATTCATAGACTGATTGGTTATTAAAAAAATTGAAATACCCATTCAAAGCCTAAATCTAAAATCTTTTTTTTAGGATGTTAATACTTGTAACCAATACTTAAACTTGTAAACATTATATTCAAAATTTGCTTATACATACAAAAGTTATGGCAAATAAAAAACGGTATTATTACCCAAAACTCTAAAAATTCTAAATGAGGTTGGCCTCAATATTAAATGTGTGCAACTAAGGCAAAAGCTGAGCAGTGCGCAAGTTGCAAAACGCGCCAACATTGGACGTAGCACTTTGCTAAATATTGAAAACGGAAAAGCTGGTATAAACATTGGTTACTACCTATTAGTGTTGCAAGTACTTGGTTTAGAAAGCGATTTTCTTTTTTTTGCAAAAGATGATGAATTAGGTAGAAAATTACCAGATGTTAAAATGAACTTGTCTTTAAGAGTCCCCAAAAAAAAGAGCTACCAAGAGTAACCTAAAAAATAAGCAACAAATCTTTATATAGGCCCATTGGAGCGGTATTAAAAACCCAAACTTGATGGGAATATTATATTCAGAGCGGCTGAAGGGAAAAGAAATATTTTTCGTTTGAATAGGATGCAGATTGGCTAAAATCAAAGCATGCACTGCTACTCAATCCAAATTTAAAACTTTATTTTGGAATTCATTATTGAAATGGTGGGCAAGAAAATTTTGGATTATTTTTAGACTCCGCTCCTGATCAATGGGGAAGAATTTTAATGAGACGAAGAGATGCTGCTCTTGAAAGACTAGAAAATCATCAAGAATAAAAATTATTTGAAATTGATTATTAACTAGGTGTATTTGATGACCATTGAATGGGTGGCGTGCAGTTTAAGCGCTTAAAAAATGGACCGTTTCTCAATGATAGTATCAACTTAGCTTGTCCACCTTGGCCTTCAATTAGAGCACTTGAACAAATTAGTTTAAAACTTGAAACGCAAGATGTTTCAAAAGACCCTGCCTATTTTAAAGTGTTTAAATTTGCTAATCGCTCCAGGATTTTCTTTAGGTGGTGCGCGACCAAAAGCTAGCATTGTAAATACAGATGGCAGTTTTTGGATTGCAAAATTTACTAGTCTAAATGATCAAGGTGATATGGGCGGTTGGGAAATTGTTTGCTATGAATTAGCCTTAAAAGCAGGTATTAAAATGGCAAATTCGAAAGCTCAAAAATTTTCTTCAAATTACCATACTTTCTTAACAAAACGCTTTGTCCGTAATTTGACTGGTGAGCGAATTCATTTTGCTTCTACCATGACACTTTTAGGATATTTTGACTCACAAAATTATCTAGACGGTGCTAGTTATCTTGAGTTAACCGCATTTAACAGTAATAAAGGTGCAAATGAAAAGAGTAATCTTGAAGAATTATGGAGAAGAATTGTATTCAATATTTGCGTATCAAACACCGATGACCATTTGAGGAATCACAGATTTATTTTATCTGATAAAGGTTGGTTATTGTCGCCTGCTTAGGATATAAATCCAACAACTTATGGCATCGGATTAAGTTTAAATATCTCCGAAAATGATAATGCCCTCAATTCGAATTTAGCACTTAAATTTCACGAATACTTTCGTTTAAACAAAAAAAATGCACTTAAAATTATTGATGAGGTAAAAGGGGCTATTAAAAACTGAAAACGTATTGCCTCTAAATACTACCTTTCAAATGCTGAGCAAGAACTAAAAAAGCAAGCTTTTAAAAATTCCAAAAACTAAGGTCTTTCAATTTTATAACTACTTCAAAATCATTTCAGCAACCAAAAATGGTTTTAAATTATTCATCCCTTTTGTAATGGCTTCTCTATTTAGCGGGATTAAATGATGGTAGCGATCGGGCAAGGATTTTTTTAATCCCGCAATCACGTTATCAAGCTTAACGATTGGTTTAATTTTTAAAAATGCTCCCAAAACAATCATATTAGAAATTTTAGCATTTCCCATGTCAACGGCTAATTTATTGCCTTCAATTTGAAAAATTTCAATGTCGGTTCTTGTGGGATGAATGGTAATGCCATTGGGGTCATATAATAAAACGCCGCCGGGTTTTACGCTATCTTGAAATTTATCTAATGATTGTTGGTTTAAAATGATGGCGGTATCAAATACTTTTAAATAAGGTGAGCTAATGCGTTCACTGCTTAAAATAACCATCACGTTTGCAGTACCTCCGCGCATTTCAGGTCCATAAGAAGGCATCCAACTCACCTCTTCATCTTGCATGATGCCCGAATAAGCGAGTATTTTTCCCATTGATAAAACCCCTTGTCCACCAAAACCGGCGATAATAATTTCTTCTGTCATTGTTACTTATTTTAATTTACCATCAACTTTTATATCCCCTAAAGGGAAATAAGGAAACATATTTTCTTCCATCCAGTTATTAGCGTCATTTGGCGTCATTTTCCAACCCGAATTGCAGTTAGAAACAATTTCAACAAACGACAGTCCTTTTTTTAATTTGATATTTTCAAAAGCCATTCGGATGGCTTTTTTAGCTTTGCGAACATTTTTATGTGTATGAACCGATTGACGCGTTACATAATAAGTTCCGGGTAATTGCGCCACCAATTCGGTAATTTTTAAGGGAGCACCCATCGTTTTAATATCTCTTCCATAAGGGGAAGTTGATGATTTCATACCTTCTAAAGTGGTGGGAGCCATTTGTCCACCTGTCATTCCATAAATGCCATTATTAATAAAAATAATCACAATATTTTCGCCTCTATTGCAAGCGTGAATGGTTTCGGCCGTTCCAATAGCAGCCAAATCGCCATCGCCTTGATAGGTAAAAACGTATTTATCGGGCCACAATCTAGAAATGGCAGTTGCCAATGCGGGCGCACGTCCGTGAGCGGCTTGTGTCATATCAATATTCATAAAATCGTAGGCTAAAACTGAGCATCCCACAGGAGCAACGCCAATGGTATCTTCAACAATTCCCATTTCGTCAATCACTTCCATGGTTAAATTATGAGCCGTTCCGTGACCACAACCAGGGCAGTATGACAGCGCACAATCTGTCATGAGTTTTGTTTTACAAAATACTTGATTCTCTGGTTTTATGATGTCTAATACTTCCATTATTGATTATTTTTTGTTCTAAAGCTTCTAAAATTTCTTCGGGTGTATGAATAATACCGCCTGTTCTTCCAAAATGTTCTACTGGTACTTTATGTTCTACCGATAAGCGCACATCTTCAACCATTTGTCCGGCATTTAATTCAACACTTAAAATACCTTTTACCTGATTAGCTAAGTCAAAAAGTGCTTTTTTAGGAAAAGGAAAAAGGGTAATGGGGCGCAATAAACCCACTTTGATGCCTTTTTTTCGCGCTAATTCAACTGCTTTTTGTGAAATGCGAGCGCTTGAGCCATAGGCAACAATTAAATAATCGGCATCATCGCATGCTATTTTTTCAAAACGCAGGTCTTCTGCTTCCATTTGTTTATATTTTTTCATCAAGCGATGTACGCGTTTTTCCATTTTTTCAGATTGCAAATCGAGCGAGGTAATGATGTTGCGTTCTCTACCTTTTTTACCAGTAGTTGCCCAATTGCCATATTTTTCGATAATTTCATCGTTGGTCATTCTTGGTTTTTGGTCTTTTAAATACACTTTTTCCATCATTTGACCGATAATTCCATCAGAGAGAATCAAAACCGGTGCGCGGTATTTAAAAGCTATGTCAAAAGCATCTTCCACAAAATCGGACATTTCTTGAACCGAAGCAGGCGCTAAAACATAAAGTTTATAATCACCATGACCACCCCCTTTAACCGATTGAAAATAATCGGCTTGCGAAGGTTGAATGGTTCCCAAACCCGGTCCACCACGAACCACATTAACAATTACACCAGGCAATTCAGCTCCTGCCATATATGAAATGCCCTCTTGTTTTAAAGAAATTCCAGGGCTTGATGACGAGGTCATCACCTTTTTGCCGGTGCTTGCAGCGCCATAAACCATGTTGATAGCCGCTAGTTCACTTTCAGCTTGTAGCACAATCATTCCCGTTCGCTTTTCGGGTTGTTGCTCCATTAAATATTCTATAACCTCGGTTTGAGGCGTAATGGGATATCCAAAATATGCATCAGCTCCTGCCCTAATGGTGGCTTCGGCTAAGGCTTCATTTCCTTTCATTAATTTTAATTCTGCCATTATTTACAATTTAATTTAATCTGAGACTTTTACTCTATAAACCGAAATTGCGCGATCGGGACAAACAATGGCACAATTGGTACAACCTGTACATGCTTCGGGTTTAGCCATATAGGCAAAATGATACCCTTTGCGATTGACTGCTTTTGACATTTCAATAACGTTTTCTAAACAAACAGGCATACACACCTGACAACCTTTACAAACCTCATTGTTCACTTTAATTGCTCCTTGAACTTTTGCCATATTAATAATTTTAAGTACAAATAGTATCTTTTAATTTAAAGATTCTCAAAATTACAAATGTTTTTTTGAACTATATATGACAATTGTCAATTTTTGGTATTTAGTAGATTTAATTATATAAATTGCGCATATCTTTACTTAAATAATCAAAAATTAAAAACTTAATGATTGAAATCAAATTAGTAAAACCCGAAGCTGTTTTGGAATTACAAAAAATTAGCATCCAAACATTTTTAGAAACTTTTGGGGCTGTTAATTCAGCTTTAGATATGAACCAATATCTCGATAAAGCTATGAATGTAGCTCAATTAGAACGGGAACTAAAAGAAAAGGCTTCTCAATTTTATTTTGCACTTCAAAACCAAGAAGTTATCGGCTATTTAAAAATAAATATTGGCGTTGCTCAAACAGAACCTATTGATAAAAATGCCTTTGAAATTGAACGTATCTATGTGGTTAAAAATCATTTAGGAAAACACGTTGGTAAATTGCTTTTTGATTTTGCTATTGATTTGGCTAAAAAGCTCAACAAAAATAAGGTTTGGCTAGGCGTTTGGGAAAAAAATGAGCGAGCCATTAATTTTTATCAAAAAAATGGTTTTATAACATTCGACAGCCATCTTTTTAAACTAGGGTCAGACATTCAAACAGACCTTTTAATGGCGCTTGCATTATAAAGTTATACCTTAAAAAGCAGCTATTTAATCACCTTTTAGCTTCGTTTTAATAACTTAAATTTGTGTTTTAATTACTTAGTTAAGTTTCAATCAAGCAACCACAAATTGCCCTTTAAAAGGTAAAACTATTTTACACATGCAATTGTTATTTTGTGGTTTCAGCACCAATTTGCATGCCTAATTTTTCAAATTCAATATCATTTGGTTCCCACAATTCTATCTTGTTTCCTTCAATATCCATAATATGGACAAACTTTCCATAATCATAAGTTTCAATGGAATCGGTAATTGTAACCCCTTCTTTTTTAAGTGCTTCAACAAGTGCTTCTAAATTTTCAACGCGATAATTAATCATAAATTCCTTTGTTGAAGGTTCAAAATATTTTGTCTTTTCTGAAAAGGGGCTCCACTGCGAGAAGCCTTTTTTGGTAGCGTCGGGGGCTTGTCGCCATTCAAACACGGTACCGTATTGGTTAGTGTTAAAACCCAAATGGGTTTTATACCATTCATTCATTTTGATGGGGTCTTTGCATTTAAAAAAGATGCCGCCAATGCTTGTTACTCTTTTCATTTTGTTGTTGTTAATGTTGTTTGAAATAATTGATTTGAACGCAAAACCAAAACAGAATGAGGTTGCTAATGCCAAAACTATTAAAGTTATTTTTTTCATTACCTGCTTTTTTCACAAAGTTAATTTTTGTTTGTTAATTTAAGCACTTTTTTTATTTGTGGCTTGCTTTGTGCGGGTAAGGCATTGATAATACTTAAATTATGCTTATTAAGGTGTATTTAATCTATTAACAACTAATTGGAAAGGTATTTTTAAAAATTGTATTAGCCTATTTTATTTTTTATTTTTTTAATAATTGGATTAATTGCTGAGGTTTTTGTTGTAGATACATCTCCCAATAAAAAGCCCCACGGCTTTAAGGGTGTTATATTTTCCATAATTACCTTAGCTACTGCCAGCAAAGGAATAGATAAAAACATACCCAAAATTCCCCACAAGGCATTTCCTGCAAATAACACAATAATAGAAAACAAGGCATTAATTTTAACTTTTGAAGACACAATTAAAGGCACAATAATATTATTATCAATAAGTTGAATAATATAATAAAGTATCAATACATAAAAAGCATACATCCCTGTAGATTTGGTAGCTAAAGCAACCATCATTGGTAATGCAACGGCAATTAGACCGCCAACATAAGGAATGACATTTAATAAAGCACCAATAACACCAAGAAGAATGGCATATTCAATGCCGAGCGCAAAAAGGGCTGAAGTATTTAAAATAGCGATAATAATACTTTCAATAACCAAACCAGAGAGGTAGCGCTGAATTACACTTTTTGTTGCCGAAATAATACGGCTAATATTTTGTTGATCACTTTTACCAAAAACTATGTGAATAAATTCAATTAACCGCGCTTTATAAAATAATATCATAAAAACGTAGACAGGAATTAATAAAAATAACATGAGTCCGTTTCCTAAAGCAAAAAGAGTTTGGCTAACATCGGCTGTGCTAATATTTAGGAGTTCCGATTTTGTGTTAAGCATCCATTTGTTAACTTTCCAGGGGCTTAAATCGAAATAACGCGAAACCCATCTAGTAAATTCGTCAAGCACATCAGTAAACTTGTCAACTAATAAAGGCCAAGAATCACTCAATTGGCTTAGTTGTTTAAACATAAAAACGGCCAAAGCCCCCGATGCTATAAAAGTGAGTAATAAAGTTAAAATAATTGAAATCACTCTATTTATTTTTAATCGGACAAAAAAATTGACAATTGGATGCAATAAAATAGCAATCATTGCAGAAAAAATGATAGGCACAACAAAATCTTGTGTAATGTAAAGGATGCTAAAAAGCACATATAATCCAATTAAAATGAGGCTTATTTTGGCGTAAAACGGAAATTTTAAATCGTTTAAAACCTCAGCATTTGTTAATTTTTTCATAGACTAAGTCGTTTCAAGCTGTTTAAGATTTAAATTTCGATTTAGTGCCAAATATTTTTAAAAAACCCATTTCTAAAGTTTTAATAAAATCGGGGTTGTTTGAGACTAACTTTGTCACTCCAAACATTAATGCAGAGCCTAGTATCTTTTTTATAGGACTACTAACAATCCCTTGAAAAAGCATTTTAGAAGCATATCCAGCACCGAGACTGACGCTAGAATTTAAGATATTATCTTTTAATAGGGTCGATGAACTGAGGTCTTTTATAGCGCCCAATAAAATATTTGCCGGTTTTAGGCTGTTATAAGTAAGCTTAAATTGTTCTTTTAGAATTCTCCCTTCTTCCTCTTGCCTTTGTTCTAATTGCAAAATGGCTAGTTTTAGAGCGCTTTGTGAAGTGATTTTTTGCATGGGTCTTGTTATTGAAGTGCTTGTGAAATAATCAAATCGGCTAATGGTTTTTTAATCCATTTATGGAGAAAATAATGCAAAACAATACCGGCTATCAAATAAAATGCGGCGACAATAAAAAACCCGTAATAAGATTTGCCTAGCAAGTCACCTAAGTAGAGCGCCACACCAATATTAAAAACCAAGGTAAATATTGACAACATTAAAACAACACTTAAGCGCGCAACTAAACTAGAAGCCACAACAGTTGTTGTTTCTAGGGCTTTTAGTTTAGATATCTCATAAGTTGTTTTTCCAAAGGTTTCGGCTTTTTCAAACAATGATTCAAACATATTTGAAGTTGATTCCATCGTATTTTTTTTAAGTCAGATGCGCTTTAGGGCAACAGTTTGGTTTATTTTTCTTTTGGGCTTACCTTACTTATAACCTCTTCAACTTTGTGCATGCCATTTTCAGCATTTTCGGTTACCTCCTCTTTAATTGATTTATATTTCTTCGAAACACCATCAATAAATTTATTGAATTTTTTTTCAAATCCTTTTTCATAATCCTTGCCTTTTTTAGTTATTTTCTTTCGTGTTGAAGCTCCTTTATCTGGAGCTAATAAAACACCCATTGTTGCGCCAATAGCAATACTTGCTAAGGTTACTAAAATTACTTTACCTGTTTTCATAATGATTTGTTTTAAAGTTC
Source organism: Flavobacteriales bacterium CG_4_10_14_0_2_um_filter_35_18 (assembly GCA_002793215.1). Taxonomy (GTDB): domain Bacteria; phylum Bacteroidota; class Bacteroidia; order Flavobacteriales; family Flavobacteriaceae; genus CG1-02-35-72. The sequence continues at coordinate 8,342 of PFPU01000137.1, forward strand.
TTAAATTAATTATTTAATGCAAAGGTGCACTCATTGTCAAAAATTAATGTTACATAATTTTGCATTAGAGTTACATCATTCACACTATATCAGTTTCAAACTTCAATGATTAATGTTTTAAATTATCTTAAAAAGGCTTGCTAATCAGCAATAAAAGGCATTGAACGTGTGAATTATGTAACATTTTAAAAGAGTTATGTAACTCCTTATTTTAATTAAGGCATCAACTTTGCAAGTAGCAATTAAAACATAAATAAAATGAAAACATTTAAAATTATCCTTTTTGGAATTGGTTTGTTTTTTGCAAGCCAAATGCAAGCACAAATTTCAGTAGACATACACTTTGGAACCCCACCACTTTGGGGTCCCGTTGAACAGCCCCAGGTTAGATATTATTATTTACCAGATGTTGAAGCCTATTACGATCTATCCTCTAAACGGTTTATCTATTTCAATGGATATCGTTGGGTTCGCAGTGCTTATCTGCCTAGAGCTTACAGAAATTATGATTTATACAATGGCTATAAAGTTGTGATGAATGATTATCGTGGCAACACACCCTATATTTATTTTAAAGAACATCAAAAAAAATATTATAAAGGTTATCGTGTGGGCGAACAAAAAACCATAGGCAAACGTCCTGAACACCATAAATCAAAAGGTCATGATGATGATGACCACTACAAAAATAAAGGTCATCAAAAAGATAATGACCACAAGCATTAATTAATATGCAAGGTTAAATTTTATTGGCTAAATTGTCACTTTAAATTTCAGGATTAAAAATCCTGAAATTTAATTTTATTTAAAAAACTATCTAGTGGTTTATTAGTTGTAACTTGTGAAAAATTAGAATTCATTTGAAATTATACATCAAATATATGGTGAGCAATCGCTGTAAAATGGCGGTTAAAGAAGCTTTAAAAAAGCTCGGACTCCATTTTGTGGTAGTTGAATTAGGTGAAGTTGACCTGATGGAAACTATTACCGAAGAACAGCGCCAACAAATAAAAAGAGAGTTACTCATCTCCGGACTTGAATTAATGGATGATAAAAGAGCGATGCTGATTGAAAAAATTAAAACGGTTATTATTGAAATGGTTCACTATTCCGATGAGATTATAAAGGTCAATTTTTCGGACTATCTCAGTGAAAAGCTAGATCACGATTACACTTATTTGGCAAATCTATTTTCGGAAGTTCAAGGCACAACCATTGAGCAGTTTATCATTGTTCATAAAGTTGAGCGCATCAAAGAATTAATTAATTATGGTGAATTAAATATTACGGAAATTGCATGGAAGTTGAATTATAGCAGTGTGGCGCATTTATCTAACCAGTTTAAAAAAGTGACTGGGCTTTCCCCTTCTCATTTTAAACAAATGAAAGTGAAAACGCGACGCTCAATTGAGGAAATTTGAAATTAAATTAACACGGAGTAAAGCGCCTTTAACAAAATTAAAATTAGCCGCTTTTAAATAGGTATAAAAAATAAATGACAACAAAAGCAATAAATAATACACAATACAACCGAAGCTTAATAGAAGCAAGTATGGATCCATTTGTTGTTGTCAACTTTGAAGGAAAGATAACCGACGTTAACCAAGCATCTATTAAAGCTACCGGCGTTACAAGAGTTAAGTTGATAAATACCGACTTCTCCAATTATTTTACTGATTCAATAAAAGCCAAAGAAGCTTACCTAAAAGTCTTTAAAAAAGGTTTTGTGATAGATTACCCGCTTACCTTAAAACATAAAAACGGAAATTTAACTGATATTTCTTGCAATGCCTCTGTTTATAAAAATGATGAAGGTAAAGTTATCGGCATTTTTGCAACTGCACGAGATGTAACCTTCCAAAAATGGGCTATAGATTTAAAAAAAGCCAACAAAGAACTATTCTTTCAAAATGAAGTAAAAGAAAAACGAGCAGCTGAATTGGTGATTGCCAATCAAGAACTCTCATTCCAAAATACGGAAAAAGAAAAACGAGCTGCTGAGTTGGTGATTGCCAATCAAGAACTCTCATTCCAAA
>PFPU01000137.1:10490-37093 GCA_002793215.1 Flavobacteriales bacterium CG_4_10_14_0_2_um_filter_35_18
TGAAAAACTTGCCAAACAAAATATTTTTGTTGCTAAACAAGCCATTACAAATAAAGCACTTGAAGCTTCAAATATTGATATAAAATTAGACTCTCAATATTCATTAAGCCTTATTGAAGCGAGCCTCGACCCTTTGGTTACCATTAGTTCTGAAGGCAAAATTACCGACATGAATGAGGCCCTCACAAAAATAACAGGACTTTCAAGAGATGAACTTACCGATACTGACTTTTTGGATTATTTTACAGAACCACAAAAAGCCCGCAGCGTTTATCAGGAAGTATTTGCAAACGGGTCTGTAAACAATTCTCCCTTGACACTTCGCCATAAAAATGGTAAGCTCATCGATGTTTTGTTTAACGGCTCCGTTTATAAAAACCACGAAGGAAATGTAGAAGGCGTTGTAATTGTTGCCAGAGATGTTACCGAACAAAAACGAATTGCTAATGAATTATCGGAAGCAATTGTATTTGCCGAAATAGCAACCGGAATTGCAGAAGAAGCAAAAATAAAAGCCGAAAATGCTACGCTAATTGCCGAAAATGCCGTAAAAGCAAAACAACAATTTTTGTCGAATATGAGCCACGAAATTCGCACCCCAATGAATGCCATTATTGGCTTTACAAAAGTGTTGTTGAAAACAGATTTATCGGCAAAACAAAAGGAATATTTAACCGCTATAAAAATGAGTGGTGACGCCTTAATTGTACTCATAAACGACATACTCGATTTAGCAAAAGTAGATGCCGGCAAAATGCAATTTGAACAAATACCCTTTAAACTATCGCAATCAATTGCGGCAATGCTGCATGTATTTGAAACTAAAATTTGGGAAAAGAATTTAAAGTTAATTAAAGAATACGACCCTAAAATTTCGGAAGTATTAATTGGTGACCCGGTGCGTTTGCATCAAATAATTTTAAATTTGGTAAGTAATGCCATTAAGTTTACTTCAAAAGGAAAAATAACAGTGAGTGTTAAATTAATTAATGAAACTGATGAAAATGAGCAAATTGAATTTGCAATAACCGATACCGGAATTGGCATTCCTCAATCTAAAATAAAAACCGTTTTCGAAAACTTTCAACAAGCATCAAGTAGCACTGCAAGATTATACGGTGGTACCGGATTAGGCCTTGCTATTGTTAAACAATTAGTAGCGGCACAAGGTGGTCAAGTTTTTGTAAAAAGTGAATTCGGAGTAGGCTCAACATTTAGTTTTATTTTAAGTTTTAAAAAAACAACCGAAAAAGCAGTATTAGAAACTGAATTAATTGAATTAGATAGCAATAATAAAAATATACGAATTTTAGTTGCCGAAGATATTCCGCTAAACCAATTGCTCATGAAAACCTTGTTAGATGACTTTGGGTTTGAAAATGATATTGCCGGTAATGGAAAAATTGCGATAGAAAAATTACAAGAAAAAACCTACGACCTCATTTTAATGGATTTGCAAATGCCCGAAATGAACGGTTTTGAAGCTACCGATTATATTCGCAACCAAATGAAAATCAACATTCCAATTATCGCATTAACCGCCGATGTTACCACCGTTGATTTGGCAAAATGTAAATCAGTTGGCATGGATGATTATATTTCAAAACCGGTTGATGACCGACTTTTATACAGCAAAATGATTTCATTTTTTAAAAAATCAGCTGCTTTAACAGAATTGCTTCCTCCTAAAAATGACAATAATGAAAAGTTAAAATGTACCGATCTTGATTATTTAAACCAACGAACAAAATCTAATCCTGCCTTAATGATGCAAATGATTTCACTCTATTTGGAGCAAACACCTCCATTAATAAGCACCATGAAACAGAGCTCAAGAGCTAAAGATTGGAAAACCCTCTATGCTGCAGTCCATAAAATAATTCCTTCGTTTTCAATTATGGGTATAAGCTCAGATTTTGAAAATATTGCTAAAAAAGTTCAGGAATATGCTAGCACACAACAACTAACAGATAACATACCTACACTTATTAATCAACTTGAAGATGTTTGCATGCAAGCTTGCCAAGAATTAGAAGTAGAATTTAACATCATTAAAAATACTCAAAATGACTAAAGATACAAATGCTAGTTTAACAGTAGGTAAGATAAAACTATTTCTAGTTGATGACGACGCCGTTTATTTAAAATTATTAGAAATAGAATTTTTACAACATGCCGATTTTGAGATTGAAACTTATGCAACTGGCGAGCAATGTATTGAAAATTTGTCACACAAACCGGATGTTATTATTTTAGATTATTACCTTGATGGTGTTAATCAAACCGCTATGAATGGCATTAAAACCCTAGACAAAATAAGAGCCTTTAATTCAAAGATTCCTGTGGTGATGTTATCTTGTCAAGATAAAATTGATATTGCCATTAGCTGTATGCACCACGGCGCTTTTGATTATGTAGTAAAAAGCGAAACTGCATTTATCAGATTACAAAAAATTATCACCCGCATTTTTAGCTACAAAAAAATAGCAAAACAATTGAGCTGGTATATGGAACGAATGTAATTTAGGTTCACCCTTACTTTAAAACCATCTAACTTTTAATTAACACACAACATTTCATTTTAAACAACATCAACTAAATTCTAAGGAATACTTGTTTATGATTGCTTTTACCATATAACTCCTGGCTTATAAATGTGTGAATAATATAACTTATTTCTACAATTATATAACACCTACCTACCGATAAGTCAGCACCTTTACATCGTTATTTTCTTATTAAAAAATCGAGCATTTACAAACAAAAAAACTACAAAGGCCAAGACCAATCTCAAAAAAATGATTTGCAAAATATTTTCTAAACAAAAAGATTAATAGTAATCATCAAAAAATAAAACGCATGAAAACCAAAACTTTAGGACTTGCAGTCATCGTAATTGGACTACTTATGATGCTCTATACCGGCTTTAATTTAATAACTTCTAAAAAAGTATTCGAAATGGGCGGAATGGAAATGAGTATGAATACAAACCATCCCATACAATGGTCACCAATTGTGGGCATTATATTATTAGCCATTGGCATTGTGCTTGTTGCCTTAGATAGAAAAAAACAATAAGACTAAAATTCAAAAACAAACAATTAAATACCGCTAAATGACCAAACATTTTAAAGGGGGAGTTTCTGAAAATCCAAAAAAGAGTAAGACTAAAATTAAAATCTAGAAAAAATGAAATTATTAAAAAGTTTATTATTTATGAGCCTTATTGCAGTGCTAACATCTTGTGCTACAACTACCAAATTTCCATTGTCCAATACAGTTCCAGCGGCAGAAATCACGGCTAAAGTAAATCAAGACAAGAACAAGAATTATGTTATTCAAGTCGTTGCTAAAAACTTAGCGAGTGCCGAAAGATTAAATCCACCAAAAAATAATTATAGTGTTTGGATTGTTACCGAAAATGGCACCATAAAAAATATTGGGCAATTAACAAATCTTAATGCAAAAACGGCTACTTTAAAAACGCTAACCCCTTTTAATGTTAAAGAAATTTTTATTACCGCCGAAGATCAGGGTAATTTAACCTATCCAAATGGTGTTGAAATATCAAGAACAAACTTTAACAACTAGAACCTAATCTATTAAAACCATAAAACTACTGCACCTTTTTGGAGTAGTAGTTTTTTAGTGTTTAATAATCTCTTAACTTAATGAATCTTAGAAGTTAAATGTTTTTAAATTTAAACTTTAACAAGGTTGAATCAATTGCCAGACCTCATTTATTTAATTGATAATGTGTGAATAATGCAACTTATTTATATAGTTGTGTAAGTGACTCTCTAAATAATGAAACTAGCTTTGCCTATAATTAATTACCAAAATAAAATGAAAAATTTAACAGAATTAAAAAGTAACTGGAGTGAAACTAAAGCCAAACTAAAAATAAAATTTGCCTTACTTACCGATAACGATTTATTGTTTGTTGAAGGTAAAAAAGAGGAACTGATTAGCCGTCTTCAAGCAAAACTAGGCAAAACAAAAAAAGAGATACAGCAAATTATTGCTGATTTATAAAAATCATGACTTAATCTTCAATACCAAAATGATGAAAAAATTAATTTTTACTCTCGCTGCCTCTTCAATTTTAATAGCCTTTGTTTTTACAAGTTGTAATAACACTGCTAAAAATGCCGAAGATTCAAAAAACGCCCTTTTAAAAGCTGCTGATGATCTCAACAATGCTAAGCAAGCTTATCTTTTAGATGTAGAAAATTACCGAAATGAAATTCTTGCTAAAATTGAAAAAAACAAACTATTTATTAAAGATTTTAAAATCAAGATGAAAAATGAGAATGCCGATGTAAAAGCCATTTATGAAAAACAAATTGACTTACTTGAAGAACGCAATAATGCGATGAAGTTAAAATTGGATGCCTATCAAATAAATGAAAAAGACGATTGGAGAAAATTTAAAACAGAATTTAATCACGATATGGATGAACTTGGAAAAGCATTTAGCGATTTAACAATAAAAAACGTAAACTAAATTAAAAACATAAATCATGGGAAATCTACTTTATACAATTGCCGTAATTTTAATCATTCTATGGGCTATTGGCTTTTTGGGATATAATATCGGCGGAATTATTCACATTTTATTGGTAATAGCCGTTATTGCCGTTATTTTAAGAATTATTCAAGGAAAAAAAGTGCTTTAATAATTATCCCCCAAAATTTGCATTTTTCAAAATACCGAGCTTATAATACTCGGTATTTTTTTTTATCCCTTTTAAGATCTTGATTATTAAAATTAATAATCTTTAAATCAATACAAAATACACATTTATAAGCTTCTAAAATTAAATGTGTGAATTATACAAATCTTCTTATAAATTGTGTAATACATTCCAGATGATATGATGCCACCTTTGTTTTGTGAAAAAATAGTCACAAAAAAAAATTATGAACTTAAATTTAAACATTATGAACGCTAAAAAATTTCTAACGGCTCTTGCTTTTGCATCTGTTGTCTTAATTTCGGGGTGCGCAAAAGATGATTTCGTTGAAATCAATGGCGTTTGCCCGGTTGTAGTAACAACAATACCAACAAATCTCGCTACTGGTGTACCGCTTAACCAGATTATTTCAGCAACATTTAATGATAAGATGAATCCTTCTACCATTACCTCTTCATCATTTTTTATTAAACAAGGCGCTACATTAATTAATGGGGTTGTAAGCTATGTCGATACAACGGCTACTTTCACCCCTTCAGCAAATCTAAGCCCTAACACAGTTTATACTGGTACAGTTACCACTATGGCTAAAAATTTAAAAGGACTTTATATGCAAGAAGATTATGTATGGACTTTTACAACCATTCCACAATTATTATTATTTTCAAATCCTATTGAGGGTGGTAACACCAGTGGCGCAGGAACTTTTGTCAATGGCGCTACTGTTACAGCAATTGCCACACCAAATTCCGGTTATACATTTTTTAGCTGGTCCGAAAATGGCATTATTATTCCAGGAGCCGAAGCTAATTACTCCTTTATAATGAATGGAAACAGATCGTTAATAGCTAACTTTTCAGCGGTAATTCCTCAGTTTACAGTAGGTCTTACGGTTAATCCATTTAATGGTGGAACAACAAATGGTGCTGGCGCTTATAATTCAGGGGCTTCGGTTACCGTTTCAGCATTTCCTTCTATCGGCTTTACATTTACAAACTGGAAAGAAGACGCTAACATTGTGTCTTCAAATATGGACTACACTTTTACTATAAATGGAGATAGAAACTTGGAAGCTAATTTTACAGCTGTTATTCCACAGTTTATAGTAGGCCTTACTGCTAACCCACTTAATGGTGGAACAACAAATGGTGCTGGCACATTTAATTCAGGGGCTTCGGTTACCGTTTCAGCTACTCCGGCAAGTGGCTTTACATTTACTAACTGGAAAGAAGGTGCTAACATTGTGTCTTCAAATATGAACTACACTTTTACCTTAGATGGAAACAGAGATTTAGTTGCTAATTTTACAGCCATAGCAAGTGGATTTACCTTAAACGTTACCGCAGTTCATGGTAGTGTAACTAAAAATCCTAATCAATTAACCTATAATAATGGTGATGATGTTATACTTACCGCTTCACCAGATGCAGGTTATGAATTTAGTAGTTGGAGTGGTGATGCTTCGGGAACCTCTAATCCCTTAACAATAACTATGAATGCCGATAAAAATGTAACCGCAAACTTCACCTTAATCCCTGTTGTATCGTGTACGCCAGCAGTCGATTTAGGCTTAGCTAATGGCTATGCAATTTTAGCAGAATCTGGAATTTCAACAACTGGTGTAACCTCAATTACAGGCAATATGGGAATAAGCCCACAAGCCGCAACTTTTATAACCGGATTTGGATTAATTCTTCCTGCTAATGGCACATCTTCTACCTCTAGTTTGGTAACTGGTAGTGTGTTTGCAGCTGATTATGCCGAACCAACACCAACACTTTTAACCACAACTGTAGATAATATGCACACCGCATTTACAACCGCAAATGGTTTAGCTTCAACAGTTACTGAGTTTATGGCTGGTAATCTTAACGGACAAACTTTGGTTCCGGGTGTTTATAAATGGAGTAACGGAATTTCAGTTACAAACGGCATTACATTAGATGGTGGTGCAGATGATTGTGCTTCTTGGGTATTCCAAATTGCAGGCGACCTTACCATAGCCGATGGCGCTATTATCACCTTGCAAAATGGTGCACATGCTAAAAACATTTTTTGGGTAGTAGCTGGCTCAGGCGCAATGCTTGGAACAACCGTTCAATTTGAAGGAAATATCTTATCTAAGACTTTAATTTCCTTAAACACAGGTGCTAAAGTTAATGGCAGGTTATTAGCGCAAACTGCAGTTACATTAGATGCAAGTACCGTTGTTAAACCCCAATAAAAAATAATAATATCCCCCTGCGGGGGGATATTCTTTATCCAATAAAAAACCTATAAATAAAAACAAAATGAAAAAATTAATTGACTTTAAAAAGCGTTCACATAGATTGTGTTCTCTAAATATGGGACTAAAAAGTCTTATGATAAGTACTTTGTTGATGCTAGGCATGACTTCAATGTTAAGCGCTCAAGAAAATCAAGTTGCTAAAGAATCTCAAGAAGTTACCTATTCAAAACCTTCTTGGTATTTTGGAGTTGCTGTTGGAAATAATTTTAATTATTACCGCGGTTCAACACAAATGTTAAATGCAGATTTCACTTCTTCTAAAGCGTTTCATAACGGTTTTGGAACAGGTTTATATCTTGCACCGGTTATTGAATACCAAAAAGAAGATGCGCGATTTGGTTTTATGTTTCAAGCAGGCTACGACAGCCGTAAAGGTGATTTTAATCAAATAATAAACCCTTGTAATTGTCCTGCCGACTTAAGTACAAAACTAAATTATATTACCCTTGAACCTAGTTTGCGTTTTACACCATTCAAATCTGTTTTTTACTTATATGGTGGTCCTCGTTTGGCTTATATCAACAATAAATCGTTTACTTATAAACAAGGAATTAATCCTAATTTTCCAAATCAAGTAGCTCCAGCCGACATTAAAGGCAATTTTAGCGCTGTTGAAAATACAATTTTATCGATGCAAATTGGTGCTGGTTTTGACATTCCTTTGTCTTCAAATCATCACAAAACACAATTTGTGCTATCCCCTTTTGTAGCCTTTCATCCTTATTTTGGACAAAATCCTCGTAAGATAGAAACTTGGAATTTAACCACTCTTAGAGCTGGCATTGTTTTAAAATTTGGTCGTGGTCATAAAAATGAAACACCCGTTGAAAAGATAGAACCAATTATTTATCCCAAAGTTGCTTTTAGCGTTAATGCGCCCGAAAACTTTAGCGAAGTAAAAAGAGTAATTGAAACATTCCCCTTGCGCAACTACATCTATTTTGACAATTATGAAACTAGCATTCCTGCCCGATATGTGTTGTTACAAAAAAATCAAGTAAAAGATTTTAAAGAAGACCAAGTAGAATTATTTACACCTGTTGATTTTTCAGGACGTTCAAAACGCGAAATGACCGTTTATTACAATGTACTTAATGTGTTAGGTATTAGAATGCAAGCCAGTCAAAAAACCAAAATTACCTTGGTTGGCTCTTCGGTAGCAGGTGAACAAGATGCTAAATTAATGGCTAATACCGTTAAAGATTATTTGGTAACTACTTTTAAAATTGATGCCGCTAGAATTGCTGTTGAAGGTAGAGCTGACGCTAAAATTCCATCAGAAAATTTAGATCGAATTCACGAATTAGGAATTCTTGGCGAAGGTAGCCGAAGAGTGGTAATTGAAAGTAATTCTCCAGAGTTGCTAATGGAATTTAGAAGTGATCCAAATGCACCTTTAAAACCAATAAAAATTACAATCGAACCCGAAGCCCCAGTTGAAAGTTATGTTACTTTTCGTGCTGATAAATCAGAAAAAGCCTTTAAATCATGGAAACTAGAGTTAACGGATGAGGATGGATTTATCCAAAATTTTGGACCCTATACCCAAGAAGAAGTAAAAATTCCGGGAGAAGCCATTTTAGGAACTAAACCACAAGGTAATTATAATGTAGCTATGATTGGAACCACAAAAAGTGATTCAATTGTTAGAGAAGAAACTTTAGTTCACATGGTTCTTTGGCAAAAATCAAAAATTAGAGAATCACTAAAATTCAGTGTTATTTATGAATATGATGATGCTCAAGCTGTTAAAATCTATGAAAAATACCTTTCTGAAGTAGTTGCTCCAAAAATTAAAAGTGGCGATAAAGTGATTATTCACGGTCATACCGATGTTATTGGCGAAGAAACATACAATTTAAAGTTATCAATTGATAGAGCCAACGATGTTAAAAACATACTCGAAATTAGTCTTTTAAAAGCCGGTACCAAAAACGTTGAATTTGAATTAAACGGCTATGGTGAGGATGTTGATTTAGCGCCATTTGGAAATAAATTCCCAGAAGAACGCGCCTATAACCGCACGGTTACTATTGAAATCATCCCAAAAAACTAAGCTCACCAATTTGTTTAAAAAACATCTTAAATTCACAAAAAGACAGGAATTTAATAATCCTGTCTTTTTTTTTAGGTGTGAATTATACAAGTTTTTATAAAAACTGTGTAACACATCACAAACCATTCAATTGTAATTTTACATCATAATTAAATCATAATTTAAAACAAAAACAAAATGAAAAAAACAACACTTTACTTAATGATGCTTATGTTATCATTTGGTGCATTCTCAAACACAGTTATGGCTTCTGAAAAAAATCCAACACCCACCACAACTCCTAAAGAAATGCCTGCAGAAGTTAGGGTTATGCTCAATCGTTTAGATGAAATTAAAGCTATGGATAAATCATCGCTTAAACATGCCGAACGAAAAGCACTTCGCAAAGAAGTTCGCGCTATCAAAACCGAAGTTCGCGCTAATGGCAACGGACTTTATTTATCGGCTGGAGCTATAATTATCGTTTTACTTTTACTATTAATACTTTAATAATTATTCAATTTTATAAAGTGTGTTAATTTGAAAATATCGAGGTCTAAAACCTCGATATTTTTTTTATTAATTCAAATCTTTGACCACTTATTTCAAATTAGTGTGAATGATACAATTAATTAAAAAAGTTGTGTAACCCAATCAAGAACTGCTAAACTTACCTTTGTGCCCTAACAATTTAAAACTATATTTATATGAAATTTAAAAACCCTTTTTCAACATTTGCCTTTGCCATGCTTGTTTTAATTTCAAGCTGTTCAAAAGATAATAATCCAACTGTTAACGCTTCAAATCAAACTGCTATAAATCTGCGCGCTTCGGGTAATTATGTTATTTTAGCTAAAACTGCTATCAATAACACCCCGACTTCAACAATTACTGGAAATTTAGGTTTAAGTCCTGCTGCCGAATCATTTATTACCGGTTTATCTTTAACAGATGCCACCGGTTTTGCAACTTCGGCACAAATTACCGGACACGTATTTGCTGCCGATATGGTTAGCCCTACTTCTAGCAATTTAACTACTGCCGTTGAAAATATGATTACGGCTTATAATGATGCCGCAGGTCGTCAAAATCCAGATTTTCTTGAATTAGCAACTGGCAATATAGGCGGCAAAACACTTACCCCAGGTTTGTATAAATGGACGAGCACCGTTACCATACCTACTTCTGTTACCCTTAATGGAGGCGCAAATGATGTGTGGATTTTTCAAATTTCACAAAATTTAAGTATGAGTGCCGCTACCAATATAATATTAGTTGGAGGGGCACAAGCTAAAAATATTTTTTGGCAAGTAGCCGGGCATGCAAACCTTGGTGTAGGCGCTCATTTTGAGGGAATTATTTTATCAATGACCGGTATTACCTTTCAAACAGGCGCTTCAATTAACGGACGGGCTTTGGCACAAACTGCCGTTATTCTTGATGCCAATACAATTGTTGATCCTCAATAAACACTGTCTTTTTAAAACCCTAAAGGCGGTGGCTCATTTATTAGAGCTACCGCCTTTTTTGTTTTTTAATCATTAATTTGCTAAGGTTAGTAGTTTGAGCCTATCAGCACCCCTTTTAAACCATTTAAAAGAATTTCAATTCTAATAAGGACCGTAGCCATTTTATATTAAAAACCCACCTGCTGCTTGAAGAGCAAAAAATTACATTTTACTATTCAATATTGAAAATAAAGCCTAACCGAATACCAGCCGCTAACTAGTTTTGCTAAGCATTTGCTCAAAAACGGTAGCGATTTAAGATGCTATTCCCTACTTTATAAATAGGCTACAATTTTTTTTATTGCTCTTATTCTAATTTCAGAAAGGATTGTGTTCAGCCCTTCCCTAATTGTGAGAGGTTTACGTTTTGACGGAGCTCGTTGCTATAGGTACTTTGACATCTGATAACTTCTCTGCTCTAACACCTCGTGGTTAAAGAGACCTCCCCAGAAAAAGAACATCTTCTTTCAATCTATTTCTGCCAGATCTACTATTTTAATGTTCACTTAGAGCATTTAGAACTTCACAAAGGTGTGCCTGCTCATCCAACTTAATAGCCTCTTATCTAATTTCTGTTTCCCAAAATAAATTTGGGGCGAGCAGTCATTACCGATTTTTGTAGTTTCGCTTTCTTCAGACCTAACCTCATGATTGCAAGCATGCGGCTTACTATAATGGTTAAAGGTGTTATCCATGCCCAATAGAGGCTTGCACCCTATAGAAAATTACCACTTCTCTCCTTTACTTACTTCAGTTTTTATTTGCACTATTGCAATTAATTCAGTAGCTTCGGTGTGTCAAAGCACGTTTGCAAGGCGCACATGCGCGGTATAGTTAATTTCGGTGCAGTGCGTATTCGAGTGGCTCAGCACCTATCAAAAGTAGTTGTAACTTGACAGAAAAGTGCTTCGAAATCGGCAACTAACCATACCGCTAACCGTTAGGGTTCATGGTATTAAACTATTAAAATAACTGACTTGATTTAAATTAAACTATTGAAATTTTAAAATTATGAAAAAAACATTTATTAAAATAATTTTGATGCTTTTGTTATCAAGCACCATTCCATCTTATGGACAGACTGATAGTTTGACAAAGAGCAATGACTCTATAAATGTTGGTGTTTTGCAAAAACTAGCAGAAGTTGAAAAGCAAAGTATTCTTGATTCTATTAAAAAAACAGAACTAGAAGGTCAATTATTGAGGCTTAAAACCACTGACAATCTTCAAAAAGAAGATTTGTTAAAACAGTTAGATATCATTAGAGAAAACGAGAAAAATAGAATTGAAAGTAAAAAAAACAGTATTGACTCTTTGCGAAATACAGCCAAAGGTTATCCCGTGTATGGAGTAATGAAAGATACGCTGTTTTTAATATACGCAAGAATTGGTGCTTCCACACCAAGTGAAAGAGCAATAAATATAAGCAATAAAATAAAGCGGCTTTATGAAGATGATTTTTTAAATTCCGATTCAATTCTTGTTTTAAAATCGGAAAATACTTTTGACATTATTTATGGTGAAGTAATTGTAATGAGTCTATCGGAAAACGATGCAATATGGTATGGAAAAAGTATGAATGAACTAGCGGTTTCATTTAAAGAGAAAATAAAAAACGCTATAATTGAAGGAAAAGAAGAGAATAGCTGGCTAAAACTTATAACACGGATAGGTCTGGTGTTGCTTGTTATTGTTGCTGTATGGTTGATTTTTAGGTTAATGGGTAAAGGGTATTCAAAACTCTTGCTTTTCATAAATTCACAAAAAGACAAACGGTTAAAGAATTTATCTTACAAAGACTACACTTTTCTGACTGCCGAGCAGATGATGAAGGTTATTCTCTTTTTGGTTAATATATTCCGATGGTTTGCGGTAGTGCTTCTTCTTTATATTGCTTTGCCCATTATTTTTAGTATTTTCCCTTTTTCACGCCATTGGGCCGATGCTTTATTACAACTCATTTGGTCACCATTTAAAGGCATATTTATTGCTGTTTGGGAGTACTTACCTAACTTGTTTAGTATTCTTATAATTTACTTTGTAATGAAATATGCAATTCGTTTTGTAAAATACATATTTAGCGAAATAGAAGCAGAAAGACTTAAAATTACAGGCTTTTACCCCGATTGGGCAACGCCGACATTTAGCATAGTCAAATTTTTGCTGTATGCGTTTATGTTTGTTTTGATTTTTCCATATTTACCCGGTTCCGATTCCGATATTTTCAAGGGAGTTTCTGTATTTATTGGTATTTTATTTTCTTTGGGGTCTTCAACAGCTATTGCTAATATGGTTGCTGGTTTGGTTATTACTTATATGCGTCCATTTAAAATTGGCGATAGAATTAAGATAGGTGATGTTACAGGCGATGTGCTTGAGAAAACCCTTCTTGTAACAAGGATAATGACAATTAAAAATGAGGTGATTACTATACCTAATTCATCAGTTCTAAACGGCAACACTACCAATTACAGCATCGAAGCAAAAGAGAAAGGGCTAATCATCTATTCAACCGTTACAATAGGTTATGATGTTCCTTGGCAAAAAATGCACCAAGCCTTAATTGATGCTGCCTTAAAAACAGACATGATTCTTGCCGAACCCAAACCATTTGTTTTGCAAACCAGCCTTGAAGATTTTTATGTTTCCTACCAGATTAACGCATATACACATGAGGCAAGTAAGCAGGCTTTAGTATATTCAAACCTTCATCAAAATATTCAAGACGTTTGTAACGAAAGAGGTATTGAAATTCTTTCGCCACATTACAGGGCAGCAAGGGATGGCAATATGGTTACCATTCCAGCTGATTATTTGCCTAAAGATTATGAAGCCCCTTCATTTAAAGTTAATATTCAAAAAGAAGAAAAATAATGGAAGATCAAATCAAACAAATCCTGTTTAACCCAACTGTTGGTAAAATATCAACTGTATTTATTGGCATCGCAATCATTTGGCTTTTGATGAAAGCTATTCAAAAGAATCTCTTTTCAAAATTAAAAGATAATGATAACCGTTACAGAGCAAAAAAAATTGGAAGTTTTATAGGTTACGTTTTAACCATTATTTTAATAACGATCGTCTATAGTGATAAGCTTGGTGGATTAACCGTAGCGTTCGGCGTGGCAGGAGCCGGTATTGCGTTTGCATTACAAGAAGTCATTGCTTCATTTGCAGGATGGTTAGCTATTATGTTTGGGGAATTTTATAAAACAGGCGACAGGGTGCAATTAGGCGGCATTAAAGGCGATGTGATGGATATTGGCGTTTTGCGAACTACAATCATGGAAACAGGACAATGGGTTGATGGTGATTTATATAATGGCAGAATTGTACTTGTTGCCAATAGCTTTGTTTTTAAAGAACCTGTTTTTAACTATTCGGGCGATTTCCCTTTTCTTTGGGATGAAATAAAAATACCCATACAATACGGTAGTAATTACGATAAAGCTAAAGCTATTTTACTTGAAATTGGTGAGGACATTACAGGAGTTTTAACCCAACATTCAAAAGAAAAATGGAATGAATTACAAAATAAATATCGGCTTGAAAATGCCCAAACCGAACCAATGGTTTCGTTGGTTGCAAATGACAACTGGGTAGAATTTACACTTCGATATGTTGTAGATTTTAAGCAGAGAAGGTCAACAAAAAACGAATTATTTACCCGTATATTAAAAGCAATTGAGGCAACTAATGGTGAAATTAAATTTGCTTCAGCAACTTTTCAACTGGTAGAAGTGCCCAAAATAAAAGTAGAAATTGAACCCTGACCTGAGGTGTAACAAATTTTAAGAAGACACAACACGCAAAAGCAAAAAACAATTTTCAGTCATAATAAAAATATTAATAGATAGGTGAATAAAGCACAAAAAGCTGATAATGAATATAAAAATTGCTTAATTGAACTAAAAAGAATGCTTAATGGAGTTAAATTGGTATTTTAGCGTCTTAAATTTTTTAGAAATTTAATGACGACAAAAACAGAAACGAAACAGTTTCAATATGAAATACAAACCTATCAATGTTAAGACCAAAACCTGCAAAAGAGTATGTTTTACCAACACACAAATTAAAAGACATTTAGCAAAAATTAAACAATAAAAGCAAATTTAGTAAATTAGTAACTGCTTAATATGGTGCGTAATATAAAATTAACCGTTTTATAAAACAAACTCAATTTTAACAATTTAAAAAAGTAACCGAGCTTTTTGAATAAGCAAGTGAGCTTTTTGAATAAGCAAGTGAGCTTTTTAAAAAAGTAACCGAGCTTTTTGAAGAAAAATACCCTTAAAATTGTCTTAAAAATTAACATTTTCAACAATAAGTGTAAAAAAATAACCCGTAACTTCGTCGCGGGTTATTCTTATAAAAATAAATAATAAGAACTAGACTTCCTTTTGGTAGGTAGCTCGACTCAAAAAATCTTTGAAAACTTTACCTGCTCTAAAATTCAAGTTAGTTTTCTCAATCATTGAAGTGCTATATTCCCCTAGCGTTGCAGCACCCTTGCCAGATGCTGTTAATCTAAAAGAACCAAAGTCCCCCAAATTTACTATTTTTCCATCTAGCAAATAGTCAGGGATGTCTTGTAATAGCGCTTCAATTACGGCTACTACATCGGGCGTGCCTAATGAAGTTTCTTTCGAAACTTGTTTAGCTAATTGCCTAATATCTACTGTTCCAGATGACTTTACGATGCCGTAAAATTTACGGGGCTCGCTAGGTGCACTAGGATTAACCTTTTCATTAATTGATATTTTTATCATAATTAATGGTTTTAAAAATTATTAAATTCATTTTTTTTTGAAGAAATTTAGTTTTCTTCCCGGCTTTGTCAATCCATTTGCCTTGCAACAATTGACGCGTGTTTATTTTCTTTTTTTTCATTTCTTAATTCATTTATTACATTGTACTATTATTATAACAGTATAAAATCTGTTCTGTCATAAATTAATTTCAACAAAATGCAAACTATTTAAAAATAATTATTAATTCGAGCTGGTATCAAGTATTAAATTGAAAGCCATTCAAAATTTAATTTTGAGTATAACAGTTTGTATTTAAAGTATTTAATTTTGTTTTATAACAGGCATTGTGGCAATTTTTATTCTAAAAACCCTGCTACTTGACGAGCAAAAAAAAATTATTTAATTATTCAATAATGAAACTAAAAGCCTAACCGAATACCAGTTCTTACCCAGTTTTGCCACCCATTTGCTCGAAAATGAAGCCAATTTTAAAATCTCTACAAAGTTTGTTAGCTAACAAAAGCATCAAGGCCACAACCGTTTAAGCGCACCTAACCACCAAAGGTTTCAACCAAATAAAAAGACCGTTAAATAAATTAGATTTTGATTAAATCTTTTTACATTTACAATATTGATTTTCCAATCTTTAGTAAGACTAAAACACGAATTAAAAACTAACAAAAAATAAATGCAACCTATAAAAACCAAAAAAATAACTAAGAAATTGAAAAAAATAATTTGTTCAACTTCCATTATACTCCTGACTTTTTTCTTGAAAACATCCGTGAGTGCACAGACAATTCTTGATTTTGAAACCGGTGCGGTTTTTTCTGGTTATAATAATGTTCGCATTCCGGGCAATCTAGGCACCTATTTTTCTTTTAAAGATGATTTAAAAGCTAAAACAAAGCTATTTTATCGATTGAGAGCGAGTTACGTTATAAAAACACGTCACACACTTTCCCTGTTATATGCTCCTCTCGAAACTAAATCGCAAGGCAGTGTCGCAAATGATATTTTATTTGAAGGTGTTTTATTTAATGCCAATACTCAACTTGTTGGTACATATAAATTTAATTCGTATAGGTTGACTTACCGATACGATATAGTAAATAAATCGAATATTGTTTTTGGGGTAGGATTAACTGCAAAAATCAGAGATGCAAAAATTGCACTTTCTTCGCCTGGACTAACATCTGAAAAAACTAATGTTGGATTTATTCCAATTATTAATTTCAGGCTTTTGTTGAAAGTTGATGATAAGTTTGGACTTCTTCTAGATGGTGATGCACTTGCCGCCCCACAGGGAAGAGCTGAAGATGTTTTGATTGCTGCTACCTATAAATGCTCTGATAATTTTGGTATTCGCGCAGGATACCGCATTCTCGAAGGAGGTGCAGATAATGACAACGTTTACAATTTTGCACTATTCAACTATGCTTCGGTTGGATTAACTTATACTTTTAAAAACAAGAATGCGTCAAATTAAAAATAGTTACCTATGAGTAAATTACAAATTATTAAACTAATCATATCCATTGCATTACCTTTAGCGCTTGGCGCTTTAGCAGGACTATTTACAGCTCAATCAATACCTGAATGGTTTGCAACCTTAAACAAACCATCATTCAATCCCCCAAACTGGATATTTGGACCTGTTTGGACTACGCTATACATTATCATGGGTATTTCATTTTTTTTGATTTGGAATCAGGAAATGAGCAAAGAGCGAAATTTGGCAATTTTAGTCTTTATGCTTCAATTGGTCTTTAATTTTGGTTGGAGTTTTATCTTTTTCTATTTCAACATGATAGGCTTTGCATTGATTGAAATTATTTTATTATGGATTAGCATTGCATTTACACTTGTTTTGTTTTACAAAATCAAGCCAATAGCTTCATATATTAATATACCCTATTTATTATGGGTAACTTTTGCAACCGTACTTAATGGAAGTTTTTACTTTTTAAACAGAGGCTGATTTCAAATGCGGAACTATTTTAATAAAACAATCCTTTTCTTGACTTATAAATGAAAGAAGGAACTATTAGACTAGCCTTTAACAAATTAAGGTTAGGTTGCGTCTGTAGCACAAACAATAAATTGAAAATCATCGAACACCTATAAAATAAAAGCGAAAACAAATTGAAATTAATGATGTTTTTGATTCTCGACAAAATGAAAATGGGATTGATTTGCGTTATATTCAGGAATTTTTGGGCCATGCAAAACCTGAAACGACAATGATATACACGCACGTTAGCAAAAAAAGATTTAATGAAAATTGAAAGTCCGTTGGAGACCTGGCGTTAAAAAGCTTGACTGATACGGATAAAAATAACAAAAACATACGGTTATCCGGGAATTATTAATTAAAAACAGTTACCTTTGAAAGGATATAACCAGTTAGGCACATTCTCGAAAAAATTGTAAATATGACAAAACTGATAATTAAAAGAAATTCTGAATGGAACAATGGAGCCAGGCAATTTGGAATTTATCTAAATGATAAAAAATTAGGGACAATAGCTAACGGAGAAACTAAAGAGTTTCAAATAGATTCTGGAAATCATAAAATTAACGGAAAAATTGATTGGTGCAAAAGCCCTGTAATTGATTTTGAGATAGCCGAAAATGAATCTAAGACAATAGAAATATCAGGATATAAGTATGGAAACATTCTTCTACAATTGGTTACCGTATTTCTATTAATTGCATTTTTATCTAAATATTCACTTCCAATTGTTTCAAAAATTTTCATTTCATTTATCGCTATTGGATTTTTATTTCATCTTTATTATTTAACATTTGGGAAAAATAGATATCTAAGAATAACAGAACAGAAATGATAAAAAACGTGCTACAACACCCCATAAAATTTATGCTTAAATTGTGCTAGTACAAACCGACAAACATTCAATAAAAATAGGTCTATGGCGGAAAAATATTTGGTTTTTACGTCGCACAAATCTTATAAAAACTCGTTGGCCACAAGCGGATTTCAGCCCTGCCAGTTACAACTGTTCGATTAATTATAAATTTTAAAAATAAATAAAAATGAAGACATTTTTTAAGTGTAGTAAATTTGGATTAATCCTATTTGTATTTCTCTTACATTCCTGTTCAAAAGAGGAAAGTATTGATAATACAATAGAGGGTAATTGGATTGTAATCTCATTTGAGGATTATCAAGATTCGACTTCTATTACAAAAACCGAGCAAAATACTTGGAGTGATTATAATAATGGAGACATTACAGTTAACTTTTCATTTTCGAACAACTTAAATGGAAATCTTTCTGGAAAAAATATTACAAATACCTTTTACGGAGATTTCAGAATAAGTTCCGATAATAAGTTAGTTATCGAAAACACTATTTGGACATTTATTAACGAGCCAGAATGGGGCAGATTGTTTCACTCAATAATATTAGCGGAATCATTTGAAATAAATACCGACCAACTAATAATTTATTACAATAACAAAGAAAACGGCATTGTCTTAGAAAGGTCACAAAATTAACTAAAATAGAAAATTCCGACTTAAAAAGCCAACTGCCAACACCTTATAAAATTTATGCTTACATTTGAACTAGAACAACCAATAAACATTCAATAATAATTTTGCTTCGGCCGAAAAATCTCCGATGTTGAAGTCGCACAAATCTTATAAAAACTCGTTGTGTGTCATTAAGAAAAAAGTAAAATAAGTGAGTAAAAAGAATCTAATTGAAAAGAATGCAAGTGAAATTCGTGGAGGAATTTTGAATAGCGCACTTGAAGTTGAGAATGAATTGACTGAATCAATTGGTTATTTATACTCAAAAAGAAATGATGAATTTTCTCATTTTAAATTGGTTGAGGACATAATTTCGGATTTGACTTTTGATAAAAAAATCAGTATTTTAAAAAAGAGTATTGACTTTGATTTTGGCATTTTTAAAAAATATAAATCCATAATAAAGGATTTAAACGACATCAAAGAAATTAGAAATCAAATTGCGCATAGAAATATTTCATATCCTTGGATTTTTGACGAAGATGATATTGATGAAAACGATTATAACTTTCTAACAAAAAATTATGTTGATTGGAAAGAAAAATGTGATTTTCAAAAACATGGGAAAGAAAACTTTTCATTCTCGCTAGCGGATTTGGAAAGTTATCAGAAAAAGTGTGAATTAATAATAATTATTTTACGTGTCGGAGTCGGAGAATTAATCTCAACAAAAAAATAACACCAAACAACACCGGCTATAGTTAATTGCTTCTGACTTTCCTTGCAGAAAGTCCTTGCAAATTTGCTATCTTCGGTTTACGGCGTAAAATCCTCGCGGATTTTCACGCAACGAAACCATAGCCAAACACTTTGCCTATAATTATCAGAAAAACAAACTACAAAAGATTAGCAGTAGAGATGAATATAAATTCAACATCACAAGCATTAACATATTTGTATCAATTATCACTGAATCAAACCAGTTTTAGATTTAGAGGACAAGCAGATAAATCATGGCCAATAAAACCTTCAATCTACAGATATTCTGACTTTAAAAGGTATCAGACAACTTTTTATGAGAAACAAATTTTATCTGCAAAACCTCATAAAGCATCTCCTCCATTAACACAAACTGAATATGATTTGGAATGGCTTATGCTTTGTCAACATTATGGTATTCCCACTAGATTAGTAGATTGGTCAACAGAAATACTTTCTGCCCTATTTTTTGCTTGTCACGGTAATAAAGAATTGACAAAAGACGGTGCATTATACATATGTAAACAAAGTGATTATCAACTATACTCAAATTATGACGAAAGTCTTACTGAAAATCAGGAATTAGCATTTGTGAGTACTTATGTGCTAAATCCACGAATGCGAAATCAATCAGGTTGTTTTATGATGTGGGGACATTCTCCTAAAGATAATTCAACTGAAACATATGATCTTCAGGAATATCAAGAACAATTGGGCACATCTTTTTTCTTTGAAAAACTTATTATTCCATCAGAATCAAAGAAAAAAATATTAAAGGAATTAAAATTATACTATTCGATAGCTTACGATAGTATTTATTTAAAAAATGGATATTTAGAAACTAAATATGGGAAAGGTTTCAAAGATCTCAAAGAAATTGCTAGACAGGTTACACTTCATTTGACAGATGCTGACAAATTAACTGAAGAACAAAACAACAACATCATAAAAATGTCGAGAGGAATAGACCGTACAAATATGTTTGGAAACTGTATTAATCTGAGAAAAGTATGAAAAACGCCTTACAACAGCGTATATAACTTATGGCTGGGGAAAGTGATAAATTCAAGCTTTGTGCTTTTAAGTAAATTTGTTGCAAGCCGAAAAGAAAGTGCTTCTAATCACGCACTACGCTTATACTTGACCGTTGGCAAACATTAAAAAAATGAGAATATTAATAACAATAATTGGACTTCTACTCTACGTTACTGCTTTTTCACAAACAGAAAAAGATTGTGTTTTTAATAATGATTACAAGGGATTAACAACTGAATGGTTGACTAAATTAGGAAAGACAGATTTTCATTGGAATGCAGATTCTAATCAAGCAGAAATCTATTCTAAGCAAGACACTATTTTTGTTTCAAAAGGAGGTTGTGTACATTTTGGAATATCAGTCGAATTAAGACTTAGTGAAGACCCACACACAATTAATGACTCTGAATATTGGCTAAATAAAGCATTAACTTTAGCAACGGATTTTGATTTCAAATATTACAAAAAAATGATTCAGGAAAATAGCGTAAACCGAGTAGAAAACAAAAAAAACATAGTTTGGTTTGAGATAGAAGATGATAATTTAGCTGATAATTTATATTACAATGGAATAGAAATAAATTTGGAGATGAAAACAAAAGTAATAAGACTGAGTCAATATTATAATTAAAAATAAACGTTTGTCAACACCCCATAAAATTTATGCTTACATTTGGACTAGCAGAAACCGACAAACGTTCAATAATAGTATTGCTTCGGCCGAAAAATCTCCGATGTTGAAGTCGCACAAATCTTATAAAATCACGTTGCCCACAAGTTCGGAAAAAAACTATGAAAAAGGATTTTAAAACTAAATATCTATTGATTATAATATTCATTATTGGATTGATTTTATTCGCTCTGACAAAATTCTATTTTAGAAAGCTGAATATAGAAAATGACTCGATTAAATTTATTCTTGGAATTGCTCCAAATTTTATTGCAGCATTGATTATTTCAATTTCATTATTATTTGATTATGATAAAATTGAAACCGAAAAATTAACACAGTTCGACAGAAAGTTTAAACTCATTCTGATTGGAATTTTAATACTATTTATAATTGAGGAATATTTTCCGATTTTTTCAAATTCAAAAACAACTGATTTATTTGATATTTTAGCTTCAATGATTGGATTGATTATTGGATATTCAATTTACTCATTGATTAGAGAAAAAAGATTATTAGTTAAAACGATTGAATAAAAAACCTGCACACAACACCCCATAAAATTTATGCTTACATTTGAACTAGTACAAACCGACAAACATTCAATAAAAATAGGGCTACGGCGGAAAAATCTTCGATTTTTACGTCGCACAAATCTTATAAAAACTCGTTGGCGTGCATTAAAAAATTGAACTAAATTGAAAATATTAACTTGGAATTGTAATGGAGCATTAAGAAAAAAATTCGGGAATCTTTCTGAATTTAACGCTGACTTATATATAATTCAAGAGTGTGAAAATCCTGCAGAAACCAAACATAAGGAATACAATGATTGGGCGGAAAATTATTTATGGATTGGAGATACAAAAAATAAAGGAATTGGAATTTTTGCTTCTAAAAATCTAGAATTAAGAAAACTAAATTGGTCGAATTCATTTAAAGACCATAATGTAAAACATTTTTTACCTTGTTCAGTAAATGGAACATTTGACTTATTAGCTGTATGGAATCATAGCAATAATTCACCAACTTTTGGTTACATCGGACAATTATGGAAATATATTCAAGTAAATAAAACACACTTGAACAATTCAATAATTATTGGAGACCTAAATAGCAATGCAATTTGGGACAAATGGGACAGATGGTGGAATCATTCAGACGTTGTGAACGAGCTAAAAGAAATTGGAATAGAAAGTTTTTATCATAAATACAGAAGTGAAGAACAAGGAAAAGAAACCCAACCGACTTTTTTCCTTCACAGAAATAAAGAAAAATCATATCATATTGACTATATTTTTGGTGGCAGAGAATTTTCAAACCGACTGAAAAAAGTTGAAATTGGAGAAATTAATAAATGGCTACAAATTAGTGATCATTTACCTATGATTTGTGAATTTTAGAAAATAGAAAAATAAAATAACGACACGCCAACACCGTATATAATTTATGCTTAAATTTGAACTAGTAGAAAATTGCAAACACTCAATAAAAATATTGCTACGGCGGAAAAATCTCCAATTTTTACGTCGCACAAATCTTATAAAAACTCGTTGCCACCAATTATGAAAAAGATTCTATACATATTGATATTCCTTTTTTCGATTGGAATTTTTGCGTGTGATTGTGGTGAACCTTCTATAACAGAAAAATATATTCAATCAGATTTTGTTGCAAATGTGACAATTTTGAAAATTTATCCTAATCAAAAAGGAAAACAAGTATACAGAGCAGACATTAAGATTAATGAACTATTCAAAGGAGAGATTTTAAAATCAATCTATGTTTATGGTCGGAGTGATAATAGAATTGGAACATCTTGTGATATTTTCATTCCTGAGAATACAACCTTAATTGCATATGCCCGAAAAAATAATGATGGAAATTTTGAAATTGGAATGTGTTCAGGTTTACTTTATTTGAACAAAACTAATCAGAAACGACAAGAACGAGAATTAGAAATATTAAAAACATTTAAGTCCAAAAATATAAATTTTACAGATAAAATAAGTTATCGAGAAAAAGGAAAACTTCATAAAAATTTGGAGCAATTCAAAGGAGTTGAAATCAATAAAACTTATGGAATTTATGAAATAGTTTTCGAGTCTGATTTGACAATTAAAATTGTGACAGAAATAAGCGGTTTTGGAAATCCGACAGACCAAAAACTGATAGAAATTATTGAGAAAACTGAATGGTCGAGTTTTAACAACGGAATAAATGACAAAGTTCCCGAAAACAGTAAATTATTAATCGGAATTTATTATTATCCTAAAGAAAAAGGAAATCCGAGTTTTTTAAGTCAATATTATCTCTAAAATAACTGGTGGCAACACCGTATATAATTTATGCTTACATTTGAACTAGTACAAACCGACAAACATTCAATAAAAATAGGGCTACGGCGGAAAAATCTCCGATTTTTACGTCGCACAAATCTTATAAAATCACGTTGGCACATTAAAAATCACATTTTAAATTAAAATAATAAAAATGATAAAAACCCTTTTGACAAGTTTAGTAATTGGAATTATAAGTTTTAATACTTATGCACAAACTAAACAAGAAACAGTTGCCTTACTATTAGAGAAAACAGGAGCAACAGCTGAAATTAAACAATTTGACGCAATATTTGATGCTAAAATCAATGAGAAAACTACATCATTTGAGAACAAAGAAGATTTTCAGAAATTTTCAAAAATAATGAAGTCTGGATTTAATGCTGAAAATGCTGAAAAATATTTTAAGGAATATTTAGTTAATAATTCAAATGAAGACAGTCTACAAAAAACAATCATTATGTATCAAAATCCAATATTTAAGGAAATGATTAAGATTGAACTTAGGGCGAATAATCCTGCTAATCAACAAGAAAAAATGACTTTTTTCCAAAATATGAAGAGTAATCCACCTTCTCAAGAAAGAATTCAACAGTTAACCAATTTGAATAATGAACTTGAGACTTCTAAAATGACAGTTACAATGTTGAAGAATATTATTTTCTCAATGGCAAATGGTGCTAATTTAGGACAACCTAAGGAAAAACAAATTTCAGAAAAAGAGCTGAAAACTAAATTACAATCAGTTCTACCCGAAAATTTTTCAGAGCAAATGACTAATCAACTAATTGCATTGTCAATTTACACTTATAAAGATGTTAGTGACCGTGATTTGTCAGAATATATTGACTTATGGAGTTCTCCAATTGGCAAGTATTATACCAATTTAGTATTTGATGCATATGACTATTCTTTCTCTAAAATGGGTGAGATTATAGGTAAATCATTTAAGGAATTAGAAAAGTAGAGAAATTTAAAGATTGAAAAAACGTGTGCCAACACCTCATAAAATTTATGCTTAAATTTGATTTAGTACAAACTGACAAACATTCAACTAAAATTTGTTTCGGCGGAAAAATCTCCGATTTTTACTCGCACAAATCTTATAAAAACTCGTTGTGCATAATGCAGGGCAACCGAACAAACATCGAAATATGAAATTAAAAAAATACCTTATATTATTAGTTTTATTATTTAGTATTCTAATCTCTTGTAAATCATCAGATAAAAAGACCGTCCACCAAAATATAGAAAAACAGACAAACGAAATTTTCGATAGTTTAGTTGAAATTAGAAGAAATTTCCACCAACATCCCGAACTGGCTGGAAATGAAAAAAGAACTTCTAAAATTATTTCGGAATATTTATCGAATTTAGGATTAGAAGTTAAAACAGGTGTCGCAGGTTATGGTGTCGTTGGAATCCTAAAAGGTGGAAAAGAAGGAAAAAATATTGCTTGGCGAGCTGATATGGATGCTCTACCAAATGATTTTCCTGACGAAGTATCATATAAATCAAAAAATAAAGGAATACAACACGGTTGCGGTCACGATGTTCATATGGCAATTGGACTTGGAATAGCACAAGTATTATCTAAAAACAAAGAATCAATTAAAGGCACATTATATTTCATATTTCAACCAGAAGAGGAGACTTTTGTTGGTGCGAAAAATATGGTTAACAGCAGTCTATTTTCAGAAATGAATATTGACGAAATATATGCATTACACGTAACTGCGTTGCCAGTAGGTCAGATAATGGTTAAACCAAACGAACTATATGCTTACCAAAAACGAATACAGATTAAATTCAATGATAAGTTTTCAAAAGAAGATGCCGGAATTTTATACAATCATATAAGAAGTGAAATTCTACGAAAAAAAGATGGAGCAAATCCTTGGGAAATTCCAAAGGCATTTGATTCTATAATTGGATTAAGTAATCCAAATACTATTTTCAAAGATTATCTTTTTATGGAGGAAAATTTCGTAATCGAAGAAGACAACAATCAACTTGACATAAAAGCTTATCTCTACGAAACCAATAAGTCAAATTTGCCGAATATTTTACCGAAAATTGAGGAAATAATTAGTAAATCAGAATACAAAGATAAATTCATCTCGACATCATTTATTCAAGAAAACCCAACAGTATTAAATGATAAGCTATTAACTGAAAATGCAATTAATACTCTGACAGATATTTATGGCAGTAAATCTGTTGTGATGAATTATGGACAAATTCCATATTTCAACGATGACTTCTTTTACTTTCAACAAAAAACATCTGGAGTGTATTTTTTGTTGGGTGGTTCAAATCTTGAAAAAGGAATTAATGCTATGAATCACGCACCGAATTTTGGAGTTGATGAAGAATGTATAAGAGTTGGAGTGAAATCTTTTTCATCATTGATTTTGGAAAGAACCAATAGTGAATAAAGCACTATGCACAACACCTCATAAAATTTATGCTTACATTTGAACTAACAGAAACCGACAAACATTCAACAAAAATAGGGCTACGGCGAAAAAATCTCCGATTTTTACGTCGCACAAATCTTATAAAAACTCGTTGGCAACAAGCTGAAAAAAATAAATGCTAAAAGAAAATCGAAAACTAATCTTATTAATTCTCACCGTAGTTCTGACTTTTATTATCGGAGTTTGGTTTGAATTGGACTATCGGATTTTGACTCGCAGAACGTTAAAATACTTGGCGGATTATAAACTCGAATTTTATGGCGGAAAAGAATTTAGGATATTTGAAACGGACATTGCTTTCATTCTGACTTTAATTCCAATCGGATTTTATTTCACATCTCGAAAAGTTAGTTCTCTGAAAAAAATAATCGGACTGAATTTAATCTATCTGATTTTAATTCCGATTTTTTACTGTCTTTTTTGTTATCTCGAAAGTCAGTTTATAGATATAACTATGACTAATCCAATAATGAGTGATGGAATTTTAAAATATCATCAAAATAACGTGAATTATAGAATGATTTTATTTTTAACAATAATT
>PFPU01000159.1 GCA_002793215.1 Flavobacteriales bacterium CG_4_10_14_0_2_um_filter_35_18
CTACCGAAGTAGCGCCTTCTATGCGATTGGCAAAACTATTGCCTATTTTTTGGATTGTTATTATCGGACTATTGCCACTTTATTTTTATCAATTAATTACCTCGGTTATTCAAGAAAAATTTCCTGAAATAGCATTTAAAAACCTACCAATTACCAATTCGCTACATTGGATAGGCCTCTTAGCAATGATTCTTATTGTTTTATTTATAGTGTTTTATGCATTCCGAAAATTAATTTTAAAAAGTAAGCAAGTTAGCCTTGGAGCTACTTGGGGCTGTGGCTACCAGTTTGCAAATCCGGCAACCAATCAATATACCGCAACCTCTTTTGCTGCTAATTTTGCGCGCATTGCCAAACCACTTTTTATTGACCATAGTGACAACATTAGCTATGGCGAAACCGAAATTTTTCCAATACCACGCACTTTTAAAACACATACCGAAGATAAAATTGAAAATACGGCCATTATGCCCATCGCTAATACCTTGATTATTTGGGTTAAAAAGCTGGCAGTTTTACAAACCGGTAAAATTCAAGATTATATTATGTATCCCTTATTTTTCATCATTTTAATTGTATTATTAACCATTACAAACATTATCTAAATGTTGAGTTCTATTTTAATATTGATTTGCGCCATTGTGTTTCCAGGCTTAATTGCCGTTACCAAAGCAAAGTTTAGTGGTAGAAGAGGTCCTTCTGTTTGGCAACCTTGGTATGACATTTTTCGACTGCTCAAAAAAGGAAGTATTTTTAGCACTACTACCAGCATTATTTTTCAGGTAGCGCCCGTTATTAATATTTTGGTATTAATTATTGCGGCGTTATTTATCCCATTTACAAATAAATATGCTGGTTTTATCCATTTTGAAGGCGATTTTTTGTTGTTCATCTATTTGCTAGCCTTAGGAAAATTTTTTATCATTATTAGCGCTTTAGATGTGGGCAGTGGTTTTGAAGGGATGGGTGCTAACCGCGAAGCGCTATTTTCAATGCTTATTGAACCTGCCATCTTTATGATTATGGCTGCTTTAGTTTTATTAACCGGACAAAGTTCATTAGCCGAGATGTTTACAACTTTTAATTTAGATAGTTCTTCTTCTATTTTATTTGTGGTGCTGTCGTGTTACATCTTGTTACAATTCTCATTAATTGAAAGTAGCCGTTTGCCAATTGACGACCCTAAAACGCATCTTGAACTCACCATGATTCACGAAGTTATGGTTTTAGATAACAGTGGTTTTGATATGGCTCTTGTGGGCATTGGCAATGCTTTAAAATTCTCTATTTTTGGAGGAATCATCGCAAATGTGGTTCTGATTTTATGGGAATTACCCCTTTGGCAAGAAGTGCTCATCTTTATACTTATTGAAATCATTTTTGCCATTACCATTGGCGTGCTCGAAAGTTTTAGAGCACGTTTAAAAATGATTTACAATTCACAGTTTGTGTTAACCATTTCTGGAATTGCGGTCGTAATGTTTTTAATGATTTTACTTTTAGAAAACCACTTGTAATTATGGATTCATTATTTATACTCTTATTCGCGGTTTCAATACTTTATTTTTCCATTTCGGTAAATATTAAAAGGTATATTTTTCTGCTTGGCTTTCAAGGCATTTTATTATTCTTAATTGCCCTTATCGGATTAGACGAACTCAGCTATTTTAACATTGGGTTTATAGCTGTTGAAACCCTTGTTTTCAAAGGAATTTTAATCCCAGTTTACCTGTTAAATATCTCTAAAAGAAATAAAATTACCAACATTAACAATTTTAAAAACCATCGCAAGATGAAGGGTTTTTACCTCATTATAGCAACCATTAGCGTTTTTATTATTACCATTATTTTAGGAAACCTTCTAAAAAATGATTTTATAAAAATTAAATACCTTTCCACAGCAATTACCGCAGTGATTATGGGACTTATTTTTATTGTTATCAATAAAACCATTACCATTCACATCATTAGCTTTATCGTAATTGAAAATGGCGTTTTTTTAATGGCTTTGGCGGTTGGTAATGAAATGCCCTTTTTAATAAACACCGCTATTTTACTCGATTTATTTGTCAGTGTCTTGGTGTTGGGAATATTTTTTAACAAACTTACCTATCATTTTCACGATGATTCGTCGGATGTTTTGTCAAGTTTAAAAGATTAGTATTATGATTTATACGTACTATTTAGTGGCGGTTGTTTTTATCGGACTCATTTTGCTGTTAAGGTCTAAAAACCTTATGCACGGTGCAGTTTATATTTTTAACATCCTCCAAATTGGGTTTGTTATTTACCTCTTTCAAAACCTAAATTACAATAAAGTTGATTATTTTAATTACGATAGCATAAGCGTTCTTTTTGCCTGCATACTTTCTGTTTTGAGCTTTATTTCTGCGGTTCATTATCAGGTTTATGAAAAAAACCAGGACGAATTATTGCGCACCGTTAGCATCCATAATGCGGTTTATATTGGCTTTAATGCCGCGCTTATGGGGGTTTATTTAAGCAGTCGGTATGGCATGTTGTGGGCTTTTGTTGAAGCAACCACTTTAACAGGAGCGACCTTAATTTATCACGACCGTAAAGCCGTTGTTTTAGAAGCTGTTTGGAAATACATTTTTGCCTGCTCAATTTCAATTACCCTTGCCTTTGTGGGCATCTTATTTTTGAGTGTTGCGGCCCAAGAAATACACCTAAACGAATTGACTTTTACCTTGCTAAAACAAAATGCTTTATTGATGAATCCCATTTGGTTGAAGGCCGCATTTGTATTTATTTTGGTTGGCTTTAGTGTTAAAATGGGGGCAATTCCTATGTTTAACGTCGATATTGATGCAAAAGATGTAGCGCCATCTCCTATAAGTGGCTTGTTTTCAAGTGTGGTTTTAAATGCTGGATTTTTAGGAATCTACCGTTTTTACCAAGCTTTTTCAAATACCTCAATTGGTCCTTGGATGAATCATGTTTTATTAATTGCGGGAATATCGACCTTATTTTTTGCGGCTGCCTATTTAATGCGGATTAAAAATTGTAAACGCATGTACGCCTATTCAAGTATGGAACATGCCGGGCTGGTTTTAATTGCCCTTACTTTAGGAAAAGTAGGTGTTTTGGCCGCCTTTTTACATCTTACTTTTAATGCAATTCTAAAATCCGGACTCTTTTTTCAGGTGGGGCAAATGATTAGAATTAATGGCGGAAATAAAACCGAAATAAGAGGTTATTTTTATCAAAACCCCATTGGCGGACTAATATTGCTTTTTGGTTCCATCGGTATTATGGCCATGCCACCATCTGGATTGTTTATCAGTGAATTGCTAATTTTTAAAGAATTGATGCTTCAAAAGCATTGGATCATTGTTTTGTTAATCTTATTTGCCTTAATCGTCATTTTTTATGTGTTGTTAAGAGCCATATTTAAGATGTTGTTTTATCCGCCAAATCCTAATAATCTTTCCAATTTAAAGGGTAAACCAATAGAATACGTTCTTCAAATATTTTTACTAGGGGTAAGTATTTACTTCGGTATTTTTCAAAATCAATTCTTATTCGATTTAATTCAAGCGGCTATAAAATAAGATTATGAAAGCACAAAATCAATATATTAAACTCAAAAATGGCAGTCCTATTTTAACGGCTGATATCCCTGTTTTGTCTTACAATGATTTTAGGGTTCAAACAATAAAATTGTTGCTCGACTTTGATAAAGCGCATTGTTCAAATTATTTCGCCATTCCTAAGGGGATTGGTTTTCAGTTGATTGTAATTATTGCAGCGGATGTTAACCACGATTTTTTGGTTTTTTCTCATCAACTTTTGTCCATTGAAACTGCGCTTGAATCCTTAACGCAAGATCATTTTGCTTTTCATATTTTTGAACGTGAAATCCACGAAAATTTTAACATTCAATTTCTAAACCACCCGTGGTTAAAACCGGTCCGATTTGCACATAATCGCGCCGACCAATCAAAACAAATTGCCAACTATCCGTTCTATCACTTTGATTCAACCGAAATGCATGAGGTTAGCGTAGGCCCTATTCACGCAGGAATTATTGAACCAGGTCATTTTAAATTTAGTTGCCATGGCGAAACGGTG
Source organism: Flavobacteriales bacterium CG_4_10_14_0_2_um_filter_35_18 (assembly GCA_002793215.1). Lineage (GTDB taxonomy): Bacteria > Bacteroidota > Bacteroidia > Flavobacteriales > Flavobacteriaceae > CG1-02-35-72. Next base: position 4,096 of record PFPU01000159.1, read on the forward strand.
AAACACCTCGAAATTCAGCTCGGCTGGCAACATCGGGGCATCGAAACTTTGATGCTTCATAAAAAGACCGATTTGCAACGCACCCTTTTAGCCGAAAGCATTACTGCCGATTCAGCCATTGCACATACCCTCGCTTTTGTAACCGCCATGGAATCTTTATCGCAAATTAAAGTGGATGCTAATTTAAACTTAGAACGAACGATTGCTTTAGAATTAGAGCGCTTGGCAATTCACACAGGCGACCTTTGCGGCATGTGTACCGACGTGGCTTACCAACTGGGAAGCAGCGTTTTTAATGCACTTAGAACACCCATAATCAATTTTACACAACGCTGGTGTGGTAACCGTTTTGGAAAAGGATTGATACGAATTGGCGGCACACATTATCCCCTAAAAGAGGGTTTAAAATCGGATTTAATTTTGGTTTTAAATGAATTTGAAAGCCGTTTTGTTGAAATGGCAGAAAAGACCTTTAACATTCCCAGTGTCATTAAACGTTTTGATGGCATTGGCATCATTTCTAAAATAAATGTTGGCTTGTTAGGCTGCGTTGGAATGGTGGCAAAAACTGTTGGTTATAAACGCGATATTCGCCTAAGTCATCCTTTTGGCTATTATAAAACCGTTGAGTTTGAACCTAAAACCTGCATTAGCGGCGATGTGATGGCGCGCGGCTTTTTGCGCTATCAAGAAGCCTTACAATCTATTCAGCTTATTAAAACTATGCTCGAACTACATAAAAGCGAGCTTGTTAGTTCAAAACCCGATTATAAAGTTGTTTTAAATCCAAATTCAATCTGCGTAAGCGCAACCGAAGGCTGGCGAGGTGAAATTATTCACACCGCCTTAACGGATCAAAATGGTCAATTGGAATGGTATAAAATTAAAGACCCATCAATGCACAACTGGAAAGCCTTAGAATTGTCGTTGCGCAATATTGAAATTTCCGATTTTCCTATCAATAACAAGAGTTACGATTTATCGTATAGTGGTCACGATTTATAATATTTAAGTATATGTTTTTAGACGATTTAATCATAGTAAAGCATCAAGGTAAGCAATTTATAAAGGACTTAACTAAGGCTTCTTTGCCCGAAATATTTAGAGGAATTCCTCAAATATCTGACAAAGCTATAAATGCACAAGAACTTATCGACTTCTGTCCAACGGCAGCTATTTTGTTGAATAAAAATAAACTAGCCATTGATTTGGGTAAATGCGCTTTTTGTGGCGATTGTCAAATGCAGTTTCCCAATAAGATAACGTTTACAAACCAATATAAAATGGCTACCAATAATCGCGATAGTTTGATGGTTTATCAAGGGGAATCAAAAGAAATAAAAGTAGAAGCAAGCCTCATCCGCAAAGAAATACAAAGCATTTTTAACCGCTCTTTAAAACTCCGCCAAGTTTCTGCCGGTGGCGATAATGGCAATGAGCTAGAGTTGGGTGCTTGTGGCAATGTGAATTTTGATATGGGGCGCTATGGCATTGAGTTTACCGCTTCGCCGCGCCATGCCGATGGCATTGTGGTTACGGGACCTATTACCGAAAACATGGTTGAGGCACTGCAAATTGCTTTTGAAGCTGTTCCCGAACCGCGTTTGTTTATTTTGGTAGGCGTTGATGCCATAAGTGGTGGCATTTTTGCCGAAAGTACCGCGCTAAAACGCGACTTTTTAAACAAAGTACACATTGATTTGTATGTTCCCGGCAATCCCATTCATCCGCTGACTTTTATTAACGGTATTTTAGAATTGACGCGTAAAAAATACAGAAGGTAAGGTTTTTATAAACGGTATTTTAAGCACTCTAGTTATTGAATTCCAAATTATTATAAATAAAATCGACATCGGTTAAATAGGTGTTATAAAATTTGTCGCTGGAGTCATAGCGAAGCATATAATTATCATCTTTATACTCAAAATAGATGATATTAACAATGTAATTTGTTGCATTCCAATGTTGTTTATAACCGAAGATATAGGTTTCACCAAATCGCGTTTGTTTTGTAGTATAAACGGTGTTATTAAATTTATTTTTTGAATTTAACATGCCAATATTCTTTTCTGTAAATGTTTTTAGAGTGGCCTTTTCAGATTTATCTTTTGATTTTTTGAAGATTGTAACCATATTTTTATAGAAAATATCGCCTAAATTCTTAGGCGAAAAGCTCAACGAATCGTGAGAATTTAAAATGGGTTGCCAATTGTTAGGCAAATGCACAATATAATTTTGTGATTTTATAAAATTTTCAATTTTTTGACTTGATGTTACCTTAGTTTCAATTGTTTTATTTTTATGAGAACCACATCCAACAAGGGTTAAGATTAGGATTAAAATAAGTGTTTTTTTCATAGGGTTTTAGAATGGTGCACAACGTTCTCGTATAATCGACAGTTATGGGTTAATATGCATTAATTTTCAGTTTGGCACAGACTTTAGCAATTCCGCGTGGATTCGGACGTAGTCGAATCCGCCGTAATTGCGGTTATTCATTGTTGTAAAACGTTTTTTAATTCCATTCAACATTCAGTTTTTCCAATTCCGCATTTAATTCAGCGAGGGAATTCGGGTCGATTATTTGTGTATTGATGGTCAATTCTTTTTTGTCCGTTTTTAAGATATAATCTCCCGCAAACTTTTTAATCCGTTTTATTTCAGTCATATTCAGCTTTTTTCCAAACGGTCCATTTACATTAATTATTCCGTTTTCAATTGTCAAATACTTATAATTCTTTTGGTAAAAGTACAGCCCTAAATACATTAGAGAAATTACAATCCATCCATAGTCAGTCCAATTGGGATCATTTTTTTCAAAAACTCTGACAAAGAACCAAATTAACCAAAATAGTCCTATAATTAAATTCACATTCAGGTGTTTCTTTTTGTATCCTATTTTCATTTCGTAAATTTTTTACAACGGGTTTGGCTATGGTTTCGTTGCGTGAAAATCCGCGAGGATTTTCCGCCGTAACCCAAAGTTAGTAAATACGCAGGAATTTCCGAGTAGGAAATTCCGTCGCAATGAACTATAGCCGGTGTCGCCACACGTTTTTTATTCCGTTGTTATCTTAATTATTTTTTCAGTCAATTTCATTAAATATTCGGTTGTCAAATCTTGATTATAACCGAATTCTTTGTCAAGATTATTAGGCATTCCAACACCGTGCAAAACACTTGGAATTTTAATTCTTACTTTTTTGTCTATTGATTTGCCAATGTCAAAATAAAATTCAGATTGCTTCTCCGCATCTTCGTAGGTTTTAAAATAAGGACTTGGTTCCTTAATTTTAATCAGTATTATTTTATCAGCGTCAAAATAAATATTAGCCGTTAATTTATTTCCACTTTCTTTAAATTTGATTTCCGCACTTAATTTGTTTTGATATTTGTCAGATTTTATTTGTGCGCTATCAATAACGAATTTATTGGTCTTTATTCTTTTTCCTAAATTGCTTTCAATTTGGTATGATTTGATTTCAATTTCGCGTATTTTTCCCTTATCAGATTGAGAGAATCCGCAAAATGTTATTAAAATTAGTAATAAGGAAATCAGGCTTTTAATCAACTTTCAGTTTTTTTTCAAATGTGTGGCAACGTAAAGCCAGCTAAAAGAAGTGCCTTCCTTCAGT
>PFPU01000182.1 GCA_002793215.1 Flavobacteriales bacterium CG_4_10_14_0_2_um_filter_35_18
TTAGGCATTGGCCCTTCGGCACATTCATTTAATGGGAGCGCCCGAAGTTGGAATGTGTCTAATAACGCACGTTATTTAATAGCAATTGCCAATAATGAATTGCCGAGTGAAACCGAAATTTTGACAATAAACAATCGCTTTAACGAAACCATTATGATGGGTTTGCGCACCATTTGGGGCATTGACCTCAAAACCATTGAAACACAATTTGGATTAGAATACCATAAGCGACTCTTAAAACAAGCTCAAAAACACCTCAGCCAAGGAACTTTAGAACTTATCAATACCGAAAATTCTAAAGCTGCCACCCTTAAAATCACTTCAAAAGGCTTATTTTTAGCCGATGGAATTGCCGCTGATTTGTTTGTAGTTTAAGTTACACTTCACTTTAAATTAAGATTGTATTTTTGTGCCAATTTAAAATTTAAATAATATGACAATTACCGTAAAATTTGACGAAAACAATCAAATTGTTCCTTTTTCAAACGAAAAAAAAATAACCATAAATGACTCACCATTTTTACTATTCCTAGCATCGGCGGGCATGTGCGCTGCCTATTATGCACGAGAATTTATACAAAACCGCCAATTGCCATTAGAAAATGTAACCATTATCGAAACCATTTTATACAACAACCTAACCCACATGGCCGAAAATATCAACATTCACGTTGAATTGCCCGAATCTTTTCCGGTAAAATATAAAAACGCCATTAAAAGTGCCATTGCAGGATGCACCGTAAAACGACATTTAAGCAATCCACCGAGCTTTGAAATAGAAACTTCTTTAGATTAAAGCCGGAGTTTGCTTAATAGCATAGTTAATTTAGATTAAAAGCGATTTCTTTACTAAAAAGAAATCGCTTTTTTTTGTATTTTTACGTCTATGAATGCCGAACTATTTAGAGCCTATTGCTTAAAAAAACATGCCGTAACCGAAAGTTTTCCGTTTGACCAAACGACCTTAGTTTTTAAAGTCGCCAACAAAATGTTTGCCTTAACAGGATTGGAAACAGCTGAATTTAGCGTCAATTTAAAATGCGACCCCGAGCGCGCCATTGAGTTGCGCGAAGAATACCACTGCATAAAATCAGGGTTTCACATGAATAAACACCATTGGAATACCGTTACACCTCAAGCTTGTTTAACACACCAGCAGTTTTTTGAATTGGTTGATCACTCCTATAACTTGGTGGTGGCAAGTTTACCAAAAAAAGTAAAACTTGAATTTGGATTTAAAGAATAATGAGGGCTACCAGAAACAATAAATCATCTATAAAATGACCCGATACATTGCACATTGCGCCCTAATTGTAAGTGATTATGATGAAGCCATCAATTTTTATGTGGGCAAATTAAAATTCAAATTGATTGAAGATACGGTTTTAAGTGCCCATAAACGCTGGGTTTTGGTAGCCCCACAAGCCACAAATCAATTCTCATTGCTCTTGGCTAAAGCCGATGGTGAGACACAAAAAAAATTTATTGGAATGCAATCGGGTGGACGCGTATTTTTGTTTTTAAAAACCGAAAATTTTAAAAAAGACTATCAAAATTTATTAGATAATGCCATTAAAATCATTCGAAAACCTGTTGAAGAGCCCTATGGAACGGTGGCTGTTTTTGAAGATCTTTACGGCAATCAATGGGATTTAATTGAACCTAAAAATATTTAAAAATTGAAAAATGTGGTTATTATTGGCGGAGGAATTATTGGATTATCAACCGCCTATTATTTAAAACAAGCGGGTTGTAAAGTGTGTATTATTGATCAAAGCAACATTAGTGCCGGCGCATCCTTTGTAAATGCGGGCTATATTTCGCCCAGCCATGTCATTCCGCTTTCGTCTCCCGGAATGGTAGCTTCGGGCATCAAAATGATGTTTAATTCTGCCAGTCCCTTTTATCTTAAACCGCGTTTAAACCTCGATTTGTGGCGTTGGGCTTGGGCTTTTAACAAATCGGCTACAGCCAAACACGTAACTTATGCAGCGCCCATCATTAGAGATTTGACTATTTTAAGTCGGGAGCTTTATCAAGCTATGAAAGATCAAAAGATTTTTGATTTTCAATTTGAGCGCAAAGGTTTACTGATGTGCTATCAAACCGAAAAGTTTGCCGAAAAAGAAGCGCACATGGCAGCTGTGGCAAGAGCTCAGGGTTTAGAAGTTAAGCATTTTGACAAAGCCGAACTCCTTAAAATGGAGCCGGAACTCAAGGCCGAAGGGGCTTATTACTATTTGTGCGATGCACATTCAACCCCGGGTGAATTTATGCAAAGTATGCACAAATACCTCAAACAAAATGGGGTCACCTTTTATACAGATGAGCCTGTTTTAGATTTTAATCAAGTTCAAAATCAAGTGCAATCGGTTACAACGACCAAACAGACTTTAGCTTGTGATGAGTTGGTAATTGCTTGTGGTTCTTGGAGTCCGTTAGTGGCTAAAAAACTCGGTGTCAAATTGTTGATTCAGGCCGGAAAAGGTTATCGCATCAACGTACACCGCAAAACAGGTATTCAATATCCCGCCATTTTAGCCGAGCGCAATACCGCTGTTTCACCCATGAATGGATTTACGCGTTTTGGTGGTACGATGGAGCTTTCGGGTATCAATCACAAAATTAATCCGCTAAGAGTTAAAGCTATAGCCGATGCAGCTCAGGCATTTTATCCAAATTTAACCATCAACAAAGAAGAGCTAGCTGATGCAGCTTGCGGTTTGCGTCCTGTTTCGCCAGATGGATTACCTTTTATTGGACGCGCAAAGCACTTTAACAATGTAAGTATAGCTGCCGGTCATTCTATGATGGGCTGGAGTCAGGGTCCGGCAACGGGAAAATTGATTTCCGAAATTATCTGTGGACAAAAATGCTCGATAGCTATTGAAGGATTTAGATTGGAGCGACGGTTTTAACCTTTAAATTTTAAAGGCACATGCACTACTTTTTTGGTTTCAAAAAAATCTTCTCCAAAATAGTCGGATAAATTGTATTGTTTTGCGTTGTTAAAATGGATGAGCTCGTCAGTTAAATCGCCACCTTTTAAATATAAAATGCCATTTTTTAGTTCGTGCCTTTGTTTTTTTGCCACCTTTTGATGAGTCCATTTTACAAAATCATCCATATTGGTAACCGCGCGACTCACAATAAAGTCAAATTCCCCCTTAACTTGTTCGGCGCGAAGTTGTGTAGCCTTTACATTTTTTAATCCCAGTTCATTATAAACAGCTTGAACGACTTTAATTTTTTTGGCAATCGCATCCACCAAATAAAACTGGGTTTCGGGGAACAAAATAGCCAATGGAATTCCAGGAAAACCGCCTCCCGTGCCAACATCTAAAATCTGAGATTTAGGCTTGAATGCTTGAACTTTAGCAATGCCTAAAGAATGCAATACATGCCTAACATAAAGCTGGTCAATATCTTTACGAGATACCACGTTTATTTGAGCATTCCATTCTTTATAGAGCGCATCCAGTTTTTCAAATTGATTAATTTGGATGGGCGACAAGTTTTTAAAATAGTTTAAAAGCGTTTCCATAAACAATAAATTGCGGCAAAATTACGATACTAATAGATAGCTTTGAAGTTTTATAAAATGTTAATTTTTAAAAATCGTCGCGCGATTGTAGAAATAATAGAGTTTCTTTGCTGTTTGTGACAACTTAAAACTAAAATAATGATTCAAAATGCCATTGCTTTTTCTAAAACCGACAAGACTAATTTTATTAAAACCCTCAATAAAAAGGTCAATTCGTATTTTAAAGACAACCATATTAAGCGGACTGGGAATCGTAAATTATATTTAAAAACGGTCATTATTTTTAGTGTATTTTTAGTGCCTTTTACACTCATTTTAACGCTAAATTTACCACAGTGGGTCTTGCTTTTAATGAGCATTCTTGTCGGAATTGGTATGGCAGGTGTTGGCATGAACGTCATGCACGATGGCAATCACGGCACGTTTTCAAGCAAAAAATGGGTCAATAAATTAATGGGAAGTAGCATTTATATTTTGGCAGGAAATGTATATAATTGGAAAGTTCAACACAACGTTTTACACCATACTTACACGAATATTCCGGGTTATGATGAAGATATTGACGCAGGTAGAATTATCCGTTTTTCGAGTCAGTCTAAATGGTTTAAAATTCATAAATTTCAAAAATATTACTCCTTTTTTCTTTACGGATTGTTAACCATCAATTGGGCGATAACAACCGATTTTATTCAAATGCACACTTATTTAAAGCGAAAATTATCGTGTGGCACCATTCCTAATCCTGTCAAAGAATGGACACTTTTAATCACTACTAAAATCGCCTATTATTTATTGTGGATTGTGCTTCCTTTGGTGGTTTTAGACCTTGCTTGGTGGAAAGTTTTAATCGGTTTTTTTGTGATGCATTATACCGCCGGCATTATTTTAAGCATCATCTTTCAGCTCGCTCATGTGGTGCCAAAAACTGAAATGCCAATTCCTGATAAAGCAGGAAATCTAGACCATACTTGGGCCGTTCATCAACTCTATACCACCGCTAATTTTGCCCCAAATAATAAATTTATTTCTTGGTATGCCGGTGGCTTAAACCATCAAGTTGAACATCATATTTTTCCAAATATTTCGCATATTCATTACCAAAAAATAGCTTCTTTTGTAAAAGAAACGGCTTCGGAGTTTAACTTGCCCTATAACGAGTATCAAACCATGCGAAGTGCCGTTATTGAACATTATAAACTTTTAAAATCATTAGGAAAAAAACCTAGTTACGCTTAACAATTTTAATTATGAATCACTTAATTTCTGACAGAATCAACAATTTTCCGGTTTCTGCCACCTTGGCAATGGCAGCCAAAGCCCGCGCTTTAAATGAACAAGGTAAAAATATCATTAGCCTAAGTTTGGGTGAACCCGATTTTAACACACCCGATTTTATTAAAGACGCTGCTAAACAAGCTATTGACGATAATTACAGCAGCTATTCTCCCGTTAACGGTTATTTAGATTTGCGTCAGGCCATTTGCCACAAATTTAAACGCGATAACAATTTGACTTATACAGCCGATCAAATTGTGGTATCTACCGGCGCTAAACAATCTCTGTCAAACATTGTGATGGCTTTGGTAAACCCCGGTGATGAGGTTTTATTGCCAGCACCCTATTGGGTTAGCTATGACGCTATGGTAAATATGGCCGAGGGTATTTCAATTGAAATTCCTTCAACCGTTGAAACTGATTTTAAAATCACTCCAGCACAACTCGAAGCGGCCATCACCCCAAAAACTAAATTAGTATTTTTTAATTCACCTAACAACCCGAGTGGAACGGTTTATAGCAAGGCCGAATACCGTGCCTTAGCGGATGTGTTAGCAAAACATCCAAATATTTTTATTATTTCGGATGAAATTTATGAACACATTATTTATAAAGGAACCGCTTTTAGCTTTGCCGCTTTTGAAGATATGTATCACCGCACCATTACTGTTAACGGATTGTCGAAAGCATTTGCCATGACGGGATGGCGTTTGGGCTATATCGGCGCACCTAAATTTATCGCGCAAGCGTGTGAAAAAATGCAAGGTCAAATTACCTCCGGAACCAATAGCATTACACAGCGCGCCGCAATTGTGGCTTTAGAAGCACCCGTTTCGAGCATCAATTATATGGTTGAAGAATTTAAAAGACGTCGCGATTTGGTTTATCAATTATTATCCGAAATCAACGGATTTAAACTCAATAAGCCCGATGGCGCTTTTTATTTCTTTCCGGATGTTTCCTATTTCTTTGGAAAAACCATTAAAGGACAACTCATTAATAATGCTTCAGCGTTTTCAATGCTCTTATTAGGAGAAATTTATGTAGCAACCGTTTCGGGTGAATCGTTTGGCGCACCCAATTGTTTGCGTGTGAGTTATGCAACGTCCGAAGCCAAATTAAGGGAAGCCATTAGCCGCATGAAAACCTTATTGAATGGTATATAAAATTGCCTTTACAACAAAATGGGCAGATTTTGATCCGAATAAGCATTTGCGTCATACCGCTTATAATGATTATGCTGCCGAATGTAGGATTCGTTTTTTTAACGATTTCGGGTTAACACCGGCGCTTTTAGAAGCAAATCATATCGGTCCTATTTTGTTTAAAGAAGAGACTACCTTTTATAAAGAAATCCGCTTAGGTGAATCGCTGCATATTGAATTGCGGTTAAAAGCCATTTCAGCTCAGGCAGAACGCTTTAAAATGCACCACTATATTTATAAAGACCACGGCGTGTTGGCCGCCGAAGTGCAAATTTTTGCGGCATGGCTCCATTTAGAACAACGCAAATTAGCGGTTCCGCCTCCCTTGGTTAAAACCATTTTTTGCACTTTAGACCAAACGGAAGATTTTGAGGAGCTTTTGATAAAATCTAAAAATTAAAACAATCCGTTAATTTGGGCGTCAATGCGG
>PFPU01000117.1 GCA_002793215.1 Flavobacteriales bacterium CG_4_10_14_0_2_um_filter_35_18
CATATCATTGCCGATGAAATCATTAAAGAAATCAAAACACGCCTTTCCTTTTTATTAGATGTTGGCTTATCTTATCTTTCGCTAAACCGAACGGCAAAATCGCTTTCGGGTGGTGAAGCACAACGCATCCGATTAGCGACTCAAATTGGCTCTCAATTGGTTGGCGTGCTCTATATTTTAGATGAGCCGAGTATTGGCCTTCATCAACGCGACAACCAGCGATTAATCGATTCCTTAATAAAACTGAGAGATTTAGGTAACTCAGTTATCGTTGTAGAGCACGATGCCGCCATGATTTTAAGTGCCGATTATGTTATTGATATCGGTCCAAAAGCTGGGCGTCTAGGTGGTGAAATTGTGAGTATTGGCACGCCACAAGAACTTTTAAAAAGCCACACCTTAACCAGCGCATATTTAAGTGGAAAACTCAAAATTGAAACACCCAAAACAAGGCGGCAAGGCAATGGCAACCAGCTTATTTTAACAGGTGCTACAGGAAATAATCTAAAAAATGTGAGTGTGAGTTTTCCTCTTGGTAAAATGATTTGTGTTTCGGGTGTTTCGGGAAGTGGCAAATCTACCTTAATCAATGAAACGCTCTATCCAATTTTAAACCAATCTATTTATAATGCCTTAAAAAAACCAATGCCTTATAAAAGTATTGAAGGACTTGAGTTTATTGATAAAGTTATCGACATTGACCAATCGCCGATAGGCAGAACGCCGCGGTCAAATCCGGCGACTTATACCAATGTTTTTAGCGAAATAAGGGCTTTGTTTGCCAAAACGCCCGAGGCGGCCATTCGCGGTTATAAAGCTGGGCGCTTTTCGTTTAATGTGCCGGGCGGGCGTTGCGAAACCTGTCAAGGTGGTGGGGTTCGTGTTATTGAAATGAATTTTTTGCCAGATGTTCAAGTGGTTTGCGAAACTTGTCAAGGAAAACGTTTTAATAGAGAAACCTTAGAAGTGCGCTATAAAGGGAAATCAATTTCGGATGTGCTCGATATGACCATCAACGAAAGCGTAAATTTTTTCGAATCCATTCCTAAAATCCATAAAATATTAGCTACTATTAAAGAAGTTGGTTTGGGTTATATAACGCTTGGACAACCTGCTACTACCCTTTCGGGAGGCGAAGCACAACGCATAAAATTAGCAACTGAACTTTCAAAAAAAGATACGGGAAGTACTTTTTATATCTTAGACGAACCCACAACTGGCTTGCATTTTGAAGATATAAATGTGTTGATGAATGTTTTGAATAAATTGGTGAATAAAGGCAATACCGTTTTAATTATTGAACATAATTTAGACGTTATAAAATTAGCCGACCACGTGATTGACATTGGTTTAGAGGGTGGAAAAAAAGGTGGTGAAATTTTATTTCAAGGCACCCCCGAATCACTCGCCAATTTTAACAAAGGCTATACCGCACCATTCCTTAAAAAAGAATTAATTTAGCAAACATTATATAAAAAAAGACCCATTTTAAACCTAAAAGATGACAATCAATGATGCCCGAAGAAGATAAACGTATTTTTAGCAAGCTAAAACACAAATCGTGGAATGAGATAAAATCTAACGACTCTTGGGCTATTTTTAAAATTATGTCAGAGTTTGTCAATGGCTATGAACAGCTCAGTCGCATTGGACCTTGCGTGAGTATTTTTGGCTCAGCTCGTACAAAACCCGATGATCCCAATTATTTATTGGCCGAAGAAATTGCTTATAAACTCACCCAACACGGCTTTGGCATTGTGACCGGTGGTGGTCCCGGCATTATGGAAGCTGGCAATAAAGGCGCTTTTAGAGGCAAAGGCATTTCGGTGGGGCTCAACATTGAACTACCTCATGAACAACATTTTAATCCGTATATCGATAAAGATAAAAATCTGGAGTTCGATTATTTCTTTGTCAGAAAAGTGATGTTTGTAAAATATTCTCAGGGTTTTGTGGTGATGCCCGGAGGCTTTGGAACCTTAGATGAACTTTTTGAATCAATAACCTTGATTCAAACAAAAAAAATTGGTCGTTTCCCCATTGTATTGGTGGGAACAGCTTATTGGAAAGGTTTAATTGATTGGATTAAAACAACTTTAATTGAGCGCTATCACACTGTGAGTGACGAAAATTTAGAGCTTTTTAGAGTGGTTGATACGGCCGATGAAGCCGTTGAACATTTTAGAAGATTCTATGCAAAATACAGCTTGAAACCAAATTTCTAACCATTGCAAACTTTGAAAAAAAACCTTCTTTATTTAAGTTTGATGCTCAGTTTGTTTGCTTTTGGGCAAACCAATCTTAAAATCATGTCTTATAACCTACTCGATTTTCCAATACCGCTTCCAAACGAGCGATTGCCCTTTTTAACGAGTATTTTAAGCGAGGTGCAACCCGATATTTTTATGGTATGCGAATTGGGTTCAGAAACTGCTGCCAATTCCATTCTAAATACCGCTCTGCAAACTCAAGATAACCGATTTGCACGGGCTGTGTTTGTGCCTAACACTTCAAGTAGTTTTCAAGAATTGCAACAATTGGTGTTTTATAACAGCCATAAGTTATTGCTCACGGCACAATCTGAAATCCCTACGGGTGTTAGAGATATCAACCATTACACCTTTAAGCTAAAAACCGAAAATGCCGCTACCAATCCCATTTATTTAGAGGTTTTTGTGGCGCATTTAAAATCTTCACAAGGCGCTTCAAATGAAGCGGCCCGTTTAGGAATGGTAACTGATTTTATAGACGTTTTAAAACTTATCCCTACTAATCATTTTGTTCTTATTGGAGGGGATTTTAACTTATATAAGAGCACCGAAGAGGCTTATCAAAAATTGTTAGAAGCCACCAACAACATTGTTTTAGTTGACCCAATAAACAGATCTGGCAATTGGAATAATAATGCGCTTTTTGCCGATATTCACACCCAATCTACCCACACAAATACTTTTTATTATAATGGTACCGATGCTTATGGTGCTGGCGGCGGACTAAATGACCGATTTGATTTTATTTTGATGTCTAAAAACCTTCAAACCAGTGCCGATTTATATTATGTTGCCAACTCCTATAAAGCCTTTGGCAATAACGGTAATTGTTACGATAAATCAATCAATAACACAAGCTGTACGGGGATTTTTTCGCAAACTACGCGCAATAACTTATACAATATGAGCGACCACTTACCCGTTGTTATGGAATTAGAAACACCCGAAAATACTTTGGCAATTGGCACACAAACCCTTGATGAATCACTTACTTTTAACAATGGAAATTTGGTTTATGATTGGCTTGAATTAAAAACTGACCCTAGTTTAAAGGGGCAATCTTTAAGTGTTTATAATCAATTGGGACAAACTGTTTACAAGCATTTAATCAGCTCAACTAACTTAATTAAAATAGACATAACACCTTTAAAAACTGGTGTTTATTATATAAAAATAGATAAACTATATCTTTCAAAACCCTTAAAATTCATCAAACTTCATTGAAAAGAAACGGCTTAATTTTATCGGTATTATCATGTTTTATGAGTCTTTGGTGTGCTTCACAAAGCAATACTATTAAAATTAATGCGCAATTAGATGAAACAACAAATATCATCAATATTCAGCAAGAAATTTTATATACCAATACCTCAACCGATACCTTAAAATTTATGCTGTTAAACAACTGGCCTAATAGTTTTAAAGACCGTAAAACCATTTTAGCTGACCGCTTGTTAGATGATTTTGACCGTAAATTTAGATTTGCCAAGCTCAAGCAACGTGGTTATACAAAAATTATCAGCGTTCAGGTTGACTATCAATCTATTAATTACAATTATCCCGAAAACAATTCCGATATTTTAAGAATTCCTTTTCCAAAACCTTTAGCCCCAAATCAAAGCGCCTCCATTATTGCAACCTACAAAGTAAAATTACCTGATATTGCCTTAACGGGATATGGTGGCAACTATTATAATTACTATCTAAAATATTGGTACCTCATTCCGTCTGTTTATGAAAATGGTAAATGGAAGGCTATGAACAACATCAATTTAGATGATATGTATAGCATGCCTTATACTTATGAAATTGATTTTGAAGCGCCTTCAAGGTTTCAGTTAACTTCAAATTTATTGGTAGGATCATCGTTTTTAAAAAATAATAAAATGCATTATGTGATGCATTGCAACGACACGAATGATGCCGAAATTTATTTGCAATCCGAAAGTTTGTTCGAAAAATTTACCACACCCAACGTTGATGTTTATACCGATATTAAAAGCGAAAATTTAAATCCCATATTAAAAGCTCAAATACTGAGCAGGGCTGTTGAATTTATAGAATCTTATTTAGGGGCTTTTCCCTATCCAAAAATGGTGCTTACAAAGGTGGCCTACGATAAAAATCCGGTTTATGGATTTAACCAATTGCCCAAAATGTTGCATCCTTTTAATGACACTTTTGAATGGGATATCAAAATTTTTAAAACCTTATCCGAAAAGTTTATTTATAGGAGTCTGCTTTTTAATCATCGCGAAGACGCCTGGCTTGCCGACGGCATGCAAACCTATTTGATGATGCAATATGTTGAGGCTTACTATAAAGATGTTAAAGCCATTGGTTCACTTTCAAAACTGTGGGGTTTGCGAAAATTTTATATTTCTAAATTGAGTTTTAATGAAAAATACCCTTTTGTTTACCAGTTTGCAGCACGCCAAAATCTAGATCAAGCTTTGAGCACCCAAAATGATTCCCTTTCTAATTTTAACCGAAAAATTGTCAATAGATATAAAGCCGGAATGGGCCTGCAATATTTAGACGCTTATCTTGGCGATTCAATTGTGAAACAGAGTTTTAAATCTTTTTACAAACAGTATAAACTTAAAAAAACAAGCAGCAAAGATTTTGAAACGCTCATTAAATCTAAAACCGATAAACCGGTTGATTGGTTTTTTAAAGATTTTATTCACACCGATAAAAAAATTGATTACACCATTTCAAAATCTAAAGTGCAAGGCGATTCTATTGCGGTTACCATCAAAAACAATCGCAACATAACCACACCTGTTATTTTATACGGATTAAATGATAAAACAATTATTTATAAAAAATGGTTTAACAACATTGATACCACGCTATTAGTAAATGTTTCAAAAATTGCTATTGACAAATTGGTGCTAAATTATGAAAATCTGTATCCCGAATACAATTTGCGCAACAACTGGAAAAAAGTAGAAAACAGTTTGTTTAACCGCCCTTTGCAATTCCGATTTTTAAAAGATGTCGAAGACCCCGAATACAACCAAGTATTTTACAATGTTTTTGGAAACTACAACTTTTATGATGGCTTTTTATTAGGACCCCGAATTTATAATGAAACCTTTTTAAAGAAAAACATTTTATATAGAATTACACCAACTTACGGATTTAAAAGTCAGACTTTTACTGGATCTTTTTCATTGCTATATAACTATTTGCCCGAAAATTCTAACATTTATCAATATCGTTTTGGCATTACAGGTAGCAGTTCTCACTTTGACAATGATTTACTTTTTACCAAATTCGCCCCCTTTGTGAGTATTGATTTTAAACGAAAAAGTTTGAGAGATGCCGGTGGCAAAAGTTTACTACTGCGCTTTGTTACCGTAAATAGAGAACGGAACTTTTTTTCGGATCCTACTGATATTAACAATTACAACATCCTAAATTTGAGATACGGTTTTAGCAAACCCGAAATCATCAGAGATTTAAGATATTATTTTGATTTGCAATTTGATAAAAAATTTAGCAAACTTTCTTTTGATTTAAGATATCGAAAACTCACCGATTTAAATAGGCAAATAGACTTGCGATTATTTGCCGGAACCTTTATTTACAACAATACTAATGGTGATTTTTTTAGCTTTGCCTTAAACAAACCAACTGATTATTTGTTTGACTATAATTATATTGGACGCTCCGAAAAAACAGGGTTTTTAAGTCAGCAAATCATTATTAATGAAGGAGCCTTTAAGTCGAAAGTGTCGCAAAGTTTTGCAAATCAATGGGTTTTAGCTGCCAATCAAAGCATTAGTATTTGGCGCTATTTAGAAGTTTATTCCGACTTAGGTTTGGTAAAAAATCAGGATAAAAAAGCGCATTTTTTATACGATGCAGGTGTTCGATTAAACATTGCACACGAGCTATTTGAAATTTATTTTCCTGTTTATTCTAATAATAGCTGGGAAATTGCGCAGCCAAACTACAACACCAAAATCCGATTTATCTTGACTACCGATATTGGCTCGTTTATAAAAGTGGTGAAACGTGGATTCTTTTAAAAAAAAGTAACTAATCAGTGTATAAATAATTGATTTGCAATGTGTAAATTAACCATAACGT
>PFPU01000124.1 GCA_002793215.1 Flavobacteriales bacterium CG_4_10_14_0_2_um_filter_35_18
AAAAAATTACTCTTAAAACACAAATAATCAAAACAATTCAGTTAACTATGCATGGTTAATTAGATACAAAAAAAGCATTCCTAACTCAATAGAAATACTTTTTTAATCATTTTTTAAAGTTGTTTTTTTTTAATGTTAAAAGCTATATTGAACCCTTGTTTTCTCGTTGAGTTTGTTTTACTTTCAATGGTTTTTTGGTTACTTTCAAGTCTTTAAAATAGCCTATGGTAGCCATATCCACATATAGCCCTACAGATTTTTTTGTATTGCCCAACATTTCATCAACTACAAAACTTGAATATTTTAAACCGTCAATAAAAATTTTGGCTGATGCTCCATTTACTTCAATACGCATCGTAATCCACTTGTTTAAAGAATCAGGTGCAGATCCTTCGTATGAACCTGCCGGATATTTTTTTGCGAAGTGTATCAAATTTATAGTTGGGATAAGAAAAAATACTGAACGGCATGATTTCGTGCAAATTGATTATTTGCTCTCCCAACTTTTGGTCTTAAATAAATAGATTCAAATGCTGAATCGTTTTCAGTTATTCGGTAATAAACGCCAATAATTCCTGCTGCTGGTTTATAAGGCGATGGGTTTTTGGCTATACATTCACTTGGCGCTAACGGTTTGGCACTTTGCGAAGGCGGGGATTTTCAGCACAAAACTTCATTAGTTGCACAAAACTTGAATTTAGCATTTCACGGTTATAGAAGAACGAAACCCCCGCTTTTGAAAAACGGCTGATGGCGGTTCGTTGTTTTCTTCCGTCTGTTGGAGCATCGTTTCTATGGAGTTTGTAATATGTTAATCATTATCTTAATTGAGTTGTCCAATTCTGTTTCTGTATATGGTAAATTGTTGATGTTATCAAGATGATGAATTGTATTTCTAATGTAGGTCATAAGTGTTACGTCATATGGATTGCCTACTTGTCCATTGTGCAGTCGTTTCCATTGTTTAGTTTTTGTCTGTCCTTTGCCTATGAAAAATGCTTCGATAGCTGTCTCAGATGATACACATATCAATATTGAGCCGACTTTACATTCAAAGACGGCATTACAACTCGGACAATATTTTTCTTCATGACTGCACATTACTTAACCGTAATACAGAAAATCGTTTTTGTGCCAATGCGAATGCTCCGAACAACACGCTTGAATAAAATAAATCACCGAACAGCGTTCCTTTCAAAAACGGAATACCTGCTAAATAACAAGTTATAAGCCCACCAATGTTTTGCGGATAGGTTGTGCTGCCAATCCAGCAACCAAAATTTGAAACTAAAAAGAAAATGGCTATTGATGCTAACGCTCCTGCGATTACTCTTTGCGGATTTGTTTTCTTTAAAATGAAAATGCCCGCAAACGTGATTAAAAGGTAGCTTCCGTATTGCCAATAGAACCCCTGATAAAACCAAGTGAATTGAGGGTAATACTGTGCGTAAATTATATTGTTAATGAACAAATCACTTAACCATGTAGCTACTACGGGAATTAAAAATGCCTGCCACTTTTTAGAAAAATATGCAGCACCAAATAGCCCAATTGCTCCCAACGGTGAAAAGTTAGGCATGTGCGGAATAATACGACTGAAAGCAGCTAGCACAATCATCAGCACCAATATACTGAACCGAAGATTTATTTTTTCTTTCATAACATTTTTTTGTTAATTTCTTATATTCAATTTAGTTTAAGATTCACAACTACTACAAGTAAGTAAATTATTCACCAATTCTTTAGATACACTTTGGCTTCTTTGATAATATAAAGTTTTTATACCAAGCTTCCATGCTTCAATAATTAATTTATTTACTTCTTTTATAGGTAACTCGGCTGGAATATTTATATTCAGGCTTTGTGCTTGATCAATATATTTCTGTCGAATAGCCGCTTGCTGAATGATTTCCAACTGACTAATTTCCTTAAATGTTTTAAACACATTTTTTTCATGCTCATCAAGTTCAGTAATATGTTGAACGCTACCTTGTTGAAGAAGTATTCCTCTCCATATTTCTTCGTTATTTATTCCTTTTTGAGTTAACAATTGATTAAGGTATTTGTTTTTACGCATAAAATTTCCTTTAGACAACCCTGCCTTGTAATAATTACTACTAAACGGCTCTATACCAGGAGAAGTCTGACCCAATATTGCAGAGGAAGATGTTGTAGGGGCTATTGCCATAACAGTTGTATTTCGTTTTCCGTATCCAGTTAAAATTTCAGGTTCACCGTAAATTCTTGCCAAATCTTTGGTTGCTTTATCAGCTTTTTCGCTTATATCTTTAAAAATTTTAGTTGTTAGCTGTTTTGCTTCAAACCCCTCAAAAGCCATCATGTTTTTTTGCAAATAAGAATGCCAACCCAATACTCCTAAACCTAAAGCACGATGTCTTTTAGCAAATTTATTAGCTGAAGCCAAATAATAATTCCCTTCGGTTTTAGCAATAAATTCTTGTAAAACAGCATCTAAAAAAAATACCGCTAACTTTACTGCTTCCGTGTCTTTCCATTCATCATATAATTCTAAATTCATAGAAGATAAACAACAAATAAACGACTCATCAAAAGTAGATGGTAGCATTATTTCAGAACATAAATTACTTGATTTAATGCTTAATTTCAAATCTTTATATACTTGTGGTTTATTTCGGTTTACATTGTCTGTAAAGAAAATATAAGGTAAACCTTTTTGTTGTCGTGATTCAAGAACTTTTGCCCAGATGCTTCTTTTTTCTTCGTTTCCATCAATCATTTCTTTCATCCAGTAATCTGATACACAAACGCCAAAAAAAAGGTTTTGAATAGGGCTTCCTATATTTTTAATGTTTAAAAATTCTTCAATATCTGGATGATCTATGTCGATATAGGTTGCAAAAGCACCACGCCTAACTCCTCCTTGTGAGATGGTATCCATAGCCGCATCAAACAATTTCATAAATGATACTGCACCACTACTTTTTCCATTATCAGTAACTGCACTTCCTCGTTCGCGTAATTCTCCAAAATAACCAGACGTGCCACCACCAATTTTTGTTTGCATAATAACTTCGCCTAATTTATGCGTAATACCTTCAATATAATCGGGTACATGAACATTAAAGCAGGATATTGGCAAACCTCTTTCAGTTCCCATATTTGCCCAAATAGGCGAACTTAAGCTCATCCAACCACGCTCAATTAATTCCTGAAAAGCTTCTTTTAATTCGGGCTTGTATAATCGTTTTGCAGCAGCATTAGCTACTCGGTCAATAGCACCTTCAACTGTTTCGCCTTTTAAAAGATAACCTCGGTTTAATATTTGCTCACTTTCTTCATTGAGCCACCATAATCTATTCATAAGTAGTAGTTTGTTAAAGGGTTTTTAAATTGAAATTTTTCACATGCTTTTAGTTCTCCAGTTTTAATTTTACTTACATGAAGAAGTTTCAAATCAGCATCTTGTTGTATAAATTCATCAATTTTTTTAACACAATACGTTAATTTATAAGCCACAGCGATGCAGACTTTTTTATTATTTTTTAATGCCATACCCAAGTATAAGTACTTTCCTAATTCATAATCTTTTTGATTATTAAATTCAATTTCATTTGTGATTTTCTTTTCCATTGTTTTAAAATATGTCTGCAGAAGTTATGCTTTTATCGTGTTTGGTATATTCTGTAGGTCGTTTTGCAAAAAAATCGTCTAAACTATTAGCAAATACTTCTTCTTCAAACCAAGCCATTAATTTATAATCTTGCTCCGAAACATTAAATATTTTCTTTAGCCCAATTTGAACCAAACTATCATCTACTCTGTATTTCATGAAGTTGAGTAGATGTTCTTTTTTTATAAATTCCAATTCTCCGTCGGCAAAAATCCATTCTAGAATTGATGCTTCAACATTTATCGATTCGGTTATTATTGCATTAATTTCTTGAATTGTTTTTTCGTTAAAATACTCAGGAAATTCTTCTCGAATTTGATTTATTAGATAAACACCCGCATTTGCATGAATTTGTTCATCGATAGATGTCCAAGCAATAATGTTACTTACATTTTTCATTAAACCATTAAATCTGGTAAATGCTAAAATGATAGCAAATTGGCTAAATAACGATACGTTTTCAATAAGAATGGAAAACAAAATCAATGAATAGATATATTTATTAGGGTCGGTTGATTTAGTTTCTGATAATGCTCTTGATAAGTAATCTATTCTATTTTTAATTACAGGAACTTCAATTAGTTCTTCAAATTCATTGTTGTATCCTAAAACCTCCAATAATTTAGAATACGCCTCTGAGTGACGAAATTCACATTCAGCAAAAGTACTTCCCAGTCCATTAAATTCTGGTTTTGGGAGGTGTTGATATAAATTGCCCCAAAAAGTTTTTACTGCAACTTCAATTTGGGCAATTGCCAGTAAACTTTTTTTTATAACAACTTTTTCGTTGGCGTTTAAATGTACATGAAAATCTTGTACATCTGCAGTAAAGTCAACTTCTGAATGAACCCAAAAAGACTTATTGATGGCTTCAGTAAATTTTAATACACTTGGGTATTCAAATGGTTTGTAATTCTTTCTTGAATCAAAAATGCTCATAAATTTCTTTTTTTAAATTAAACGTATAGCTTTACAAAAAAAGAAAGTTAAAAGAAATATGCTTTTAAAAGGATAAAAGAATATCACATTTAACAAGTGCTTTTAATTGCGAAAGCATTGTTAAAATCAAAAAGGCAGGTATCCTGACTTGTTCCGTTTTCTAAACCTTCCCATAATTTGGAGAAACTACAGTGGTTTTTTTTAGAAAACTCATAGTAAAACAATTACTATGAAAGAACTTACAGTTGCGCAACAGTTCGTGATTTACACACGATTCCCTTTAATACTCAAAGTAAGACCATTTTGATAATAGCTAAGTAAAAAACTTGAGGCTAAATTATGAAAGTTATATAATGCAAAAAAGAGAAATTGAAATTAGTTATTCATAAGGTTATTAACATCAGTATGTCGTTGTTTTTCTAAAGCGATTATCTAAAGACTTAAAAAGCAAAGCAAACATTCTATGGGGCAAAGAGCAAAGCAGATTTTTTGGCACGTGTTTTTGTTTTGCGGGTGGGGTTTAGCTCTTTTGCTGTTGGTGGCTTTCGCCAATTTTTTATTATGCGTATTTTATTCTACGCATAATAAAAAATAAACAGCAAATGTGCTAAACGAAGGGCTGGACAAAAACCGTGACAAAAAATTGAGCGGTGGCAATTCTTTTTTGTTTTTTGTCCTTTTTAAAAAGTGCGGTGGGGCAAAAATTAAATCTTTTTCGGGTCGGCTTGCGTGTCGCCCGTTTCTATGTCTGCTCGTAAGTTTCATTACTGCATTGTGTGTCGTCCGTTATAATGACCGTTAATTAACTTATAGGTATAACTCCATCATACCTAACACTCCAAATTTGGGTTGATAGGTATGACAACCTTCAAACTTTATTTACATCAAATGGATTAATTTTTTTCCTACAAATCATCAAAAGGGCTTTTAGCTAATTGGTGCTTTTTGTGGTAAGTTGTGTGTAAACGGTTGTGGTTTTGTTGCTTACGTGCTCTAATAAACTTCATAAAGCATCCATTTAAAAACAGTATAAAAATACTGATAATCAATTTATTAAGCAAATAAAATAATGTTAAGTTATTAACAATCAGATTGTTGATTATTTTGTAAAGAAATAGGTTTTTTGACAGTTTGACGTTCCCGCGCTAACCGAAGTTGCCAATGATAGCGAGCTGAGAATTCTCCACCAAGATAGATTTTATTCGTGAAAACTAATGTTCTCGCTACTAAATATTTGGCAATTTCGGTTACGTGTGTTATGCGACGGTTTATTTCAATTTTCTATTTCTCGGACTTTGGCGGTTGCGAACAATGCTAATATTGTCTGCTACTTCCACTGTGAAAATAGCCAATTGCTTTCCATCATCCAGTTTTATAATTCCAATTTGTTTCCCGTCAATTACTTTATCGTTTTCAGTGAACAAATTTTCTGGATGACTAAAATAGTCAATCTTTTTGAAAAAAAAGGGCAAAATCTCCTTCCAAATCTAGAAGTCGAATGATTGCTGTAATCTATGTTTTAAGTCTTTTTCCTTCATTGTCTAAAATTCTTTGAGCCCTTTGCAAAATCTTCAACCTATTGATAAACAATGACTCCTACCTTTTCGGCAAGCATTATTTGTACTAT
>PFPU01000017.1 GCA_002793215.1 Flavobacteriales bacterium CG_4_10_14_0_2_um_filter_35_18
AAAATAAATGAATAGAATAAATTATGACTTTTAGAGAAGCTAAAATTGACGATATAAAACAAATTCAAATCGTAAGAAATTCTGTAACAGAAAACACGCTATCTAACCCTAATTTAGTGACAGACAAAGATTGTGAAGAATTTATTACAGTAAGGGGAAAAGGTTGGGTGTGCGAAATTGATAAGCAAATTGTTGGTTTTGCAATGGTTGACTTGAAAGAAAATAATATATGGGCACTATTTTTAGACCCAAAATATGAGAAAAAAGGTATTGGACAGCAGCTACACAAAATAATGTTAAACTGGTATTTTACTCAAACAAAAGATACAGTTTGGTTAGGTACCGACTTTAACACACGAGCAGAAAAATTTTATAGAAAAGCAGGCTGGATAGCAGTTGGAACACACGGAACAAATGAAATCAAATTTGAAATGACCTATAATGATTGGACAACAAGCCTGGATTGATGACAGGTGTTTAACAAGAAAGTGGGTTTAGTGGTTAGATGAACTTTTGTGCTTCGCATCAAGCTTTGTGTTAGCTTGACATTTTAGACAAACGTGCTGATTTAAATAGCATATCAATCAAAATTAAGCTCAAAATGCTTACTAAAAGCATACTTAAAAAGGAGTTTGAAACTAGGTATTGCGCCAATAGATTGATTTTTGAATTAAAAAAATCTAAACTTAAAGCGCGGTATTTAGTTTCTACTTTTGAATCGGATGAACTTAAGCCTAAAATTAAAATCAAGGTAAACAGTAAACCTAAAAGGTACCAAACGGTTTTGCTAATAACGGGTTTATAAGCAATGACTTGTTCTTTTTTATTGATGGTTTGCAATACTTTAGTGGCAAAATTATCGGGAGCCGGATGAATAAGATGGGCTTTTAAAGTTGTTTTTAGCAAGGCTTCATTAGCCGTTGCCGTAATGGTTTTCATAAGCTTATCGGTAAAATCGGGTGAGGGTTTTACCTTAAGGTTTTGTGCGATTATTTTTTTTAATGCCTCTTTTTTCATTTTTGTGTAATTAACGCCATAAAACAGCTTCTTTAGGCAAAATTTCTTTTAGTGAATCGGCTAATTTTTTGCGTGCACGGTGCATTCTCACTTTGATATTTACCTTTGAAAAACCAGTAATTTTTTCAATTTCTTCGGTTGTATGCTCGTTTAAATAATACAAAGTTAACACCAAAGCATCTAATTCGGGTAATTTTTTCATGGCTTTTTCAATATAGTACTTTTGGTCTTCGGCATTAAGCACGGTGATTTGGCTTGCCAAGTCATCATCTTCAAAATTATTGAGCACATAATCATCAACTTCGGTAATTGCAATTGCTAATTTGCGATTTGCCGAAATAGCCGTTCTAAAAGTAATGGTATATAACCAAGTCGAAAATTTAGAATCACCTTTAAAAGTGTGTAATTGTTTATAGGCTTTTACAAATGATTCTTGCGCAATATCTTCAGCATCTTCTCGGTTTTTTACAATATTAAAAGCAATTGTAAACACAAAATCCTTGTAATCATTGACCAAATAGGTATAAGCATTGGTGTTTCCACTCAAAACTTTAGCAATTATTATTTGATCTTTGTCCGTCATTATTGTTAAGACGTGGTTTTAAAAAGAAAGGTTACAACAAATCATTAAAAATTTTGAATAGCTTGTATTTTTTTTATTTAGCCATAAAGATAGTGATTTCAATTTTGTATCTTGTTCCATTAAAAAATAGAAAAGATGATTCAATCTTATAAACAACAACCAAAATTATTAAAAAACTATGACACCATAATTATCGGTTCGGGAATGGGTGGACTTGCAACGGCAGCTATTTTAGCAAAACAAGGTCAAAGGGTTTTGGTTCTTGAACGCCATTATACGGCGGGTGGATTTACGCATATTTTTAAACGAAATGGCTATGAGTGGGATGTGGGAATCCATTATATAGGCGAGATGCAGCGCGAAAATAGCCTTATGAAAAACCTTTTTAATTACCTTACCGATGGCGCACTTAAATGGGCCGATTTAGGCGAAGTTTATGACCGTATTATTATTGGTGATAAACATTATGATTTTGTAAAAGGCGTTAAAAATTTCAAAGCGCAGCTAATTTCTTATTTTCCAGAAGAAGAAAAAGCCATCGAAGCTTATTTAAAATTGGTATTCCAAGCGGTTAAAACCAGCAAAAATTATTACATAAGCAAGGCTTTGCCACCCCTTTTAAACCGCTTGATTGGCGGATTTATGAAAAGGCCTTTTTATAAATTGGCCGATAAAACAACCTATGAAGTTTTAAGCGCCTTAACCAAAAATGAAACGCTTATTAAAGTGCTCTGTGCCCAGTATGGCGATTATGGTTTGCCACCAAAGCAGAGCAGTTTTTATATGCACGCCTCGGTTGCGCGCCATTATTTTGACGGAGGCAGCTTTCCCGTTGGTGGCTCTTCTCAAATTGTTAAAACCATCGACCCGGTGATTGAGGCTTTTGGTGGAACTATTCTGATTAATGCCGAAGTTGCCGAAGTAATGATAGAAAATAACGTCGCAAAAGGGGTTAAAATGATAGATGGCACCTTGTTTTATGCTAAAAATATCATCAGCAATGCAGGCATTATGACAACTTATCACAAACTTTTACCCACAAAAATTGTTGAAAAACACCAACTGAACTTACAATTGCAAAAAGTAAAACAATCTGTCGCACACGTGAGTTTGTATATTGGATTAAAAGGGACGCCCGATGCATTGCAATTGCCAAAAACCAATCATTGGATTTATCCCAAAGTTGGTGACCACGATTCGTGTGTTGCACGTTATTTAAAAGATATTAACGAAGAATTTCCAATGGTTTACATTTCATTTCCTTCGGCTAAAGACCCAGATTGGCTTAATCGCTATCCCGATAAAAGCACTATTGACGTCATTACCCTTGTGCCTTATGAAACCTTTGCACCTTGGTTTGGCACGCGCTGGAAAAAAAGAGGTGAAGCTTATGAAGCGTTAAAAGAACAAATCGCCCAGCGTTTGCTAAAAGCACTCTATAAACAACTTCCACATCTTGAAGGAAAAGTTGATTATTATGAGCTTTCAACACCATTAACCACACAACATTTTGTGAATTATGAAAAAGGAGAAATTTACGGTTTAGATCACAGCCCAAGCCGATTTAG
Source organism: Flavobacteriales bacterium CG_4_10_14_0_2_um_filter_35_18 (assembly GCA_002793215.1). GTDB lineage: Bacteria > Bacteroidota > Bacteroidia > Flavobacteriales > Flavobacteriaceae > CG1-02-35-72. Next base: position 3,169 of record PFPU01000017.1, read on the forward strand.
ACAAGATTTTTTAAAACCTAAAACGCCTATTAAAAACTTTTACCTTACGGGACAAGATATTGTTACGGCAGGTGTTGGAGGCGCTTTGTTTTCGGGTGTATTAACCGCAATGGCTGTTACGGGGAAAAATATTTTAGCAGAAGTTATGAAAAAAGGGGCTAATTAGCCCCCTTTTAATATTTTATAAAAAAAATATTTTAATGAACAAGTGTTCCATTTTCTAAAATAAGGTCATATTTATAGCCTGCACCAAAATCTTTGTTTAGGGTTACAACAGCCTTAATGGTAACAAAGTCGCCTTCATTAACAAGCTCAGTAGAGGTAACCACAAGGTCGTAAGAATCTTTGCTTCCATCGGCAAGGTGAATCCAATTTTTGCCCATAATACTCGCATTTAATTTTTTGCAAGTACCGCTAATTTGCACTGTTTTTCCCTCGTATTTCTTCGCATTTTTAACCAATTCAGCAATTTTTATCGAACCTTTAACGGCAACTTGTTTTTGAGTGGTTTTTGTTGGATTGACATCGGCCTGAACATTAGCCGCTGTGTTTTGAAAATCTGGATTTGTGGCGTGATTTGCCAAAACTAAATTTGAAGAGACTAGGTAAATTTTGTCAAAAACCTTGTTAAACTCTTTACTTTCGAAGTTTGTTTTTAAAAGACCTCCTTTATAAAAGTAGGTTTCGCCAACGGTAATATCCATAATTCTGGTGGCAATCCAAAATGGTTCAACAGCCCCTTTTTCTGATACATTAAGGTATAAATAGCGTTGGGTTTTTAAAATTTCGTTTACCTTAACGGTGTGTAAATCGTCATTAAATGAAGGTGTTGCTGTTGAGCTTGAGTCTATTGCAGGCATGGCTTCTGTACCATTTAAAGGTGTATATTTAGATTCTGGTTCTTTTTTACAAGAAGCTAAAGTTAATAGGAGTGCAAATAATGTAGCTGTTAATTTAAATTTAGTACGCATAATTTGTTTTTTTCTTATTGTTATTAAATCGTTTTATTATTTGAGTATTAATTCTGTAGTTTTTTTCTAAATCGCCCTTTTGATATTCACCATCTAAACTAAAACGCAAATTTCGGTTAATATTTATTGATAAATCAATTCCAAAGTAATTTTCTTTGGTTTTTAAATTATTGCTGTTATAGGTGTAATCTACCGTTCTAAAATAAAAATCGGTACTCAGTTGATCCTTAAACATAGTTCTTGAATGAGAAAAAGATAGGATATTACTTTTTAGGTAATTAGAGGTGTTGTTATTAAAATTAAAATTGAACGATCCTCCAATATTTGGAATTTGATACATGCTAAAATAAGCGTTTATATTTTCCGATTTATTGAGTTTATCACTTTGATATCTAATGCTATAACTTGCTCCTGCGTTGACGTATTTTAATGGTTTAGTATTGATTCTAAAACGCAAACCCTGTCTGGCAACATCATCCGATAATAAGCGCTCTACTTCCGATTGAAAAGTCTCGTAATAAATGATGCTTTTTCTCGAATCAAAAGAAATGCTTGCATCTACGGTTTTGCTAAATTTATAACGGGTTGATGCATAAAAATTAGTCAATCGGGCACTGCTTGTTTTCAAGCCATTAAATTTATTAAAAATGTCAACCTCAAAAGATGAAAATAAGTTGAGCTTGTTAAAAAACGTGCTTGAATGTTGAAAATAAGTGTATCGCCTATCTACCTTTCCGTTTTTTTGTTGCTCTATAATTCCAAATGTAGTTTGCGAGTATAGATTGGGCGTATTTGTGAGGCGACCAATATAGGCTCCATATTCAAACAAATTTGAATTGAAACCATAATCAAATAAGTCGGGTCTAAAACCAACAATTGCACCGACATAATTTTTGCCGAAATGTTTTTCAACTTGCAATCCGTCAATTGCACCAACCGACGATATGCTGTTATTGATTTTTCGTCCAATGGCAATTGATAAGGTAGGACTTTTGTCATAAGTTAACGCAAAACTATAAACTTTAAAAGGACTTTGATTTTGAGTGTAATTATTGGTAACAGTCCGTATATCTTTATTATAATTAAGATAAGATTCAAAGGAATATTTAGAATTGTTGATATGATCGGCATAGATATTAAAACGAGTGATTATTTTCTGTCGGTTTGGCCTAGTGCTATAAATATTACTGTAGCTAGCAATCGAAAATTTCCCTGAAATGCGTTCCAAATTTTTTACAGTTTCAGCTTTTTTACTTACCGTATCTGGTTTTATACTAATGGAATCAATTGGAATGGTCACTTTTTTAACTTCAACAAGGGGCTCTTGGTTTATTAAAAATTTAAAAGTAACCTCATCATCTTTTTTGACTTCACAGCCATTAATGATCACAGCTACCACCGATTTAGAAGATTTGTTTGTTACAATTAGGCAAGGCTTAGCACTGTTTGAAAGGTTCAAAGTATCGCCAACTTTTATATTATCGGTATTTTCAAAATTTACATATACATTTTGAGAGGTTACAAAAGTTATTTTGCCCTTTAAAATTCCGTTGTGTTCTTGTCCAAATATTTTTGAACAAAAAAGAGTTATAAACACTAATAAAACAATACTATTTTTCATATCAATATAATTTCTAGCCCTTTCCGTCGGGATGACATCTATAACATTCACTGCTAACATAAGTATAGCCAGAAACGCCGTTGTGATCATTCGCTAAACTAGCTTGATTACTGTGCTCGTGGCAGATTATACAACTAAAAGTAGATAGATTATTTGGTGTTGTATGACATTCATTACAATTAGTCCATTCTCCTTGGTGTTTGCCAGAATAGATAGGAAAATACTGTCCATCGTGATTAAAGGTAGAAGGCGTCCAATTTGGATTTGTGGTGTGACAAGCCATACAATCCGTTGAAAACCCTGTAGCTAAATGATTTGGATTAGTTGTATTATTAAAATCAGTTTGATGACAGCTCACGCAATCGGGTGAGGTATTGGTGAAATTTCCATTTTTATGACATTGTGTACAATCCGCAATATTATGACCCAAGGTA
>PFPU01000012.1:0-447 GCA_002793215.1 Flavobacteriales bacterium CG_4_10_14_0_2_um_filter_35_18
CATTAAATTTAATATCGGTAATTAAAGAATCGTTTGTGGGTATCCAAAATATATAATAGGTGTTGTAGGTTGTTTCGGTACCATAACATCCGTCTTGAACTTTAACCGTTTTGGTGTGATATCCCCAAAATGACCGGTCTATAACTTGGGTGCTGAGATAATAAACCGAAACAGAAAACACTATAAAAATGTTTAGGGAAAGCAATTTATAGTTACGGTTTGGCTTTTTCATAGCGATTATTCTTTGTGATTAATATCGCAAATTTATCGTAAGGATGCTTATCCACCCATAGTAAAATCTAGTAATTTCAAAATTCAACCCTTTTACCGATTTTTTAAAACAGACCTTATAGGTTGTATTTAAAACTCGCTAAAATATATCTTGGAGCTATAAAATATTGTGAGCTATTGGTAATGTATTCTGAAAAGCTATCCTGATTTAAGGAA
>PFPU01000012.1:468-6238 GCA_002793215.1 Flavobacteriales bacterium CG_4_10_14_0_2_um_filter_35_18
GCAGAAATTTTAAATTCCCATTACTTTTTTCTTTTTGATATAACAAATCTGCATCTAAAAAGGTGTAGTTATTTTTAACGGTATTTGCTTTATCGCTATAATTGTAATAACTGTATTTTGCTAACAGGTTAAATGATTTTAAAAAGGGTAATTCTAATTCGGCAAATGGCCTGTCGGTTGTATATGTTGAATTGATAGTTGTGGCTTCGTATTTATTAATCGTTGTTTGATAACCTAAAGTAATGTTTGGCCAAACTTTAAAGTTGGTAGCAAGGCTGGCTTGATAGTTTTGAGTAATTGATTGTGAATGTGATACTTCGTTATTTATAATATTATTTGTATTAGAAAGAAAGAAATTAGAAGAAGCATCGGTTTTAAATTTTCTAAATCGTTTGCTATAACGAATATTTGCACTAAAACTATCTTCTGGCAAAGAGGCGTTTATCGTAGTGCTTATGCGGTCAATTCCAATTAAGTTTGTATTGCTTTTTATGCTTCTATATTTTTTTGAATAATTTAAGGTCGCAAACATATTTGTAAATGAAAACATGTTAAAATTAAAATACTTTAGCGTATAATTTTTATACAAGGTGTTTGTCAGATTTTTATTTCCTAAAAATAGGGCGTTATAATTAAGCAAAAACAAGCCTTCGGCAAGATTGTTTACATCTGTAAAATTTGTAGTTGCATCATAATTGAAAGTAATGTTTTCAGATTGCTTTAAATCGAATTTTGCGAAAAAATCAGGTAATATCTTAGTGGGATTTTGCTTTAAAGACGAACTTAATTGTGCGTTTTTATAATTGAATTGGTGTATTTTTATCCCGGGTGATAAGGTAAAAGCACCTGTTTTAACCTTGTAATGCAAGCCTAAATACAAATCGTTAAAATCAAAATTAACGCGATTATTTAAGGTAGCGTCATTAAAATCTACAATACTTTTGTTTTGTAATGTTTGAAAAATATGGGTGTTGAGATTTTGATTATTTATTGAACTACCAAGCGTTAAATTAAGGTTACTTTTATCGTTTAAAACGTAATAATAATCGATAGTAACATCAAATTTATTAGTTATTAAGCTTTTTATTTGGGTTAAATCAAATTGATTATCAACTTCGGTTATGGTTGGTAAAACAGCAAAACGTTGGTCGCTATTTAATGAGTGATAAAGTGGATTGTCTTTATCATAGGTGAACTGCGTGGCGAATGAAAAAATATTTTTAGCATTGAGGGTAAAATAGCCATTTAAATTTTGATTGATTGAAAAGGGTTCGTCATTTTTGTCTATATTAATATGATTGATACCATTAAAACTGGTAATAGATTTAATCGTATTATACTCTTCCAAGTTTGATTTTTTTAAAAAAGCATCAAAATCGAGTTGAAAATCTCGATTTGGCTTGTAAGTTGAAGAAAGTTTAAGTAAGCCTAACTGACTTAATTGACGACTAACACTTTGCTGATTTTCGACATTGTTAAAAGTGGGCGTTTGGGTTGTAATTTGCGTATTGGTTTGCATAATGGTATTCGTTCCAGAATAAATAGCAAATCCGCTAAGGTCTAAAACTTTATTTGGTGCAAAGCTAAAGTTTAAAGCGCTAAATTTTGTTTCAATAGCTTGTGCTTTGTTATCTTTTAGTAAAGCTAATCCCAAGCTATTTGAGTTCAAATTAAAGTTAGTGCCACTTCGGCGATTCATGTTTTTAAGTCCGCCTGTAAAATTAAAATAATCTCTAAACGTAAAGGGAATTTCGCCAACATTATTGAAGTCGGTTATGATATTGACACTCTTTTTTGGACTGTAATAAAACAATTTTGGATGTGCTAAATAACGATTATCAGGTCCTCCTCCTGCGGTAATTTCACCAAACCAAAAATTCTTTTTACCTTGTTTTAATTTGATATTAAGGGCAATATTATCATCATCATTACCGAGCCCTTTCATCTGTGACACGTCATTGTAATTTTTTAAAACCTCAATTTTGCTCACTGCATCGGCAGGAATATTTTTGGTAGCCAATTTAGAATCACCATCAAAAAAATCTTTTCCGTCAACCATAATTTTAGAAACTTTTTTACCGTCAACTTCCACTTCGTCATTGCTGTTAATTTCTACTCCAGGCAATTTTTTTAAAACGTCTCCGAGCTTTTTTTCCTTTCCGTTGGTAAATGAATCGGCATTATAAACCATTGTATCACCTTTAATGGTTATGGGCATATCATAAGTTAATTCAACCTCATTTAGTTTATTATTGTTTTCTTTAAGCACAAAATCTTTAGTCAAATCACCTGATAAAGTCGCTGTTTTTACTACAAAAATTTGTGTAGCAAATCCAATATAGCTTACACTGAGTTCAAAAATATCATTATTTGAAAGGTTTATTTTGTAAAAACCTTTGTCATCGGTAATAAAATAGGATTCTAAGGCTTTTGTGGTTTGGTTTATGGCTATTACATTTGCCATTTCTAACGGATTTCCGATACTGTCTTTAACTGTTCCAGAAATTTTATGTTGCGCGAATGCAATTGAGCTTATAAAAGAGATGAATAATAGTATTTTGATTTTCATTTAAAATACTAATTACCAATTCTTATATTTATTTCGCCATTTTTTCTGTTTTTACCACCATATTGATCTTGCATTTCCTTCATTTTTTTATCAACAATATCATCAAATTCCGCTTGTGAAACTTCTTTACCTTTATTGGGAATGGCAATAGAATCTTTATCTTTTGGATTTAGTACTATTTTTGTACATAACAAAATGGTTTTTCCAAAACCGACTTCTAGAATCAATCCGGGTAAACCCCAATATTCGTTCGGCCCTTGATTCACCGGAATTTGTGGTGTGTACCAAGCTGTTATTAAAATGGTTTCCGGCAAACTATCTATGGGCTTTTCGTCTTTTTTACTATTGTTTTTAGAGCCACCTCTAAAATTCGTCTGCATTCGCGCTCTTTTTTTCTCGGCAGTCGCTTTAAAGCAGAGGTGATTTCCAATCATTTTTGATTCTTTTTCGAGTTTCCATTCTAAATTTGGCAAGCTGTCTTTTATCAAAAATATCTTTCCAAAAAGCTCGGTTTGATTGGCATAGGTTTTTTGCTTGGTATCTTTATAATAGACATTATTGGCACCCGAAGATAAAAATTGCATAACACCCTGACCTCTGCCCGGCTGCTCTAATTTGGCTTGTTCATTATAAGTAGAAGCGGTTTTATTGAAATTGAGTTCAAAGGTTTTTTCCATCTGGCGTTTAAGCATCTCCTTAAAATTTTTTTGCATTTCAGATGACATTTTTGAACTGTCTAATTTAATATCAAAAAATGTTTTGCTTTGATAAATTGCCTGTCCTTGAAATTCTTGAGCTAATAAAGTTGATGAGCCTATTAAAAGACCCATAATAGTTATGTAAAATTTTTTCATAAAATTGGGTATTGATTTGTAAACCAAACTTAAGACAATGCCTTTAATAAAAGGTTTAAAGTTTCGTTAAAAAATTAATCTGTTAATTTATTGTTTTATTCTTAAAATATTTTTTGAATTGAAAATAAACTATTGGCCCTAAAATTGGAAAAATGAGGACTATAAAAATCCATATAATATTATCTTGCATTTTCCTGAATTTAGTTTTTATAATATCAATAATAGCCCAAAACCATAAGATGGTAGCTAAGAAAATTAAACCGATAAGCAAGTATTTTTCCATTATATTTTTTTAAATTATTTTAATTACCGTTGCTTTTATTGTTAAACATATTTTGAAATTCAATTAATTTGCTTTCTTTAATCTTGTCATATTTAAGTTGTGAGATTATTTCACCTCTTTTGGGAATTTTAATTATTTTAGAGTCTTCTTTATTAAATGTTAATTTTGTACAAAGTAATTGAGTATTTGCATAATTAACTTCCATAATTAATCCAGGTAAACCCCAAAATTCTTTTGGACCCTGACTTATTGGAATCTGGGTTGTTTACCAAGCATTTATTTCAGATAATTGCAATATGGATTCTTTATCATTCGTGCTAAAATTATATTTTCTTACTTTATTTATTTGTTCAAAATTTAAAACTGTTTTCAGCATTTTAGATTCTTTCTTCAATACCCAATTGAATTTTGGAAAATAAAGGTGCCATTTTTAGTGTTTTTAAAGTAAATATCTTTTGAGGTGTTATAACTCCTATTCAAAAAACTTATAGAATTATCTGGTTTATCTAAGTTAATCTTTTCTTTATAAACGGACTTACTTTCATTAAAATATAAATCAAATGATTTTTCAATTTGAAGACTTAACATCTCTGTTATTTGTTTTGCTAATTGTGTTGATTCTTTTTGTTGGCCTGATTGGTTTCTTATAAATTTAATCTGATAGGTCGCTTTTTCAAAGACATTTTGCCCAAAAATATTATTATTTAGAAAAATACTTGAAACAGCAATGTAAAGTATAAAAAATTTCTTCATTTTTTAATTTCATTTATTAATAATTCTTTTCTAGATAAAAAACTTTTACTTAATGAATCACCATCAACTATTATTGTATATGGATAAATTATGTTTCTATATTTAAGAGGCAAGTCAATAGTGTCAAAATGATAAATTGGGAATTTTATTTTATTTTTTAAAATAAAGTTTTTAATTCTGAAAATACTATCATCTGCTACAATAACTGTATTCATTGCAGTTGAAGAATTTTGCTGTATATATTTTTCAATATCTGGCAGTTCATCAAGGCAAATCCCATTATTTAAAGACCAAAAATGTATTATTAATTTTTTATTTATATTAAATTTTACCACATCATTATTAATGCTTTTGAATACAAAAATGCTATCTGTCAATTGCTGATAGTTTTCTAAGTTTTCGCCATTGTTGAATAAATTATCTAAATGTGGTTTCATTTTAAAAAAACCACTTATCATATTGCCTAAAATATAGACAAAAAATATTATAGAAATAATTATTAAAAAATATCTTATCTTCATTTTTATACTTTTAATTTAAGATATACTGGAAATTAATTTCCAGTATATCTATAAAACAATATTACAAATTTTATAAAAAATTACAAGTAATGACACAAGTGACTAATATTACAGCAGGGCAAGCCAATCCCGACACATCACAAGTTAAGGCACTCCAAAAATCTTGTTGACAAGCACTCTAGGCTATTTGCACACAAGCAGCTGTTGACCCTCCTAAACAACCTTTTGACCTGGCAAAACCTATTTTTGAATCATTTTTTTCAAAATATTTAACATCCTTAACTTTATGATTTTCATCTATAAAAACTTCTATAGTAGTTTTTCTATTATAGACCTCTTTATAAACAATCTTGGAGCTATAAAATATTTAAAGAAATTTTATGATTTATAAGACGGTTTTTTAACTAATTAGGTGTTACTGTTATCGATATTTTAAATATGGTTTTCTGATTAATTTTATTATCTCCTGTTGAAGCTAACTGGCTAATCTCAACGTAATCTACTCCTACAAAATCATCAATTGGTTTGTATTTATATTCTATGCCCGCCCGACCAAATATTATTGCACTTATATTAAAATGTTCCGCTTGTTTTGAAATATTGGTACTACCTTCAGTTAAAAAATTACTAATTGAATAGGTAGCCGATTGCCCAGAAATAATTGTTATGTTTTCAACAATATTTTTTATTTCGGCATTAGGCAAACCATCGCTTGAATTACAAGCTGTCAGCGAAATTAAAATTATAATTAAAAATAAAATCTTTGTTTTCATAATTATAAATATAGTTT
>PFPU01000061.1:0-5303 GCA_002793215.1 Flavobacteriales bacterium CG_4_10_14_0_2_um_filter_35_18
GTAAAGAAGACCCGTATCTAAAAATTGGAGAAAGCAATGATCGAACAACCAAAGGCAAATCCGATTATGTTTGGGCGTTAAAAGATATCAATTTTGAAGTCAAACGCGGTGAGGTTCTAGGTATTATTGGCAAAAATGGCGCCGGTAAATCAACCTTATTAAAAATTTTGTCAAAAGTTACCAGTCCAACAACCGGAAGTATCAAGTCAAAAGGTAGAATTGCATCTTTATTAGAAGTAGGCACGGGCTTTCATCCCGAAATGACGGGTAAAGAAAATATCTATTTAAACGGCGCTATTTTAGGAATGACCAAAAAAGAAATAGCTTTTAAGTTTGACGAAATTGTAGCATTTTCAGGTTGTGAGCGCTATATTGACACCCCTGTAAAACGCTATTCAAGTGGTATGAAAGTCCGATTAGCTTTTGCCGTAGCCGCTTTTTTAGAACCCGATATTTTGGTGGTTGACGAAGTTTTAGCTGTTGGTGATGCCGAATTTCAAAAGAAAGCCATCGGCAAAATGCAAGATATTTCTAATAAAGATGGGAGAACGGTGCTGTTTGTGAGCCACAATATGGCGGCAATGAAAAGTTTATGTACAATAGGAATTGTGTTGGAGAATGGTGGAATTATATTTTATGATGAGGTAGATAAAGCAGTAAACTTTTATTTAAAAGGAGGTTCTGAGTCCACTAATAAAAAGATTTTTAATGGTAATTTTGATACGGAAATATTCAAACTACACGAAATAGGCATAAATAATTCAACTAAAAATGAGGATCAACCTATTGTTGAAGATGAAACCATAGAATTGACCACTAAAATAACTTTATTGAGTGAGAATCCTGAACGCTACCATATAACTTATCATTTATTTAATGAAATGGGGGAAGCCTTATTTTCTTTTGGAAATTCTCAAAGTAATATTGCATTGTTAAGGAATTTAAATATTTTAACTTGTTTTATACCAAAATCATTTTTACAACCAGGCCAATATTTTTTATCTCTTTTTATTATTGAAGATAAATATAAGGCTATATTTGTTGAAAAAGATATTTTAAGTTTTACTATAATAAATGCACAGAGAGAAATTGGTGTTTATATGGGTAAAGAACCTGGTTCAATAAGGCCCGCTTTTAAATGGAAAATAGCAAAAACAAATGATTAATGTAACTAAAACTTTTTTACCGCCGCAAGAGGAATACAACGCTATTTTAAAACGCGCTTGGGATAAAAACTGGATAACCAACAGGGGTGTTTTGGTGCAGGAATTGGAAGAAAAGCTAAAACAATATTTGGGCATTCCTCATATCATAGCCACCACCAACGGCACATTACCCTTACAAATTGCCATAAAGGCCTTACAGCTTACCGGTGAAATTATTACTACGCCTTTTAGTTATGTGGCAACCACAGCAAGCATTGTTTGGGAAGGGTGTAGGCCGGTTTTTGTGGACATTCACCCAAATTATTTAACCATAGACGAAACCAAAATTGAAGCGGCCATTACCAACAAAACATCGGCTATTTTAGCAACGCACGTTTTTGGCAATCCTTGTCATGTGGAGGCCATTGAAGCCATAGCAAAAAAGCACCACCTAAAAGTAATTTATGACGCGGCACATAGTTTTGGCGTAAAATACAAAGGAAAATCCATTTTTAATTATGGCGATGTAAGCACCTGCAGTTTTCATGCCACCAAACTGTTTCATACCGGCGAAGGCGGGGCGATGTTTGCAAATACAGAGGAATTAATAAACACCTTGTTTTACCATCATAATTTTGGGCATAAAACTCAAGAAACTATTCAGGGCATAGGAATTAATGCCAAGATGAGTGAATTGCAAGCAGCAATGGGTTTGGCGATATTGCCTTATCTGGAAACAATTTTAAAAGAAAGAAAAAGAGTAGTTGATTATTACGATAATAATCTCGATTTTTCTAAATTGCTTAAATTAAAAATAAGAGAAAAAACGGATTGGAATTTTAGTTATTTTCCAATACTTTTTCAAAGTGAAAAACAAATGCTAAAAGTAAAAGCGATGTTGAATGAACAAGATATTTTTCCTCGGAGGTATTTTTATCCCAGCTTGAATACTTTATCTTATGTAAACAGTATAGATTTTCCTATTTCAGAAAGTATTTCAACTAAGGTTTTATGCTTGCCCTTATATCATGATTTAAAAGAAACAACAATTTTAAAAATTTGTAAAATTGTAAATGCAGCAGTATGATAGTAGCCATTATGCAACCCTACTTTTTTCCTTATATTGGCTATTTTCAATTAATTAATGCCGTTGATGTTTTTATAATTTATGATGATGTTAATTATATAAAAAAGGGTTGGATTAATAGAAACCGTATTTTAGTAAACGGACAAGTTCAATTGTTTACCATTCCACTTATTGAAGCCAGCCAAAATAAACATATTTCTGAAATTGAATTAGTTGGTGATTTAAAATGGAAAGGTAAACTGCTTAAAACCATAGAATTTAATTATAAAAAAGCTCCTTATTTTAAGGATATTTATCTATTAATTGAATCAATTGTTTTATTTGAAGAGCCAAATCTATCAGCATATATTCATAACAGCTTAATACAAATTTGCCGGTATTTGGATATAAACACAGTGATTGAACCAACAAGTGCAAAATATCAAAATGGACATTTAAAAGCTGCTGATAAGATAATGGATATCTGTTTGCAGAAAAAAGCACAAATGTATATAAATCCCATTGGTGGTGCTGAATTGTATGATAAACAAGTGTTTATGAAAAATAATATACAATTAAATTTTATTCAATCAGAAAAAATAGAATACAAACAATTCAATAATGAATTTGTACCTTGGCTTTCAATAATTGATTTGTTGATGTTTAATTCCAAAGATGAAGTTAGAGACTTACTTTCAAAATATTCTTTAATATGAACATAGAATTTTATCAATATAACTTAGGCCAATTATTTAATTCTATTGCAATAGAGCGCGATGGGCATACGGCATTGAAATTTCCGAATGGAGAATTATATACATATTATCAATTAAATACTTTATCAAACCAAATTGCACATTATTTAATCAAAAAAGGGATAAGAAGAAATGATGTAATAGCCATTTTGAACAATAAATCAAATGTCTCTTATGCCATCATGATAGCTTGTTTGAAAATTGGTGCCATCTACACAAATTTAGATCCAAAAAGTCCAATTGAACGATTTAAGAAGATGTTGGGTTTATGTTCTCCAAAATTATTGTTTTATTATGGATTGAAAGATAATTTGACTGTTGCCAATGAATTTAACTTTATTGATGTTGATGGAATTAATTACCAGGAGCAACCATTTTTACAAACCATTGCATCAAATCCAGTTATGCTGCCATCTTGTAATACTGAAGTGACATCAAATACTCCGGCTTACATAATGTTTACTTCGGGTTCTACTGGTTTTCCTAAGGGAGTTCTGATAACTCATGCCAATATAATTAACTTTATAAATTGGACGAAAATTACTTATTCATCAACCTTCGACGATGTTTTTACGAATGTTAATCCGATGCATTTTGATAATTCTGTTTTTGATTTTTATGCTTCCTTATTTACTGGAGCTTCTATAATCCCCGTAAGCGAACAATTAACTCGTAATCCACGCAGACTTTTAGATGCTTTGAATACAGTTTCTCCAACAATCTGGTTTAGTGTCCCTTCCATGTTTGTTTTTGTGCTTAACATGCGAGCACTAAAGGATAGCGATTTGCCTACCTTGCGCATTGTTACTTTTGGTGGCGAAGGATTTCCAAAAAATCAACTTCGAATATTGTGGTCAAAATGGTCAGACCGCGTTACTTTTATTAATGTTTATGGACCTACTGAGTGCACGTGTATTTGTTCATCATATACAGTAACCAATGATGATATCGAAAATGATGAACTTTTGCCACTCGGTCCAATTGCACCAAATTTTTACGCCCTTGTTTTAGGCGATGAAGGTAACGTTGTTAAAAACGGCCAAATTGGAGAATTGGCTATTGGAGGTGCAAATGTTGGTTTAGGATACTATAATAATTCAGAAAAAACAAAAGAAGTATTTATCAATAATCCAGCGATTACAACGCATACAGATTTAATTTATTGCAGCGGTGACTTGGTAAAGTATGATAATGATAAAAAAATATATATGTTTTGTGGTAGAAAAGATAACCAAATTAAACGTATGGGATATCGTATTGAGTTAGAAGAAATTGAAAATGCATTGAATTCATTATCTGTTATTTCAGAGAGTGCCGTAGTGTATCTTAATACTGATAAAATACAAGAAAAAATTATTGCTTGTATATGCAGCGAAGAAAATGATGATCAGAAAATTGCTGTTCAATTAAAAAACATATTACCATTATATATGATGCCAGATAAATATGTTTGGTACGACAATTTGCCCAAAAACCAAAATGGGAAAATTGACAGACTTAAGCTAAAAGAAGAATTCAATCAATAATTTGAATTAATGGTTTTAAAAAACAAAACAAAATGAAAAAGGAACTTATAATATTTGGAGCTGGTAAAATTGCAGAAGTAATTACGTATTTTTTCGAAAGAGACAGTGAATACCAAATTGTTGCTTATGTTATTGATGATGTATATGTTAATCAAGACACTTACCTTGGAAAACCACTAATTAAACTATCCGAAGTTGTCGAAAGATATGCTCCATCCCGCTACACTATTTTTGTTGCTACCGGTTACCAGGGAATGAATCAACTTAGGAGTTCAAAATATGATTATTTCAAGGAAAATGGATATTCTTGTGCATCCTATATTAGTCCATTGGTGAAGGGAAATTTTACTATTGGCGAAAATACGATTATCATGGATGGAGCTATGATTCAACCTTGTGCTACATTTAGAAACAATGTTTTTGTATGGGGTGGCGCTATGGTGGGTCATCATGCAGTAGTTGAAGATCATTGTTGGCTGACAGGCGGTTGTTTGGTTGGTGGAGTTACCCGAATAGGCAAAAATACTTTTGTGGGATTGGGTGCTATAGTTGGACACGAAGTAATTGTCGGCGAAAAATGTATGCTTGGTGCTGCAACGCTTACTATAAAAAGTATAGGCGATGGTGTAGTGCTTATTGAAGCTCATACCGAACCACATAGGCTCAATTCAGACCAATTTATACGCATGTCGTCTTGTTTTAGAACATAATATAAAAATTAATAATGGATAAATTAAATCAAATTTTAGCAGATACTTTTAAAATTTCAATTGAAAATGCCCTTGAAAATTCCTCAATGGGTGATATTTCA
>PFPU01000061.1:5340-6166 GCA_002793215.1 Flavobacteriales bacterium CG_4_10_14_0_2_um_filter_35_18
CCATCGAAGATGAATTTGGATTCGAGATAAGTGGCGACGATATAGCCGAAATGATTACATTTGACGCAATACGATCAATCGTAACTAAATACAGAAACCAATAATATGGATTTTATCAATGCAAGAATCATAATTACCGGTGCTGGAGCTGGATTTGGGAGGGCAATGGCATTGACTTTTTCGAAATTAGGAGCAAAAATATATGCACTTGATATTGACCAATTGGCACTGAATAATTTATGCGATGAAGATAATGCGATCTCTGCCTTTGTGTGCGATGTGTCCAACAATGAGCAAGTTGAGAGTATTGTAGATGAGATTTATACACTTGATAAAACGGTGAACGTGCTGATAAACAACGCTGGAATTATGAAAAATTCACCCATGGTGAATATATTAAGCCGACCCGATTCCCGCCATTCTGTTGAACTTTGGAATAAGGTAATTGCTGTAAATCAAAATTCGGTGTTTTATATGACGCGTTCTGTGGCTGCCAAAATGATAAAGTACAGGAATAAAGGAGTAATAGTGAATATTAGTTCCATTTCGGCAAGGGGCAATGCCGGTCAAACAGCTTATGCCGCATCTAAAGCAGCTATTGAAGCCATGTCCAAGGTATGGGCAAAAGAGTTTGGGTGTTTTGGAATCCGCTCTGTTGCTGTAGCTCCCGGATTTATTGATACAGCCGGCACACACGATGCTTTGGAAGAAAAAATGTTGGAACAATGGATAGCAAAAACGCCACTTCGCCGTACCGGAAATATCTCCGAAGTTGTAGCGACCATTAAATTTGCCATCGAAAACGACTTTATGAATGGCGAAGTGA
>PFPU01000099.1 GCA_002793215.1 Flavobacteriales bacterium CG_4_10_14_0_2_um_filter_35_18
TGTCATTTATGTTAGAATTGACAATGAAATTAGTATTAATTCCGAATTCTGTATTTAAAGCAGCTTCGTTATTTGTAATGTATGCAAAAGTATCCGTAAGGGTTCCTAAAGCAGAAATATCCATAGTGCTTGATGTAAACCCACCACCATTTGATTGTCTAACAAGAGACCACCCCGTTAAATCAACAGTGCCATCTATATAGATTTCTACAGTCCGTCCAAATTGACTCGGACAAGGAGAATCAACATAACCTGTTATAACAACCGATTGTCCAAAAGACAAGGTTGTAATTAAAGTAAAGAGTAAAAAGTAGATTTTTTTCATATCGATAAAGTTTTAAATATTTTTTGGTTTGATAAAATTACACTTATTTTTTTTAAATTGCCGGGGTTTTTGATATTTTTTTTAATCTTTAACATTAACTTAATATAATGTGATGGTTTGCAAATGTGAATGTTAACAAATTATCAATTTTTAATAAGCTAAATATGAAGTCCTTTTTTATGTTTAATTTTGACCTAAAATAGAAAAAACCCATGAAAAAAGGTGAAATCAAAATTCTTTTGGTTGACGATGAGCCGGATGTGTTAGAAATTGTAGGCTACAATTTAAAGAACGAAGGCTATCAAGTAAAAACCGCCAAAAATGGTTTAGACGCTTTAAAATCGGCTAAAAAGCATTTGCCACAACTTATTTTACTCGACGTGATGATGCCCGAAATGGACGGCATTGAAGCCTGTGAAAAACTGCGCGCCATAAAGGGTTTAGAAGATGTTTTAATTGTCTTTTTTACGGCGCGTGGCGAAGATTATTCACAAATGGCAGGCTTTGAAGCCGGTGCGGATGATTACATTACAAAGCCCGTAAAACCTAAGGTATTGGTGAGTAAAGTCAAAGCGCTTTTGCGAAGACTCAACAAAAATGAAGCCCCGCGGTTTATTCAAATTGGCAATATTCAAATTTTTAAAGACGACTATTATATTTTAAAAAATAACATTCAAATTAGTTTACCTAAAAAGGAATTTGAATTGTTTGTGTTGCTCACCTCAAATCCGGGAACGGTTTTTAAACGGGAGTTTATTTTAGAGCGTGTTTGGGGTAACGATGTGGTTGTTGGCGACCGCACTATTGATGTTCACATTCGCAAATTGCGCGAAAAAATTGGCGACCACTATTTTAAAACCATTAAAGGGGTTGGTTATAAATTTGTTTTAAGCGATGAGCGTGATTAAATCCACCTATAAATTTGCCATCATTTTGGCATTAATATTGAGTTTAACGGTTGCATTACTTCAATTTATATTAAATAGTTATTTTAGTATAGATGAATCGGTTTGGCAATTTTTGATATTCTTTGTGGTTTTTTTACTAATTTCTTTGGTGATAATCCAAAATCGCGTTCAGCAGTTCATTTATAAAAAAGTACAAAAAATTTATGATGATGTTTCTTTGTTAGATGTTAGCGACCTCGCTAAAAAGCCTATTAGCTCTGATATGGATGCGCTTTCTAAAAAGGTAAATGAATTTGCCGAAGGAAAACGCCTAGAAATTGAAACGCTACAAATGCGCGAAACCTACCGAAGGGAGTTTTTAGGCAATATTTCGCACGAACTTAAAACACCACTGTTTACCATTCAGGGCTATATTTTAACGCTCTTAGAAGGCGCCGTTAAAAACAAAGAATTGCGTACAAAATATTTAAAACGTGCCGATAAAGGTGTGGAGCGATTAATTTATATCATTAAAGATTTAGATATGATTACCAAGCTCGAAACCGGAAATTTAAGTCTAAAAATGGACCCCATTGACTTGGTAAGTTTAATTAAAAACAGCTTCGAATTGTTAGAAATTAAAGCCAAAAAACACAAGGTAAGCCTCACTTTCGATAAAAATTATGACACCCCAATTTTGGTAAAAGCCGATAAAGAGCGCCTAGAACAAGTGCTTTTAAATTTAATTATAAACTCTTTAAAATATGGCAAAAACGGTGGTTTAACAACGGTTTCAATAGCCGATTTTTCTAAAAATCAAGTGGTTGTTAATGTTAAAGATAACGGCGAAGGTATTAGCAAAGAACATTTACCCCGTCTTTTTGAACGTTTTTATCGCGTTGAGCAAAGTCGCTCTAGAAAAGAAGGCGGATCGGGTTTGGGCTTAGCCATTGTCAAGCATATTATCGAATCGCATAAACAACAAGTTTTTGTAAAAAGCACTATCGGCAAAGGTTCCACCTTCTCGTTTACCCTCGAAAAAGTGCTTTAGGTTTTCTATTCATCCCAAATCAGTTAAATGCGTTTTAGACAAGTTTTGGCAACAGGGTTTGTGTGCTTTTTACCGATTTATTTAAAAAATTTCAAGGCTTTTGCCAGGCGGTCTTTTTGAGGAATAGCCTCTATAAATCCGTTAAAATACTCAACTTTTTTTAAATCTTCCATTTTAAATTGCGTTTGTTTGGCAAAAGGGGCTATTTTATTTTGGGCTAAAAAGTTTGCCAAATAAACTTGCTCCGTTTGTCCGGGTGTGGGAATAAAAAAGGCTTTTTTGTGCATCACCGCTAAGTCCATTACCGTTGAATAACCCGAGCGCGCAATAACTATGGCGCTTTGCGCGATGGTTTTTTGCAAGGCTACTTGCAGCATAAAATTGACGATTTTAAGGCCATCTTTATCAAATTCTTTTTGAACGGCATCCACTTTTCCCTGAACCAACAAAACCCTTTTATCGGTATTTTTAAAGGCCTTTAACAGGATTTTTTCAAGCTGGCTTCTTTGCGGTTCGGGTCCCGACAACAAGAGCAGGTAATCGTAATTCACGGCCGACTGCTGGGTGATAAATCGGCTGAGTATTCCAATATATTTTACCTTGACGGAAGTGGATTTTGACAATTTACCGGCATATGTATTCTTTTCATCATCGGGTACCCAGCAGGCATCGTATTTTTTGATGATATTTTGATGAATTTTAGAAGTAAAATAGGTGAGAATGCCCGCTAAAACCCTTACCTGATGCGTTATATATACCGTTTTTACCTTTTTGTGGAAACATCCAAAACGATTGTCGGAGATAATTCCGTAAAGGTGCTCTTGCTTTACTAAGCGGTCAATTGCCAGTTGCTCTGCCTTGTAAGTCGCTTTAAACTTTTTGTAATTTAGCAATAAGTGCCCAATTAAAAAGCCTCCATTTTTTGGATAATCAATTGGATAACTGGGCAATTCAAAGCTTTTTAGATTTGGAAAAGTTTTTTGCAACAATAGCAAAGCTTCGCCATCGGAGGCGATGAGTGGTTCAAAGTTGTGTTCTAACAAGCTGTTGATAATGGGAATGCAGCGCGTGGCATGACCTAATCCCCAATTGAGGGGCGCAACAAGAATTTTTTTAGTCATGGCCTATTCTCGTAAAAATGCGGTGCAAATAGTTTATAAATCGCCGCCAATATCTTTGCGATAGTTCATTTTTTCGAAATGAATGTGCTCAATATGACGGTATGATTTTTTAAGCGCTTCTTTAAAATCGGTTCCAAAGGAAGTTACCGCTAAAACACGACCGCCATTGGTGACAATTTGATGGTTATTTGTGGAAGTGCCCGCGTGAAAAACCAGCGAATCAGATTGATGTTCTAAACCGGCAATCACATCTCCTTTTTTATAGGTTTCGGGATAGCCACCAGCAACCAACATCACTGTGGCAGCCGATTGTTTATCGATTTGCAAATCAAAAGTAGCCAGCTGTTGGTTGGCAGTAGCCTGAAAGAGCGCCACCAAATCAGCATTAATTCGCGGCAAAATGACTTCCGTTTCAGGGTCGCCTAAGCGCACGTTATATTCAATCACAAAAGGCTCATTGTTTACTTTTATTAATCCGATAAAAATAAAACCTACATAAGGAATGGCATCTTGTTTAAGTCCGTTTATTGTTGGTTTAATGATGCGTTCTTCAATTTTGTCAAGAAAGCTTTCGTCGGCAAAAGGAACGGGAGAAACTGCACCCATACCGCCTGTATTCAATCCTTTATCGCCTTCGCCAATGCGTTTATAATCTTTGGCATTGGGCAAGTTTAGATAGTTTTTGCCATCGGTTAACACAAAGCAGCTCATTTCAATACCGTCTAAAAATTCTTCAATTACGACTTTAGAGCTGGCATCGCCGAATTTTTTATCGGCAAGCATGGCTGATAATTCGGCTTTAGCTTGTTTTAAATCGTTTAAAATTACCACGCCTTTTCCGGCGGCAAGGCCATCGGCTTTTAGCACAAAAGGCGGATTTAAACCCTCTAAAAAACGGAACCCATCCGCTAAGGTTTTTAAGGTAAAACTTTGGTATTTTGCTGTAGGAATGTGATGGCGCATCATAAATTCTTTAGCAAATTCTTTGCTGCCTTCAAGTTGAGCTGCCATTTTTTGAGGGCCGATAACTTTGACCTTTTTCAAGGCACTATCGGCTAAAAAGAAATCGTGAATGCCTTTAACCAATGGATCTTCGGGACCGACAACAACCAAGGCAATTTTGTATTTTAAAACGGCTTGTTTAACTGCCTCAAAATTGGTTGGGTTTAGCGCTAAATTTGTTCCTATTTGTTGTGTGCCGGCATTTCCGGGAGCAATAAAAAGTTTTGTTAATAGCTTGCTTTGCTTGAGTTTATAAGCTAAAGTATGTTCGCGACCTCCAGAGCCAAGTATGAGAATGTTCATAAATTAATAGGCGTTTTTTTCCCCTTTAAGGGCATTAAAAATGGTTTGGAAAATGATTTTTATGTCTAGAAAAAAGGACCAGTTTTCAATGTAAAACAAATCAAATTTTACACGATTTTGAATGTCTGAAATGGTTTCAATTTCACCTCTAAAACCCTTTATTTGAGCGAGACCCGTAATGCCGGGTTTAACAAAATAACGCACGGCATATTTATTGACAACAGATTTAAATTTTTCGCCTTGCGAAAGCATGTGTGGCCTAGGACCCACCACACTCATTTGTCCTAGAAAAACATTGATGAATTGCGGCAATTCGTCGATGCTTGTTTTTCGGATAAATTTTCCAATTTTGGTAATGCGGCTATCATTTTTTTCGGTTTGTTTTAACGCTTCAAAGTCATTTTGATGCATTGATCTAAACTTATAACAGTAAAATTGATGGCCGTTTAAACCTTCTCTAACTTGTTTAAAAAATAAAGGTCCTTTTGATTCTATTTTAATTAGAATCCAGAGTAAAGGGGTGAGCCATGATAAAACAGCGAGAATGATTAGGGTTGAAAAAAGGAGGTCGAACATTCGTTTAACCAAGCTTTCTAAAGGTTTTGCTAGTGGATTTTTTCGCAGTGTAACAATGGGAATGTAGTCATAATACTCAACTTGCGCTTCGTTGATAAAAAAGTTATCGGATTTAGGGGTGAATTTTAGCGTTTTATAATGCTCTTCAGAGAAATTAATAAATTTTCGAAGCTGATCTTTAGTCAGCTCTTCGAGCGAGCAATAAATTTCGTCAACCAAGTTGTTTGAAATAAAACTGAATGCCTGCTCTACGGTTCCGATATAGTATTTGTTTTTAAGGGTTTTATCGCTAAAAAAGCCCAAAAATTGGTAGCCAAATTCTGAGCGGCTTATAAAAA
This sequence comes from Flavobacteriales bacterium CG_4_10_14_0_2_um_filter_35_18, assembly GCA_002793215.1. Lineage (GTDB taxonomy): Bacteria > Bacteroidota > Bacteroidia > Flavobacteriales > Flavobacteriaceae > CG1-02-35-72. Next base: position 5,604 of record PFPU01000099.1, read on the forward strand.
ATTCTTTCAATTTTTTATCGTTTTTACTATTGCCAATAATCACAACTCTTCTAAAATTTCCACCGTGTCTTCGATAGATTTTTAGTGAAAAATAAAAGAATATAAGGCTTGCTAATAAGCCCAAAAACACGGTTGCTGCAATTTTTGAATGGGTATTAATGTTGAGTTGCTGCTGGGTTAGGGCGTAGTAGGAGAAATTTGCTAGGCTAAAAACGCTAAATTGCACAACCAGCCTAGCCATAAGTTTGGTAAAATCGGTAAACCGATAAGTTTGATAAAAATTGGTAATGTAAGCAATAATTAACCAGCTAAAATTAACGTAAAGAATGTGTAAAGTGTTTTCAATGATAGATTTATCAAAATACAAAATACTTAAATTTATAATAAGTATATGGATACTAATATTAATTAATCTTAGGTATTTTGAATATCTTCCTGGCGATGGCTTCATTTAAAGGCTAAAATTGTTGAAGTCAAAAATAAAGGTAATTATTTTGATTAGCTTAACAAAATAGGTTTTTTTAATAAGTTTTTTAAAGTTAATTCAAAATTTGGTAAAATGATATTGGGGTTATAGTTTTTTAAAATATAATCACGAGCATTTTTTCCTAGAAGTTTACAATAGTTGTTATTTGATTGAAGCAGTATAAATGAGTTTACTACCTCAGCTAAGTTGTTTTGTAAATAAATACCACCTTTAGACCGGTTTATAATTTTTGAGACCTCAGATTGGCTGTTACCTGTTATTAATGAGGGCTTTCCACTTGCCATCATCCCTAAAATTTTTGACGGCATTACGGTGTCTAAAACATCATCTTTTTGAAACAAGATGTGTAAATCGGCGCTACAAAGCAAGTCATTAAGTTGACCCAAAGGAATTGGATCGTAAAAAGAAACAAAATCAAAATTTTTCAATTTTGTTGACAACCAAGCTTTTTTAGCCCCTTGGCCTACAATACAGACTTCTATATTATTAATATTGGCCATTTTATTTAAAAAGTCGATAAAAAACAACCAATTTTGTTTATCGCCAATGTTTCCAGAGTATAAAATTTTAAATTTATTACTTTTAAAATAGGGATGGCTTTTATTAGAGATAGAATTAAAGTGATCTTGACTCACCCAATTTGGGAAATAATAAGTATTGCTCTTTGTTTTTGTTTTGAGTTTGTTAAGCATTGAAAGACTAATGGTGCTGACTAAATTGGAGCGGTTTAACAAATAGGATTCAATTTTGTGTAAGCCCTTAGTTAACCATCGATTTTTGTTATTTGACACACCTGTTTGAAGGGCGGCATCAAATTCAAAATCCTGAATGTGTGTCCATAATTTTGCTTTTAGACGTTTTTTTAAAAGCCAGCCTAATAATACGGTTGAAGTAAAAGGGACAACCGCAATAACTAAGTCGGTATGTTTAATTTTGAAACTGTTAATAAATGCCCCAAAAGAAAAGTCTATTAAATGAATTATTCGTTTTAAAAACGTTGGATTTTTTGGCACGTATTGTTTGTATCTATAAAGAGTGATGTTATTTATTATTTCTTTGTAAAAAATAGGTTTGTTTTTATAGCTGTCTAAAACTTTCCATTGTGGATAATATGGAAAACCAGTTATAACATTAATTTTATATCCTTTTTCAGCCAAAAAAGTAAGCATTTGGGTTGAGTAAAGACCGATAGCAGTATCTTCAGGATAAAAATTAACGCCGATAAGAGTGATTGTTTTTTTCAATTAACAACAGGTTGAAATAGGCTATTGGTGTTACAAATTAGAGGGTTCCCTTTTTTTCAAAAATTTAGCAGGAGAACCAACATAAATATTACCTGCTTCTAAATTATTAAAAACACTACTGCGAGCGCCAACAATTGCGCCTCTGCCTACGGTTACGCCCGGAGCGATATAAACATCGGAGGCTAGCCAACATTCATCTTCAATTAAAATACTTTTAGCTCCAATATCAAAGCTGGTTTTGGTATAATCATGAAAACCTGTGTTAAAGTGCACATTATGAGCAACAGCAACATTATTGCCAATTGATATATTGCCTAGACTATAAAGAATACAATTTTCACCAATCCAAGAATAATCTCCAATAGAGACTTTCCATGGATAGGTGCATTTTACTGTTGATCTTATAAAAACACCTTTTCCAATATGCGCCCCAAACACTCTCAACAAAAATCTTCTCCAGCCATATAAAAATTGTGGCGACATAGCGAATAGTGTACCTTCGACAATCCACCAAATTTGTACAAATAATTTTGATTTTCCTCTAAAGTTTACAGGTGTTTTAAAATTCTTTAAATCTTGATACATTCGTTATTTTTTTTATACCAGTCGCAAGTTATTTTTGTGGCTACCTCTAAATTATAAGGCAATTTACCAACGAGGGTTTCAACTAAAGAAGTATCATAATCCATATTTGTTAAAAGATTATTTAATCTAAAAGATGAAAGGAGTGGGTTTTTAACACCTGCCTCTTTTAATAAATCTCCTAATAAAGAAACCAATTTTAAAATTGAAACAGGAATTGTTTTTACATTTTTTTGATGAAAGTTTTGAGAAATTAAATTAGACCAATTATTTAGTTCAATTGTTTCAAAATCGGACAGATAGACTGTTTTTTTATTGAGCGTTTGATCGGTTCTCAATTTATCTAAAATATAAACGCAGTTTTCAATGTAGCCAAATTTTTTATAAATTTTTATCCCTTTTGGATGCCGATAGAGGTTTTTAAAAATTGTATCAAAAAAATTTCTATACGGTATTTCAAACCAAGGACCCCATAAAGATGTTGGTCTCACAATAATCCAATTATTAGTTAGAGAGAGGGAATCTCTAACGAGCTTTTCCCCAATGACTTTGCTTTCGCCATAATGTGTAGAAGGCTTATAATCAAACTCATCTTTGGGTTTATAGCCAATTTCACAAACCAATCTACTCGAAGCAAAAATAGCTTTTTCAATAGCGTCAATTTTTTTAATCGCGTTTATAACATTTTGCACACCTGTTATATTTGAATCATAATCTGATAAATTAGCGCCGTCTAAATCTGTTTTTGCGCCAAAATGAAAGATGTAATTAGGTTTAAAATCAGTAAATGCATTTAGAATAGCAACCTCATCAAGAAGGTCAATTTGTTTCCAAAACACCTTATGAGAAGGGATTTTAGGAGGTTTAATATCAATTGATAATATCTCAAAATTGTTTTTGTAAAATTCTATTAGATTTGTTCCAATAAAACCCGAACCGCCCGTAATTAAGATTCTTTTTTTCATCAGTTTTTAATTTTTCGGTTTAGGATAAGGCACTGTCTTTATGATTTATAAATGCAAAGAGGGCTAAAAAATAATTAAAAGTAATAATTCCATAATGCCTCGATAAATAATTTTCGGTTAGATTTATAACTAAAATCTGTAAGATTATAAAAATAGCTAAAGTAGTGTGTTTAATCGAAAAAAATAGGGTAAAAATATAAATCAAAAAAATAAAAAGAAATAACCATCCACCATAGAGGATTAAATTTATATAATAATTGTGCGTATTGTAAGTTGATTTAATATAAAAGTCACTATTGTAATTGGCCTTGAAACATCCATTTAATTTATTTTGCAACGCATTGCCATAGCCCAAAACAGGAACGTTTTTTAAAAGGCTTAGATTGCATTTTAAAATGGCAACTCTAATATTTGTAGAATTATAATAATCCCCTTTTATGGGGCTAGATAATTCAGTTTTTAACTCAATGAAACGTTTTATTATTAAATTTTCGGAGCTAAAAATACCGAAAATTACAATTGTTATTATTGTGAAAGTTATTGATTTTAAAGGGTTTTTTCGACAGCATTTTAGAAAGCGCTTAAAATAAAAAAATAAAAAAACTCCGTTTGAAATTAGCAAAACTAAGAACACAATTTTTGAATTGAATAAAACAATCATAAAACACAAAAATAGCATATTAAAAATGTGTAAAGTTTTTATATAATTATTTGATAATGTGTTTTTAAAAAATTTGAATAACGAAATTGTATAGCTAATTAACAGAAATGATGCGATATAAGTTGGATGTATCTTTAAAGAAGCCTTATTAAAAACAAAGTCTCTAAAAAAGGGGATGTTATAATTATTAACCAAAAATAAACTTTTAGTTTGATTGCTTATTAAAAATACACTTAAGAAGTAAAGACTCGCAATAACAACACTTATTTGAAAAACGGTCAAAGACTGATCTTTAATTTTTTTTTCAATATATTCAGGTCTAAAATAAAAAATAAGGGGAAATACCAAAAAGGGAAGGTTTAGTAAAATTATTTTAAAACTAAACTCATTAGCTATAAATTGATAAATAAAAAACATCCAAAAAACTAACGTTAATAAAATTAAATTTTTATTGAATTTTATTGGTTTGCAAGTCGTTATTAGGTTATAAATTACCAGTAAACAGGTAGTGATAATGACAATTGAGTTAATTGTTGGAGTCATTAATGGAAAAGCCGCTAACGCGAAGAACATTATAATTGAGAATTTTTTTATAAAGACTGTCAACATTTCAAATTCTTTTAAATTAAAGACTCAAATTTTTATACAATTCGACCCATTTTTTAAACTGTTTTTCTGTTGAGTAATTTTCAAAGACAAAGCGGCTTAGTTTAGCACCCATTTCAATTCTTTTAGCATGATTCCAACTCAAGACCTCAGAAAGCGCCAGATATAATTCATCTTCATTAGGATTAATTAAAATTCCTCCATTAGCATTCCATTCTTTTTTAAGGCCTGTTTGATAAGTTGTAATGACCGGTACTTTTAAAACAGCCGCTTCTAGATTAACCATACCAATCACTTCGGAGTGGGAGGGCGCGACAAAAACCAAGGCATTTTTGTATAATTCAACCTTTTCGTTTCCAGTTACCCTTCCTGCAAATATAACATCATCGGTACAATTAACGCTTGAAATTAAATTATCGAGTTCTATTTTATAGCTGGTTAATGCACCGGCAATTATTAATTTCAAGTTGTTAATTTTGAGTTTGGCAAATGCTTTAATTAAAACGTCTATTCCTTTTTTTTTATCTATTCTCCCCATAAAGAGGATGTATTTTTCAGCACAAACGCTGTTTGTTTTAATTATTGAAAAAGCGTTATAGTCAATTAAATTTGGAATTTCTATAACATTGATTTTTGGGAATAACCGTTTTATATTTTGATTTTCTTCATTTGTTATAGCGTGAATTGCTTTTGATTTTGAGAAAATGGGTTCTGCTAAAAATTTAAAATAGAATTTTTTTTTAAGGGTTCCGTTTAGCCAAAGCCAAGGTTCATACATGCCATGAGGTGAAATAATGAAGGGGATTTTGTATTTTAAAGCCACTTTAGCGGCAATGAATTGAGGATACATCCAAACACCATGAATATGAAATATTGTTATTTTGTTTTCATTTATAAGTTTTATTAATTTACTTTTTAATAAATTAGAATAGCGCCAAGGTTTATAGCTGCTTTGAACGCTAAAAATAGCGTCATTTGGTTCTTTTTCAGTTGAAATAATATATGAATCAACCCCTGATTCTATAAGCTTTCTGTTTAATTGCTCAACAACGGTTCTCAGCCCTCCACTATTTAGCGAGTAATCTTCTAGAATGTGAAGTATCTTCATAAGAATATTTGATAAATATTATTAAAAAAAAATATAATTCAGGAGGGAAATAATGTCCCTCTCTTATTAGTTTGATTATAAGATAAAAAAATATGCCTTGTTGTATGATGCTTTTATCATGTTTAAAAATTTTAATGGTAATATAAATAAAATATCCAATAAATATAAATGTAAATATACCTAAATCAACGAGCATTCTTAAAAATAATGAATTTGCATCTTGTTTGTTAATCTTTGAAAATTTAAGTGTTATTAAATAATCAGGAGGGCTCATCAAAGGATAATATCGGTCATATTGATGTTTATAAGAGCCTAAACCTGTACCAAAAGGATGAGGAATAAAGCTTTGAAAAGTAATAAAAGAATTGCTTAAAAAGGCGTAAGAACTCAAATTTGTATTATTCTTAAACTTGCCATCAATTATAGCAAATAATTCCATTTTAGTCTGTTTAATTCGCAACATCACATCGTTTTCTCCTTTTTTAAACAAGGTATTATTCCAGTTAGAACTTATATATAAACCGCTTATAAACAAAATAACTAGCGTTATAATGGCATATTTTAAAAAATATTTTACTTTGATTAAGGGTAATATAAGTATCAGTAACAAACCAAAATATCCCACAGTTGATTTTGACAATATAATGGTTAAAAAAACTACTGTAAACTTGAAGTATTGTTTGTCTCTTAAAAGAACATATACAGCAGGAAGCATTATGGCGGCGTAATGTGCCGGCTCTGATAAAACACCATTTAAACGGTAATCATCAAAGGTGTTGATGTTTAAAATAAACATTGGAATAGCCAAAACAGCGAGCCAAAAAGCAACTTTAAGATAAAAATGAAATACCAAATTGGCTCCATAAGATTTTATAAAACTATAATAAAAGATACTTGAAAGACTTATTCCTAATATTTGAGCCAATAATGACCCAATAGGGTTTTTGAAAATTATAAAAAATAGTAAACCATGAGCTAATAAAACAAGGATAATAACAACAAGATTTTTATTAATAAATAGTTGTTTTTTTGAGAGGAGTATAACAAAATTAATTACCATAATTAAGTAAAATAATTTCCAATCAATGAGGTAGTGAAAGTTAAAATCTTCCGTAAATAATGCAAAAATGGAACTGTAAATAAGGTACTTATCTAATAATTTCATTGGCCACTTTTTTAAATGAAAACTTTAAAAATGCAATAACATAATCTATGTAACAGTATCCTAAAGGAATTTTTCCGGTAAGTCTTTTAGCTTTAAAGGTTTCTCTAAAAGCTTTGTTTATATTATTATTACTTACCCCTGCATTACCCATAATTGCTGTAATTAAATCTAATTTATATGTTTTAAGATTGTGCTTGGCTCTTAATAGTAATTCATAATCTCCTGCAATTTTATAGGACTCATCAAAAAATCCATATTTCTCAAAATATTTTTTATTGTGCAATGCCCCTACGTGAGCGATGTTCATATATCTTTTAAAAATGTTCCAAGTCCAAACACCATCAATAATTTTAAGTACTTTAAAATTATTCATCAATTTAACTCGAGAATAAATTAAATCATAATTTTCAAGTTTTAGTTCTAAAATTTTGTTGCTGTAAAAACTTAATGCTCCGGTCAAATAACAATCGTCTGAGCCTAAAAATGCAATCCAACGACCATTAGCTAATTTTAATCCTTTGTTCCATGCATTATAAATACCTCTATCAGGTTCGCTAAACCATCTATAAGCTATATTTTTATTTTCAAAAAGTGTTTTATATTTACTTAAAATGGATAAAGTGCCGTCAGTAGAAGCGCCGTCAACTATAATGTATTCAAAATTTATATAGGTTTGATTCAAAACAGATTTTAAGGTTTGTTCTAATGTTTTTTCACTGTTGTAGGTCGCTGTTATAATTGTAATAAAAGGCATCATTAGATGGTATTTATTGATAGATATCCGAGTTAACAGTTGTTATAAATAACAAATAACCTAAGGTTTTAAAAATTCTTTTTTTGATATTAATCTAGGTTCATTATGTAACAACATTAGACTTTTTAAAAACATCTGTTGATTTTAATATTTTTAATGATTGAATGGGCATTGCAATTGCCAATCCAAATAAACTGATGCAGGTCGCTAAAATAACCCCACTACTCCCTAAATGATAATATTTGATAAAAATTATGGAAAGTGGAATATTAATTATCGCCCCAAAAACATACAACCACATTTGTAGTTTAATTTGACTGATGCCATTTAAAAAAGTCATATAAATATCACCATAAATCCTAATTAACACAAAAATAGCCATAAATAAAATTAATGAGTTTGAGTAATTTAATTCTTTATGAATCCAAAAGTTAATTATCCTGTTAAAATTAAAACTAACTAAAATCACCCCTAATATGAGGGCCATAAACAATAAATTTAAACGGCGTAAAGTTTTTTTTATCCATTCAAAGTCTTTGTTATTATAAGCATCGGTAAACAAAGTCCATAGGGGAGTAAATATTAAAGTGCTAGCAATCAAAAAAGGTTGAAATACTTTATAAACAATACTATATACAGTAGTAGATTCTGGATTTATTAAATTTGTGATGATTAAATTATCAGTAGTTAGAATTACAATTAATGACAATTGTATTACAAAAAAATTTAAACTTAATCCCATTAGTTCTTTTACTTGATTTATTTTAAATGAATTAAATGAAGGTCTAATTGATTTATTGGAATTAAAAAATATAACTGTAAAAACAAATCCAATCAAAAGATTTGTAATTCCATAAATCAAACTCACCATTAATAGTGAATTTTCAATAAACAGGGGGAGTAGAACGATTTGTAAAAACACAAATCCCTGATAAGTAGCCATAGCAAATTCAATTTTAGAAGCTTTTTGAAATGCCAAATAAATACTCTTATAAATATTTAGGGTAACACTAAAAACTACTAAAACTATATTTACAAGAACAATTAATTTCATACTGTGTTCAGCAATATTAATGTTAAAAATTTGATTCATTTTAAAACTGTACACAAATAAAAATCCAACGATTATCAAGAATAAACTGATAATACTGATGCTAATATAGGCGGTTGAAATCAGGGTTTTGGCTAAAATATAATTTTTATTAGATAGCGCCACAGCGAGTTTATTTTTTAATCCCAATGTAATTCCAATATCCATAAAGTAGGCGGTAATTAATAAACCATATATAGTAACCCATACTCCATAATATTGATTTCCCAAATAGTTTAATAGAAAAGGAACCGTTAAATACATAAAAAGTGTATTGATGCCCCTCCAAACCATACTATAAAAAATATTAGACTTGAGTATCTTATTTTTAATCATATATTTGTTTGGTAACTCCCATAATTAATGCTACTTTTTTAGTCATTTTGCTAGGGCTTTTTATAGGTTTTAAGATATTTATTCAATTCAACCAACAGCAATCCTAAAAAAGTCAATCCAAACAACATAAATGCATAAGTGCCTGGTTTGCGATAAATTACATTTGTTTTTGTGCCAAGCTTATTGAAATCAGAAACTACATTAATAATGTTTTGGTTTTCGGCTTTATCATTATTTATGGCTATTAATTTATCTCTATATAGGTCTTGTGTGTTAAATAATTCTAGTTCCTTATTCCGCTTATCTTTTCCTTGAGCCATATCAATATTAGTACCGCTAAAGGGTTTATTGGCTTCTAAAAGTAGGACTTTATTATAAACTTGACGCAATGAATCGGCTTGTTCTAAATTTTTATTGGTGCGTTTTTCATCCGTTTCAATATTTAAAGCTTTCGCATTTTTTAATGAAACCAGATAGTCATTGTTATAAAATGAGGCTATTAAACCTGCCTTAAGTTTTGAAAACACCTTGTTATTATTGGCTTCAACTTTTATTTCGTGAAACTTATAATCGTATTTTATTTGGTTTTTAACAAAATCTTTGAATTCAACCTGTTTAACGGTTGTGGTGTCAGAATACCTAACAAAATCATTGTAAGCTTCAACATTTAAGCTGTAACTAATTATCGGTTCAATTGTGAATGTAGCGAGCGATTTTGCTTCTTCATTGCTAAGGTTAAAGATAACTGACAGGGTTGAGAACTCTTTTTGCGCTGCTAAATCATTAAAATAAGCCACATTATTATACAATTGACGTGCACTGTTTAAATTTGGTTTTATAACCATGGTTGCGGCATACGATTTTTTACCGTCTTCACTATAAAAACCAAGTACCCCACCAATGATTAAGCTTAAAATAAGCACGATAAAATGGTGTCTTATAAACAGTAAAACAATAATTAAAAAGTTAAATAATGAGACGAATAATCCGCCAATAAAATTGAACAGTTTTTTAAAACCGTTGCCAATTAGCATAAAAAGACCCCCTAAGTCAACTTCTTCATCTTTAGGTTTTTGTTGATGATCGTTTGCATTCATAAACTTAGTAATTAAATATTTTTTCTAGTATTTTTTGAGTAATGGCATAAGTTGGTTTAACGCCTGTGGTTCCTAACCCACCGCTAGCAAGGGTGCTACCTGTTTCTAATGGATTATCGGAAGCGTAATAAGCATAGCACACTTTAACGTTGGCCGAGATGTTTCCTCTAATTTTTGAGGCGCTTTGAATGGCTTTATGATAATGTGCGCCCTCCATTTCTAATCCAATAACATTCCAAGTTGAATTGTGAAAAAACTCTAAAATATCTTTATTTTGTAAAGAAGTTCCTAAAACTGAAATCATTGCGCCATCATATACTTTTAATCCAAAACCCTCTAAATCTTTTTTTGAAAGTTGGTTTTCAAAAGGATAATTATCGGCTGTGCCTTCAAAAATATGTGCCGACGGAATCATAATATCGCCTTTCTTGCCATCTAAAATGCCCGCTTTTCCCATAATAGAAACCGAAATTACATTTAAATGATGTTCTTTTCCGCGATTACTTTTATAGGGTTTTAATAGCTCATCCATGGTTTCAAAAGCCTGTTCTCCAAAAGCGTAATCCATCACAACAATAATTGGCATTTCTGATTGGTTAATCTTGTATTCTGATTGTGAAAAATCTATTTTTGAGGCATCAATAATTTGAACATTAATGTTTGTTCCGGATGCATCTTTAATATAAATAAGTCCGTTTTTAAGCGCATAAGCCATCACTTTTTGTTGCAATTCTTCGTTTGCCGAATCGCTTAGCTTTTCAAACAAAGTCATTCCTTTATTTGCTAAACGCTCTTTAGGAATGGCTAAAGGGGCGTAAATCGAATTCATAACGCTGTGCATATTTGCACTAATAATATGAATTGGTTTGTCTAATAAGTTATTTTTAAATAGGACTTTTTTAATGTTATTTGCCCATATTTCACCATACAAATGGTGACCTATATTTTCTCGGAGTTCGGAGCTAAAAGTAATGACGCGTTTTTCATTTTTCAAAACCTCATCTATCGCTAATTTTCCCAACCAATAAAAAATTTCGAATAGGCGATTTGGTTTGCTTTTAGTTGAAAAAAGCTTATCAGCATTGAGCACTTCATAATAATTACGTCCAAGGATGCTCGCCAAATGGGCGATCAAAACCTCCCGGTCTTCTTGGTCTAATTTTTTGTTAAACAAAACGACCTCTTCTAAATGTTTCCATTCTCTGATGGTACTGTTGCCTTCGTTTATTAAAACACGGTCTTTTATTTTATGACTTTCAATAAATAAAAAAGTTAAATGTGTTAAAATATCATAGATTTCTGAGCGTCCACGGGTAACCTCAATATTCATTTGATTTTTGTCAATCCGATAACAATTTCGACGTCGTTTTGGTGGAATAATGGCTTTAAAATGGGAGTTTTTTAAGCCCTCATCGGCGGTTAAATTTATAAATTGACATTCTTCAATCCCTTCCGGCAAACGTTCAATAACATAATTCAAACCGTTTAATTCTACCTTTGTTTCGGCTATAGACCCATAAATTTCAGGCTTTAAAGAAAGCAAAGCGCTCCTTAAAGTCTCACCCGAAATTCCCATCGGTTTATAAAAACCGCGGTTAAAAAGGTGGCGCATAGTAATGTAAAGCTTTTCTATTGATTTGGTAGATTCTTGTGCTCTAATATTTGGTTTTGGCATCTAATTGACGTATTTAATTTTACAAATATATTTTTTATAATCCTAATAACCTAAGGCTTTATAATGCTTGCTATTTATTGCCATTTAAAATGGAGCGGTATTGTTGAGCATCCGTTAAGAGGCTTTGCGCACTTTTAATGGTTTTATCGTGTTGAATTTTGTATTGGTAAATCCCTTTTTCAAGATAATAGCGTCTAATAATTTCTTCGGTGAGGGCTTGCGTAATTTCATCTTTGTTAAGCTGTAGCTGATTGGTTTGCTCCTGTAAAATCAATTCATTTAACTTTTCAGTAGCCTTTTCAATGTTTAAGTTGGCCTCTTTTGCCTTTTTTTGACTGATGTTAAAGCTTTTTTGAACGGGTGATTCAAAGCTAGCATCCCCTTTAACTGCATTCAAAAAATTTTGAAATTCAATCTGGTTTAAACTAAAATTTGAAGCCGAATCGATTGCTTGATGTTTATAAAAATAGTTGCTGGCAAAATTAAATACGGCATCGGTTTTTAAAAGGGCTTCAGTAGTTTTTGTAATTTTAGATTCGCCCTCATTAATATCGGGGTTTATGCCACCACCACCATAAATAATTCGTCCGTTTTTGGTTTTAAATTCCGGGCGTTTTTGATCTGAAAATTTTGGAATACTATCACCCACGCCATTTGTATAATCAAGTTCTTGAATATTGCGGCCACTTGGGGTATAATATTTTGAGATGGTTAATTTAAATTGCGTTCCATAAGTCAACTTACGAAAGCGTTGCACCAAACCCTTTCCATAAGAACGCGTGCCTACAATAACAGCGCGGTCTAAATCCTGTAAAGAACCCGCTACAATTTCGGATGCCGAAGCCGAATGTCCGTTTACCAAAACTACAAGAGGCATTGCCAAGTCTAAGGGTTCTTTCATGGAGCGATACGTATCACTCCATTCCTTAACTTTTGCCTTTGTGGTTACTACCAAACTTCCTTTAGGCACAAACAAACTAACAATATCAATGGCTTCGGTTAACAAACCGCCGGGATTACCTCTTAAATCTAAGATGAGTTGGGTCATGCCTTGAGCCTTTAACTTTAAAAATGCTTCTTCAACCTTGTCAAACGCCTTTTCATTAAATTTTGTGAGCACAATATAACCCGATTTATTATCGAGAAGTGTAAAATAGGGCACTGGATTTTGAATAATGGCGGTAAAATTCAATTCCCTTTCAAAACTTTTATTTTGCCTTATAAATTTAAGGGTGATTTTAGCATCGGGCAAACCTTTTAATTGCGACAAGGTAGCCTCTTTTTGTTCCGGGTCAATTTTAATCCCATTTATGGAACTAATTTCATCGCCAATATAAATGGCACTTTTGGCTGCTGGCGAATCTTGAATAAGGTCGGTAACGATAAGTTTATTATTTTTAAATTCGGCTTCTAAACCGCTACCTCCATATTGACCTTCGGCATTAATTTTAGCATTTTCAACGCCTTGTTCATCATAAAAATTAGTGTAAGGATCAAGGCTTTTTAGCATGCTGTTAATAGCGACCTGATTAAGCTTAGCCGGATTAATTTCATCAATATAATACATGTTTAACTCCTTAAAAAGCGTGGTGTAAATTTCAATTTGCTTGGCAATTTCAAAAAAATCAGATTTAAAAGCAAGCGAAATGCTAATACCAACAATTACAGTCGTTAAAATGGCTACTTTTTTAAGACTATTCATTTTATTATTATTTTTGATGTGATTTTCTAATCCAAAGATAACTAAGAAAACCTATATTTTTAAACTTTAAATATAAACACAGTTGTTTTTGGGTTATTATTTAAAAAATACGCTCTGCAAATTTTTGTAAAAGTTGAGCCATTGCTAAATGAATAACTTTACTGGGTTTAAGTTCTTTGTCAATATAAATAAACATTAAAATATATTTTTGATTTAGTTGTGGATAAATAAGTTGCTTATTTAAACGGTAAGCCTCACGCATTCTGCGTTTTAGCTTATTTCTATCAACCGCAAGTTTAAAGTTTCGTTTAGCAACCGAAACGCCTACCTGTAAAAAACTATCACTTTGGTGATTAATTTGCAAATAAACCAAGCGCAATGGAGGGCTTGAAACCGATTTACCTTCCTTAAAAAGCGGTTCAATTAACTTTTTATGTTTTAGTTTTTCGTCTTTAGAATAGGTATTTTGCATATTTACAAAGATAATAAATTATAATCTTCAATTTCATGATTCATTTTTAACGGATTCTTGATTTGAAGCACCCTTTTTTTTGCAAAAAAAATTTTAAATGGCGTGCAAGCGAGTTTACCAACCGTATGTTATTAATAAAAAGCTAATTATTGTTTCAAAAAAATATTTATCAGATAGACAGATAATTAACACATACAATACTGATAACTATCATTTTTTTTACTGATAAATATCAGTATTTACAACAACCATAACATTGTAAATTTGTAGCAATTAAAAAATTTAATATTTAAATTAACTAATAATAATTAAAATGAAAACAAGTAAATTAATTTATGCCACTGCTATTTTGATAATAGGTCTTTTATTTCAAAATTGCACACATGATGTTGACCCAAGTACGCTAACCGATCCAACAGAAGCCTCTTACGCTGCAGCGAGTTCAATAAAAGGAGGGGTTATGTACGACAAGTTTTACGGTACAGATGCTGGCTTTGATCAAACTAATCCAAATTTAGCCACTATGAGTGCAAAAGGCGATTTTTTCCGTTGCAAACAATGTCACGGTTGGGATGGTTTAGGTAATCAAGGTGCTTATATCAATAGAGGTCCAAAAACAGCAAGACCAAATGTGTCAGGAATTAATCTTTATCAAATAGCACAAACTAAAACTCCAAAAGAACTTTTTGATGCATTAAAAAGTTCTACGAATAGACGCGCTATATCTTATGATTTATCTACTTATAATCCAGCAACAAACAGCACTGAAGGTGATAAAATGCCAGATTTAAGTGTACTTTTAACCGATTCACAACTTTGGGATCTTGTTAAATTTATGAAAGAAGGTATGTTTGATGTTTCAGAATTGTATACAGCTACTACAACTGGAGCTTACCCAACGGGCACTTGGTCTATTGCAAACCTTGGTAAAACAGGAAATGCTGCTAACGGATTTGCTTTCTATACTAATAATTGTGCCACTTGTCACGGTGCAACTGGTACTACTTTAATTATTGAAAATATGACCCTAGGTGAATTTACAAGAAAGAAAGCAAACGAAGTACAACACAAAGTTAACTATGGTGCTTTGGGCTCAAATCCTAAAATGAATGGATTTAATCTCAGCCTTTCTCAAATGAAAGATCTTTATAAAGCTTTAGCTGATGTTTCTAAATTCCCAGGACTAGCCGAAATATCTGGTTATCCTATGGCTAGTGCTACCACAGGCGGAATTATGTATGATAAATTTTACAGCACAGAAGCTGGTTTTGATCAAGCAAACCCTAATTTGGCAACAATGTCAGCAAAAGGAGACTTTTTCCGTTGCAAACAATGTCACGGTTGGGATGGTTTAGGCAATCAAGGTGCTTATATTAATAGAGGTCCAAAAACAACAAGACCAAACATATCAGAAATTAACCTTTATGAATTCGGTCAAACTAGAACGCCACAACAAATATTTGATGCATTAAAAAGCACTACAAATAGACGCGCCATTTCTTATGATTTATCAGCTTATAACCCTGCTACAAACAGCACTGAAGGTGATAAAATGCCAAATTTAAACGAACTTTTAACAGATGCTCAAATTTGGAATCTTGTTAAATTTATGAAAGAAGGTATGTTTAATGTTAATTTTTTGTATGACTCTACAATAACCGGAACTTATCCAACGGGAACTTGGACTATTTCTAACCTTGGTAAAGATGGAAATGCTGCAAATGGAGACACATACTATGCAAATAATTGTGCTGTTTGTCATGGTGCAAATGGAAGTACTTTAATTATTGAAGGAATGACAATAGGACAATTTACAAGGAAAAAAGCTAATGAAGTGCAACACAAGGTTCATTATGGTGCTATTGGTTCAAATCCAACAATGAATGGTTTTGATATAAGCATTTCGCAAATGAAAGATTTGTATAAAGCCCTTTCGAATGATGTTAAGTATCCTAATGCACTCTAATTATAGATTAAATTAAATCTCAAAAGCAGCCAATTTAAATTGGCTGCTTTTTTTTTGTCTTAAAAACAAGACCCGTTATTTAAAAAGATAATGCTTAGAACAAAAAAATTGATGAGTTCTAGTCTCCTTTAAAGTTATAATTTCTACTATTTATAGTTAGTTTGCGCTATACTTAGAGAGCTTCATTTTAAGCCATAAAATCTTGAGTATTTAGACTCGTTTGTTATCCAAAAATCAAAAACTATTTTTAGGAAATTTAAACAAAATGAGCCACTTTTTAGTAATGTTAATCTACCCCAAACAAATTATATTATTATTACTTTAAATGACCTTATTTAGCTTTATAAAACCAAATAGGCACTTTGGCTAATGTGTCTTTTAAAAAGTAGAAATTTAGATGGGTTTTTAGGCTCCTTAAACGTAATTAGTAGCTAATCCTTTAATGGATTCTATTTAAGAGCTTCGCTACTTTAAAAGGGTATTTAAAAAGCATGATTTGCTTTTTTATAATACCTTTAAATAGCTCTTTTTTAAAGGTTTTTAAAAGCTTTATTTAATTACTTAGCCTTAATTGAATGCCTTATATTGGTGTATTGTTAAAAAGGAGCTGTATCTTTTTAGGGCACAAAAAAACCCGAGTTTTAAAAACTCGGGTTTTATAAGTTTAATTATAAAAATCTTTATTTTAAAGTTCGTAAATAGTTAACAATTAACCAACGATCTTCAGCATCTGGGATTTTCTTTTCAAAGGCAGGCATGTCATTTCTACCTTTAGTTATTTTAAAAAATAAAGCGCCATCTGATTGACTTTGAGTTGCTTTAGAAGAAAAATCTCCTAAATCACCTTTTTGTTCTGCCGCTTTTGGGCCATCTCCTAAACCCTCTTTGCCATGACATGGTTGGCAATTTTTTGAATATAAAGATTTACCAATAGACATGCTTTGTTTATCAGTAGCACTTGTAGGGTTTTTCATGGTTTTGTAATTAGCCGGAACGACCCATTCTTTTTCTTGAACAAACGATTTAAAAGAATAAAATGCAAAGGCTACTACGCCAAGTAATAAAAATAATTTAATGGTTTTCATAATTTACGATTTTTTTTGTTTTGAAATTCTATATAGATTAAATATTAAAAAGAATAAAGTTAACCAGATACCAAAGATAAGTAAATTCGGTACAATTAAGGCAACCAATGGCGCTTTTCTAGGTGGACCCCACATAGTGCGTTGGTCAAAAGTGGATAAATCTTTAATTTTTGTACCAAGATTACTTTCAATAATTGTTTTAATGGAGCCATAGGTTTCATTTTCATCTATAATCACTTCATAAATCAACTTTCCATCTAGTCCTGGCATCTTTACCGTTATAGGTACATTAATCGTGCCGCTTTCATCTGTAAAATAAGAATCTTCACCAATGGCAAGTGGTGCGAATGAACGTTGTAATTTAACTTTTAGTTCAACACCTTCAAGCGGAACATTATTGACATCTGTTAAGGTGGCCATAATTGTGGGTGTAGTTTCGTCATCTAGGTTTAAAACAGCACTAAGATTGGCTAATTTTATACCTACTTCGTTAGAAGCTTCTTCAAATTTATCAGATGCTTCATGAACCACACTAAAACTGATGGTATCTAAACCCTTAGTAATTTCATTGCTAACATCAAAAATGCCATTTCCATCTTTAGCTAATTTTAGGGTTCCTAAAAGTGTGGTACTATCATCACTTACAGTTTTATAAACCTTTAAGTTAAGATCACTTGCTGGTACAAATTTTTTATCTTCCTTATATTTAGCCGAAATTTTTAATAAATTTTGGTTACCTATTTTATTATATTGTACAGATATTCTGGCATTTTGTTTTTCTTGGGCCTCTATTTTTGAGCTTGAAAAAGCCATAAACAAAGTGCAACTAATTGCCAAAATGATTTTA
>PFPU01000147.1 GCA_002793215.1 Flavobacteriales bacterium CG_4_10_14_0_2_um_filter_35_18
TTTGGCAAGGGATTTTTATAGCCGGATTTTTAATAAATAGCTTTAATGAGTCTTTCAAAATTTAAATAATTAGTCCGAATCTATTCCCCTCTTGAGAGGGGTTAGGGGTGTGTTTTAAGACGCCTCCCAATTCATAGTTCTTGAAACTGCTTTTTGCCAACCTTTATAAAGGCGTTCTATTTTATCTTTATCAAAACACGGTTTAAATTCTTTATTGATGATTCTATTTTTTAAGATGTCTTCTTTTTTCCAAATTCCCACGCCAATTCCGGCAAGGTAAGCAGCCCCTAAAGCGGTAGATTCAATGACTTCTGGGCGTTCGACTGGAGTTTGTAAAATATCTGCTTGAAATTGCATCAAAAAATTATTCGCGCAAGCGCCCCCATCTACTTTTAATGCTTTAAGTTTAACACCAGAATCTTCTTGCATGGCGTTTAGAATATCTTTAGTTTGATAGGCTAACGATTCTAATGTAGCTCTTATAATATGGGTATTGCCGGTATCTCGATTTAAGCCGAAAATAGCACCACGTGCATACATATCCCAATAAGGAGCCCCCAAACCTACAAATGCAGGAACTACATAAACAGGTGTTTCGTCGGTTACTTGTTGGGCTAAATGTTCTGAATCTGACGCTTTTTCAATCAATTTTAAGCCATCGCGTAACCACTGAATGGCAGCGCCGGCAATAAATACGCTTCCTTCGAGGGCGTAATAGACTTTATCATCTAAACCCCAAGCGATGGTAGTTAACAAGCCTTTTTTTGAATATTGCAGTTTTTTTCCGGTATTCATCAGCATAAAGCAGCCAGTTCCGTAGGTGTTTTTGGCTTGACCTTTTTTAAAGCAAGCTTGTCCAAAAAGGGCGGCTTGTTGGTCGCCGGCAATGCCCGCAATGGGAATGTCAACGCCATTTATTTGATGGTAGCCAAAAATTCCACTCGACGGTTTTACTTCGGGCAACATATTTTTAGGAATGTCAAGTGCTTTGCATAAAGTATCGTCCCAAACCAAGGATTTTATGTTGAAAAGCATTGTTCGCGAAGCATTAGAATAATCGGTTGCATGAACTTTTCCCTTAGTGAGATTCCAAAGCAACCATGTATCTACGGTGCCAAATAACAAGTCGCCTTTTAGGGCTTTTGCCTTAGCGCCTGCAACGTGTTCTAACAGCCATTTTATCTTGGTAGCCGAAAAATAAGCGTCAATTACCAAACCTGTATGCTCCTTGACGTATGGTTCTAAGCCATTATCTTTTAATTTTTTGCAGATATCAGCTGTGCGCTTATCTTGCCAAACGATGGCGTTATAAATGGGAATACCTGTAATTTTATCCCAAACAATGGTAGTTTCTCTTTGATTGGTAATGCCA
Organism: Flavobacteriales bacterium CG_4_10_14_0_2_um_filter_35_18; assembly: GCA_002793215.1. Lineage (GTDB taxonomy): Bacteria > Bacteroidota > Bacteroidia > Flavobacteriales > Flavobacteriaceae > CG1-02-35-72. The sequence goes on from PFPU01000147.1 coordinate 1,373, forward strand.
ATTGCGGCAATATTTTTTGCTTCTAAATTGTTTCTAGAAACCAAGGTTTCGAGGGTTTTTAGTTGGGAATTTAAGATGTCGTTCGGGCGGTGTTCTACCCAACCTGATTTTGGAAAGCATTGCTCAAATTCCTGCTGAACGATGTCTACAATTTGACCCTGAATGTCAAACAAAACCGACCTTGAGCTGGTGGTTCCTTGGTCTAAAGCGATGATGTATGTTTTCGACATAATTTTATGATTTCACATTCTTATAAACGGCTGTCCCCAAAACGATTAGTGCGAGACTTAAAACAATCCAATACATTGTTAAAAACTCATTTTTATAGAGCATTTGGTAGGCTGATGCGCCTATTAATCCACCTAAAATTGGTCCTGCAATCGGAATTAAAGCATAACCCCAATCGGAGGTTCCTTTTCCTTTTATAGGCATCAAAAAATGGGCTAATCGTGGACCAAAATCACGCGCGGGATTAATAGCAAATCCTGTTGTACCTCCTAATGACAAACCTATTGCTATTATAAGTACGCCAATAACAAGTGGATTTAATCCTTCTGTAAAATTATTTGTGCCAATAAAAAGCAAGGCAAAAATGAGAATGGCAGTAGCCAACATTTCGTTAATGAAATTGTTGAGCAAACTTCTTATTGCTGGTCCTGTACAAAAAACTGCCAATTTGGCTCCTTGATCTTCTGTTTTTGACCAAAGGGGCATATAAAAAATCCATACGATAATACCTCCTGTAAAAGCACCGAAAATTTGTGATAAAATATAACCTGGCACTTTTGCCCAAGGGAATTCGCCTACAAAAGCCAAACTTAATGTAACTGCTGGGTTAAGGTGTGCGCCACTGATACTTCCCACCGCATAAATGGCAAAAGCTACCCCAAAACCCCAAGCCGCACAAATGGTGAGCCAACCGGCATTTTCGGATTTTGAATGTTTTAAAACAGCGCCAGCAACCACGCCACCGCCAAATAAGATTAAGAGAAAAGTTCCAATGAACTCGGCTAAATAAATTGACATAAAGCAAGGATTAAAATTATAGAGCCAATGTACTATTTATTTTCAAATATTTTTGTTTCAGGATAAAAGGCTAACCAAGCAAAGGCAAAATGATTGCCATGAGGCTCTATGGAGAGTTGTTTGCCTTTAAACTTACCTTCAAAACAATAACCCATAATATCCCATTTTGAATGGGTTAAATCGTCTTGAAAACCATTGATAATCTTGTTAAAATGCAATTCTTTACCTTCTAATATGCGACTAAATACGGTAACTGTTCCAACATCTTTCGAGTCTTTAATAAGAGATTTATCCATCACACTTACCGTGCCTGATTGGTAAAAAATCACCACTTTAGCATCATTAAAGTGATCGTTTATGACACCTTTTTTGGCTGCGATACTAAATGGATAGACCTTGTATTCTCCTTTACTTTTAACATCGACTAGGCGCTCCATGGCCGGTAATTTAGTACTGACTTTTGAGGCTTCAAAAAACCTTGACATTGGTTTATCTTTACTGTCATAGTCAACGTAAGGGTTATTTCCATAAAATTTTTCAGCATCGGCAATAGCTGTTTTTTTGGATAAAATTTGACCCATTGGATAGCGCATAAAAAACTCATCAACCGAAACAATTAACGACGGAATAACTTTGAGTTGTGCGCCTGAATAGTTGCCAACAATGCCATCGCCGGTAAGTTGTTGCCACAAACTTTCGGTTGTGGTGTCCATCATTACCATATCGCTGTTGCGAAGCATTCCCGAAACTTCAAATACCAAAGTTTCTTGTTTGCTTTTATTAGTGATAGTTCTATTAAAAACGACCCCCGAATTACACAAAGGACAATAGGTTGCCAAAATAGGAACGCCCCCTAAATCGTCATTAACCATTTCATGAATGGTGAGCATATTGAGTGGAAATGCTTTTGATTCGCCATTGATGCTTACAGCAATGACAGGTTCTTTACCAAAAAACATGTTTTGAGCCTCTTGTTTTCCAACGTATTTTGGAAAATCTATTTTAGGAAAAGAACCTTTTGGCAAAACGATTTGTATTTCTGAAAGAGGAACACTGTGTTTTTTAATATCGGTTTTCCAAGTGAATGGCAAATTTTTTGTGTTTTGGAATTGTGCAAATGAGCCTGTTAATACCAGTAAAAATAGGCTTAGAATTAGTGTTTTTTTTGAAATCATGAGCTTTGTTTTTAATAAGTAGTTTTAAACGGGGATATTAATTTATAGGTTCTATTCTAACACGCGTTCCACTAAAATCGGCATTGCCGGTCAAGGCATCTATTCGATTTGTATCGGTTAAATCATTAAGACTAACACCCGCATTTTTTTGAGCTATACTGAGTTTTGTTTCTTTGCGGTGATGACCCCAGCCGTGCGGAATACTCACCACACCGCGTTTTATCTTTGAAGTGGTTTCTATTTCAATAGTTAGGCTTCCAACATTGGAACTTACACATGCCTTTTGGCCGTTAAACAATTTTAATATTTTTGCATCATCAGAATTGATTAATAAAGTACAGCGATTTTTACCTTTAGAAAGGCGTTCACTGTTGTGCATCCAAGAATTGTTTGAACGCAATTGCCGCCTGCCGATGAGGTAAAACGGATAAGTTTTATTGGCTTTAACCGACAAAATTTTATCTAAACGTTTTAAATCGGCAACGAGTAAATCAGGGGTCAAATCAATTTTTTTGTCAGAAGTAAACAAACGGTCAGGCAATTGAGGCTTTAAATTGCCAAAATCGATGCCGTGGGGATGTTTAAGCAATTCCTTTACGGATAGTTTTGGTTCGTTATAATAGCTAAATTGTAACAGATAATCAAGAGTTTGCTCTAAATTTAAAGGATTTTCTTTACCACTCAAGCGCGCGGTGAGGGCCTTAAAAATTTCCCAATCATGTCGCTGATTAGGTTCTTTTTCAAAAAGCGCGGGGGCATAAGCCACTGTATTTTTGATGGCAAATTGATGAAATACCAAGTCGTAAATTGAAGTTTCTAGTCCGGTTGTGGGTGGCAGAATAATATTAGCGTGTTTTGTAGTTTCGTTCAGGTAAATATCAATGGCTACCATAAATTCCAAGCTTTCAAGTGCTTGTTCAAGTTTTGTTCCGTTTGGTGTTGATAAAACTGGATTTCCGGCAATGCTTACCAATGCTTTAACCTGGCCATTTCCGGGTGTAAGAATTTCATCTGCTAAGGCAACAACAGGAAATTCACCTGTAAATTCCGGTAGTTTATCAACGCGCGTTTGACGTTTGTTAAAGCTACCTGTTTTGCCCGTTTGTTTGGCACTTCCCACCACATCAATGGCAGGCAGAGTAAACAAAGCGCCTCCAATGGCGTCGAGATTGCCCGTAATGCAGTTCAAACAGTTCACGAGCCACTGACAAAGTCCGCCAAAAGCTTGCATTGAAAGTCCTACACGTCCATAGCAAACCGCTGTTTTTGAAGTCGCAAATTGGCACGCCAAATCGCTTATGACTTTAGCCGATAAGCCAACGGCTTCACTAATGCGTTCAGGCGTGTAATGTTTGGTAATTATTTGCAAATTTTCATAGCCTTTTAAGATGGTTTTTAAATGTTTAGGTTGCGCTAAGTGTTTATCAAAAATAACTTGAATGAGCGCCAAAAGCAGCAAGGCATCACTTCCCGGATTTACGGCATAATAGTCGTCGGCAATTTGAGCAGTTTCGGTTAACCTCGGGTCAACTACGGCCACTTTTCCGCCCCGTTTTTGGATGGCTTTTAGGCGGTTTGAAAAATCGGGAGCGGTCATAATGCTGCCATTAGATACGGCGGGATTTCCTCCCATAATAAGCATAAAATCGGTGCGGTCGATGTCGGGAATTGGAAACATTAAATAATGTCCGAACATCATTAAAGAAGCAAAATGATGCGGCAATTGGTCAACCGATGTTGCCGAATAACGTTGTGTTGATGCGATACTTTTAATAAAATCGGACGAAAAAAGCATCGTACCAATATTGTGAACACTCGGATTGCCCTGGTATGTTGCAACGGAATCTTGACCATATTTTTTTTGAATGTCGCGCAAATTATGTGCTACTTCATCAAAAGCATCTTCCCAAGAAAGCGCAATCCAACCCGATTTAGTGCGTTTAATAGGCGTTTTTAAACGGTCTTTATCGAAGTGTAAATCTTCTAAGGCGGTGGCTTTTGGGCAAATATGTCCACGACTTAAAACGGCGGCCTTATCACCTTTAATTGAAATGAGCTTTTGGTTCTGATGTGTGATTTCTAAGCCACACATGGCCTCGCATAAATTGCAAGTACGGTAATGTTTTTGAGCAGCCTCCATCATTGAACAGTTTTACAAGCAATGAGTCCGCCAAATTCTAAAGCAAGTGTTCTATCAGTGGCAATTTTTTGATAATCAGGATTAGAAACCATTGCAAAAAAGTGATCAACCGAGGGATATTCAACTAAAAAAATTAACTGTGCTTGATGATTTTCATTGCCAATTAAGGTGGTGTGAACTTGTCCCCTCCAAAGGAGTTTTGCA
>PFPU01000121.1:0-3459 GCA_002793215.1 Flavobacteriales bacterium CG_4_10_14_0_2_um_filter_35_18
GCAAGTGTATAATACCGATATAATTGCCTTGGTTTTCGACTAATAATTGGGTAATGCTATTGTTATTCATTATTTGAAAAGCTTCGGTTGCCATCGCATCGGGTGTGATGGTTTTGGGATGTGGGTTCATAATATTCTCTGCAAAAAGATTTGCAAAATCAACATTGTTGTTCAGCATTCGCCTAATATCGCCATCTGTTATAACACCAACAATTTTATTGTTGTTTAAAACCGCGGTTGCACCGAGTCTTTTTTGTGAGATTTCTATAATAACCTCTTTGATACTCGAATTCAATAAAACTTTCGGAATTTCATTTTTATTGATTAAATCGCCAACCCTTAAATATAATTTTTTGCCCAAAGCACCACCAGGGTGGAATTGTGCAAAATTGGTACTGTTAAAATCTTTTAACTCTAATAAACATACGGCAAGCGCATCGCCAATTACCAATTGAGCGGTAGTGCTACTGGTTGGGGCTAAGTTATTTGGGCAGGCTTCTTTTTCAACAAAAGCATTTATGCAAAAATCAGATTGTAAGCCTAAAACGGACGCTTTATTACCTGTAATGGCAATCACTTTATTTCCGCGCGCTTTAATTAAAGGTAGCAGGTATTTAATTTCAGGGGTATTACCACTTTTAGAAATACAGATAACAACGTCGTCTTTTTGAACGATGCCTAAATCACCGTGAATGGCATCGGCGGCATGCATAAAAATTGCCGGAGTGCCAGTTGAGTTAAAAGTAGCGACAATTTTAGTGGCAATATTGGCGCTTTTTCCAATTCCGGTTACAATAACGCGCCCTTTTGAATGAAAAATAAATTCAACTGCCTTCTCAAAATTAATATCAAGTAAATTTATTAGATTTGCAATAGCTTGACTCTCCTCTAAAATAGTAGCTTTAGCAATATTTATGATGTTTTTTTTTGTATTCAAAAGGATTTTTATTATAAAAAAAATAAATTTGTATCTTTATGCAAATATCTAAAAATTTAGAGAAATAATAACAACGATGTTAAACGAAATTGAATTATATAAAGCTTTAAAAAAACTATTTGGTTTTAATAAATTTAAAGGTTTACAAGAAGGTGTAATAAAGAGTATTTTAAGCAGGCAAAGCACCTTTGTTATTATGCCAACAGGTGGCGGCAAATCACTTTGTTATCAGTTGCCTGCCTTGGTTCAAGAAGGCTGTGCCATTATTGTTTCCCCTTTAATTGCCTTGATGAAAAATCAGGTAGATGCCATTAGGGGAATTTCCGATAATCCCGGTATCGCTCACGTTCTAAATTCTTCCTTAAATAAAGGCCAAGTAAAAGAAGTGATGGCTGACATTGTTAGTGGCGTTACAAAATTGCTTTATGTAGCGCCCGAATCTTTAATTAAAGAAGAATACATCAGTTTTTTAAAAAAACAAAAAATATCGTTTGTTGCCATTGATGAAGCGCATTGTATTTCAGAATGGGGTCACGATTTTAGGCCAGAGTATCGCAATCTTAAAAATATTATCGAAAATATTGATAATGTGCCAGTTATCGGATTGACTGCAACTGCCACACCAAAAGTACAGGACGATATTCTCAAAAATTTAGGCATTTCTAACGCCAATGTTTTTAAAGATTCATTTAACAGGCCAAACCTCTTTTATGAAGTAAGACCAAAAACAAAAAATATAGAAAAAGATATTATTCATTTTGTGAGGTTATACAAAGGAAAATCGGGAATTATCTATTGTTTAAGTCGCAAAAAAGTTGAAGAAATAGCACAAGTGTTACAAGTTAACGGTATTAAAGCTTTACCTTATCATGCGGGTTTAGATGCCAAAACACGCGCCAAACACCAAGATATGTTTTTAATGGAAGATATTGATGTGATTGTAGCAACCATCGCTTTTGGTATGGGTATTGACAAACCCGATGTGCGCTTTGTTATTCACCACGATATACCCAAAAGTTTAGAAAGTTATTACCAAGAAACAGGTCGTGCAGGCAGAGATGATGGCGAGGGCTATTGTTTAGCATTTTATTCTTATAAAGACATTGAAAAGCTCGAAAAATTTATGAGCGGTAAGCCAGTAGCAGAGCAGGAAATTGGTCAAGCATTGCTTCAAGAAGTGGTAGCTTATGCCGAAACTTCGATGTCGCGCCGCAAATTTTTATTGCACTATTTTGGAGAAGAATTTGACGATGTAAATGGCTTGGGCGCGAAAATGGACGACAATGCCAAAAATCCTAAAAAGAAACATGAAGCGAGTCAAGATGTTGTAAAAATTTTGGAAGTAGTTTCTCAAACAAACGAAACTTACAAATCAAAAGAAATTGTAAACACCTTGATAGGCAAGGTTAATGCCATGCTAAAATCGCATAAAACAACCGAAAAAAGCTTTTTTGGAATTGGCAAAGATAAATCTGATAAATATTGGATGGCTCTGATTAGACAAGTGCTTGTTTCGGGCTATTTAAGAAAAGAAATTGAACAATATGGCGTGTTAAAATTAGACTCAAAGGCAAGTAGTTTTCTAAAAAATCCAACGTCATTTTTAATGACTGAAGACCATGAATATCCTGAAGAGGGCGACAGCAATATTGTTGCAAATACCAATGCTGGTGGGGCGGTAGCCGATGAAAATTTGATGCTCATCTTAAAAGACTTGCGCAAAAAAGTAGCTAAAAAACTAAATGTTCCGCCTTTTGTGATTTTTCAAGATCCTTCACTCGAAGATATGACCTTAAAATATCCAATAAATATTGAGGAAATGCAAGGCATTTTGGGAGTAGGCGAAGGAAAAGCTAAAAAATACGGTAAGGATTTTGTTTTGGCAATTGCGCAATATGTTGAAGAAAATGACATTTTAAGACCCGATGACCTAGTTGTAAAAAGTACTGGAACAAACTCTAGTTTAAAATTATACATCATTCAAAATACCGATAAAAAAATTTCTTTAGTTGACATAGCAAAATCAAAAGGTTTAGATATGAGTGAGTTAATTGATGAGCTGGAAAGTATTATGTTTTCGGGTACTAAGCTAAATATCGATTATTATATCGATGAAATTTTAGACGAAGACCAACAAGAAGAGATTTTTGATTACTTTATGGAGGCAAAATCTGACAAAATAAAAGATGCCTTAAAGGAATTTGACGGCGATTATGAAGAGGAAGAACTCCGTTTAATGCGCATAAAATTCATTAATGAAGTTGGTAATTAATTCGCTAATAGGGCAATTATAAAACCTAATCCAATAACGATAAATTTTTTGAAATTAAATTTGTGATTGGCTGAGCTTTCAAAAAGTATAATGGTAGAAATGTGCAAAAAAATACCAATAATTACAGCTGTTACTGGAACTTTATAAATTTCAAAAAATTCAACATTTTTGCAAATCAAATAACCTAACGGACTCATTAATGCAAATATCAAAATAAATACAAACGATTTTATTTTTGATAAGTTAGAAC
>PFPU01000121.1:3500-3678 GCA_002793215.1 Flavobacteriales bacterium CG_4_10_14_0_2_um_filter_35_18
TGAATAACAATAGCCCATAATAAAGTGCTGTTTTGGGCTTTACCTAATGGAATCCCTTCCGAAAAGGCATGTATACACAAACTTATAAACAACAACCAAGGAAAAGATTTTTCTATTAATTCCTTATGAACGTGACCGTGTTCTGCACCTTTTGAAAAAAATTCTAAAAATAATTGAA
>PFPU01000121.1:3695-5887 GCA_002793215.1 Flavobacteriales bacterium CG_4_10_14_0_2_um_filter_35_18
ATATAAACACCTATATATTTATTAGTGCTTTGATAAACTTCAGGCAAAAGATGTAAAATAGTGATTGATAGAAGATATGCGCCGCTAAAAGCTAAAAACAGTTTAACGATAGCATCTTTAAGGTTGATGAGTAATACTAATGTTGCGCCGAAAAAAACGGATAAGATTAGGATAAAATAGGTCATTTAAAAATTAAAATTAAGCGTTCAGAATTGATTTCATCAAACGGATTTAGGTTGTAGTCGCCAAAGATGGCAACTAATTGCAAATCTAATGCTTTAAAATAGGTTTTAAAGGTATTCAAATCGAGGCATTTTACATGTTCTGAAAAGAAAAAGTCGTTATGATCTGCATTAAAACGTATTTCTTTATTGATAAAATTACCGTCAACTTGGCGTTTTATGTGAAAATTAATTGGACCTCTTTTTTCAATTTCTTCGGGTATCAATTCAGCTATTGCTTTGTGGATGTTTAAATAATCAATAACGGCTACACCATTGGGTTTTAATGCTGCTTTTATGTTTTGCAAAACTTTTAAATCATCGGTATCATCTTTAAAATAACCAAAACTTGTAAATAAATTAAATATGGCATCATATTTATCTTCAAATGATTGACGCATATCGTGCACTATAAAATCCAGTGAATTGGTACGTGATTTTTTAGCAACATCAATACTGTTTTCTGATAAATCCATCCCGATAACAGTAAAACCTAGTTTATTTAAATAAATGGAATGGCGTCCCTTGCCACAAGCTAAATCTAAAATGAAATCACCGGGTTTTAGTTTTAAAAAAGAAGCTAAATTAGACATAAATAATTGCGCCTCTTTATGGTTTCTGTTGTTATAAAGCAAGTGATAATAGGGTGTATTAAACCAATATTTAAACCAGTTTTGATTTGAATTCATCTTAATAGATTAGTCTACAAAGTTAAAAAATTGAAGTTAACAATGTCGTTTTATATACCTTTAATATTACAAATAAAAGCATAAAAAGTTTTGGAGCGGCTAAAAAGATTACTTTTGTTGGATAAATATTACAATGGAAAAGAACTTTAAAATGGTTGCCACAACCCTTTTTGGGCTTGAGCAAATACTGGCAGACGAATTGGTAAAATTAGGCGCTCAAGATGTTAAAATTTTGGTGCGAAGTGTATCGTTTTATGGCGATACGGGATTTATGTATAAGGCAAATTTAGCCTTACACACAGGCATTCGGATTCTGAAAATTATTAAAACCTTTAAGGTTGATTCTGATCTCGATTTATACAATAATATGCGTAGTATTCATTGGGAAGATTATCTCGATGTTGCGATGACTTTTGCCATTAGCGCCGTAAACAATTCACAAAATTTAAGCTCAAATGCCCATTTTATTGCCCTTAGGGCTAAAGATGCCATTGCCGATTACTTTATGGAAAAATATGAAAAACGTCCAAATGTTGATATCAAAAATCCAAACCTAAAAATAAATCTGCATATTCAGGAAGGCATCTGTTCACTTTATTTTGATAGCTCGGGAATTTCATTACACAAACGCGGGTATAAAAGTGCTACAAATATTGCCCCTATAAATGAGGTTTTAGCTGCAGGACTCTTGTTTTTAGCGGGTTATGATGGTTCAACTCATTTTATAGATCCCATGTGTGGCAGCGGTACTTTATTAATTGAAGCGGCAATGATTGCCAATAATATTCCACCAAACATCAACCGAAAAGCATTTGGTTTTGAAAGTTGGAAAGATTTTGACAAGAACCTATACCAAATTATTTTCAAAGCATTATTAAATAAATCAAAGCTTAATCACAATAAAATCATAGGAATAGATAAAGCACCCTCGGCAGTTAGAAAAGCAAATGACAATATTAATAATGCTAATTTACAGGAGTTTATCGAAGTTAGAGCAGATGATTTTTTCAAAACCTCAAAAACAGTTGAAGGGCCTACAACCCTTGTTTTTAATCCGCCTTATGGCGAACGATTAGCGATTGACGCTGAAAATTTTTATAAAGCCATTGGTGATACTTTAAAAGGCAATTACTGCAATACCAAAGCTTGGTTTATAACCTCCGATTTAGATGCGCTTAAATTTGTCGGATTAAAAACGTCAAGACGTATAGCTCTTAAAAATGGAAATTTAGATTGTCGCTTTGTGTGTTACGATATTTATGATGGCAGTAAAAAAGCCAAA
>PFPU01000121.1:5912-11629 GCA_002793215.1 Flavobacteriales bacterium CG_4_10_14_0_2_um_filter_35_18
AAATTTAATTAATAAAAGCCTTTTTTTAAAAGCGTTAAGCTTCATTATAAAAAAAAACGTCCAGCTATTTGGACGTTTTTTTTGTAGCGAGATCGAGAATTGAACTCGAGACCTCCGGGTTATGAATCCGACGCTCTAACCAACTGAGCTACCTCGCCAAGGTTTATTTTTACGAGGTTGCAAATATAGTAACATATTTTAATGCTTCAAATTTTAATGCGTCTTATTTGCTCAAATATATTTTTTTAAAAAAATATTATTACATATATTGTCGCTCTTTAAATACACTAAATTGTAATGAACGATTATATAAAATTTGAATTAGAATTTCCACTACATGTTTCACCAATTTTTTTGCACCAATACCTTTCAACACCCGATGGGTTGGGTGAATGGTTTGCCGAAAATGTTAAATCAAGAGGTGAATTATTTACTTTTATTTGGGGTTCAACAGAAGAACAAGCCAAAATGCTCCCTACAAAAACCGATGAAACCACTCGTTTTAAATGGCTAGATTCTCATAAAGATTCTTATTTTGAATTTAAAATTGAAATAGATGAGCTCACTAAAGATTTGTCTTTAATAATTACCGATTTTGCTGAAGCTGATGAACTTGATGAAGCAAAGATGTATTGGGAAAATAAAATTGCACAACTTAAGCTTATTATTGGCGCCTAATAATCAATAACTATTTGAATTAAAGAGGTTAAGAACTGATGAAATTATTTTCACCAATTTTTAAGCAGACATTCAGTTAACTTGATTTTATTAAACAAGCATCTCAAATAGAATTTCGTAAGGTATTTAAAGAATCAGTATAGTTAATTTAAAGAGGGATTTTCTGGAGCATTTGCCCAAATAAGATACTCACCGCCAATACGTTTCAATTCATTTTTCCAAAAAGAACTTGGCTTAGTGGTGAAAATATTATCATAATTATTCTTAATAACAAGCCATGATTCCGTATTTAATTCCGCTTCAAGTTGCTTGGTTTCCCAGCCTGAATAGCCTAAGAAAAATCGAATATCTTCATTATTTAGTTTTCCTTCGAGGAGCAATTTCTTAACAATTTCAAAATTGCCACCCCAAAATAAATTATCACCAATTTTTTCGCTTTGGGGAATCAAATTTGGAACACTATGCACAAAATATAAATTATTCTTAGCAACAGGGCCTCCGTGGTATAGTGGAATTTCTAAATTTAATTCGGGGATGATATCTTTAAGATTTATATCTAGGGGTTTATTAAAGATAAATCCAACTGAACCATTTATATTGTGTGAAGTTAATAAAACAACAGACCTATTAAATGACCGATCCCTAAAAATAGAAGGCTCGGCAACTAATAATTTTCCTTTAGTAGGTTTTAAGTTAATCATTTATATAAAATTATTTGATAAATATATATAAAATAATTTACAAAAAAAAACTCCCTTATAAAAAGGGAGTTAAAATTTTTATTGAATTAATTTACAGCACTGCCAAGTTCAGCACCAGCTTTAAATTTAACAACTTTTTTAGCAGCAATTTTAATAGTAGCTCCAGTTTGGGGATTTCTACCTTCTCTTGCCTCTCTTTTAGATACTGACCAAGAGCCAAAACCTACTAAAGAAACACGTCCGCCTTTTTTAAGAGTGCCAGAAACACTTCCTAAAAATGAATCTAATGCTTTTTTTGCAGATGCTTTAGAAATGCCTGCATCAGCAGCCATAGCATCTATTAATTCTGATTTGTTCATAATTTAATAATTTAAAATTAGGGTTAAACAATAATTTATTTTGTTAGTCAAACAAATATAGCATTTACAAGGGTTTACACAAGATGTTGCCTAAAAAAAGCATTGATTTGTTGATAAATCTAATCTGATTGTTGATAACCTTTACAAATGTCACATAAATTTTAAATAAACCCAATAAATAAAGGGCTAAACTAGCATTGGTGAAGCATTAAATTTAAATCCATTTAAAAAGCTAACAACATCCATACGCTTTTTTCCGGCAAGTTGTAATTCTAAAATATCAATAAACCCATTGGCACAGGCAATTTTAATTGTTTTTTTATCCGCAATTAGAGTTCCTACTTTTAAAGAGTGTGTTTCAAAAATTAGGGTGCTTTTAAATATTTTTAATTTAATGAGCTCATTGTCAACTTTTAGAAAGCACCAAGCTGCGGGATAAGGACTTAATCCACGGATTTTATTATAAATAACCAGTGCATTATTTTGCCAATCTATTTTACAGTTATCTGGATGTAATTTTGGTGCTTGTTTAAAGCTAAAGTTAGCTTGAGGTATTTTGACAATCGTTTCATTAGCAATATTTTGAACTGTTTTTATAACTAATTCACTACCAATATTCATAAGTTTATCGTGCAATTCGCCAGCATCTTCGGTTGTATTAATTTTTATTTCCGATTGAAAAATAATTGCACCGGTATCAATTTTTTCATCAATAAAAAAAGTAGTAACACCTGTTTTTGTTTCACCATTTATAAGCGCCCAATTTATTGGGGCAGCACCTCTGTAATCAGGTAATAAAGAGGCATGTAAATTAAAAGTTCCATATTTTGGCAGTTTCCAAATGGCTTCGGGTAACATTCTAAAAGCTACAACGATTTGAAGCGTTACGCCTAAGCTTTTTAAATGCTCTAAAAATTCAGGCGATTTTAAATTTAGAGGTTGTAAAATGGGAATATGGTGATTTAAAGCTTCTTTTTTAACTTCCGAAATTTGTAGTTTTTGTCCTCTTCCAGCAGGTTTATCTGGGGCTGTAACAACTGCAACAACCTGAAAATTATGTTTAATCAAGGCTTTGAGCGTTGGTACCGCAAAATAGGGGGTACCCATAAAAGCAATTTTTAAATCAAGCATTAAAATTTGGTATTTAACTGAAAATTATGTTGCGAATTTACTATTATTTTGTTGTTATCTAAAAGTAGTTGTAAACAGATTAAGATATGTTTTTCGGGAAAATTTAGCTTTAAAACAATGGTTTTTGAATTTAAAGCGCCACAATCTTTTAGCAAATGGGTTATGGATAGAGCAATTTCTTTGTAGTTAACTGTCTTGTTTTTAAGTTTTTTTGAAATGCAAACATCACAAGATCCACAATCTTGAGTGATAGGTTCACCAAAATAATCTAAAATTAATTTTACCCTACAAATTGTTTCGTTATTTACAAAATTGATGACCGATGCTAACTTATCAAATTGATGTTTATAATAACTGGTAATATTTTTTGAAATTCTATTAATGGTTAATTCGTCTTCTCTTGGTACTAAAAATTGAAGTTGAACATTGGTGCTGGAAGCCTTAAAAATAACAAGTCCATCTTTATGTAACATATTTAGACTTTCTATGATAGCTTTTTTTTTAGTATTTAGTTTTGCTGCAATTAATCCTAAATTTATACTAGATGAATTTTCAAAAAGTCCGCCATAATTTCTAAGTATGACTTTAATTAATAAGCCCAATTCACGATGTGAATCAGAATAGGCCAAAACCTGGTTATTTGTTGCCTTAAAAAACAGTTCACTTTGGTGATAAAAACTAGCGCTAAGCTCTAAAATACCTTCACGCTCAAGCGTTTTTATACTGTTATGACAAAGTAAATATTCAAAATTATAGGTTTTACAAAAATCAATCATATCAAAATCAAACCAATTCTGGTTTATTTCGCCAAAAGGCAAACGGAAATACTGATTGAGTTTTTTATAAACCTCTAGTATGTAATTATTTGTTGGCGTGTTGTTTTTATATTGCCTTTTTGCATCATCAATATCGCTGTTATTTTTAAGCAAATAGGCATCAGCTTTTTTTTGATTTCTACCAGCGCGCCCTGTTTCTTGAATGTAATTTTCAATGCTAAAGGGAATGTTATAATGGATGATACTACTTACATTAGATTTGTCAATACCCATCCCAAAAGCATTGGTAGCCACAATTATAGGGGTTTGCTCTGTCATCCAATTTTTATAGGCTAAATCCTTTTCTTCAGGGTTCAATCCGCCGTGATAAAAACTGCTTTTTATTTGATGGACGTTTAAAAATTGGGATAGGGTTTTAGTCAGTTTTCGAGTGTTAACATAGACAATACTCGGTGCAAGTTTTTTGCTTAAAATAGACAAAAGTTGGTAATTTTTATCTTCAGTTTCAATAATTTGATAAGCAATATTTTCTCTAAAGAATGATTTTTTAAATAGCTTTGGCTTGTTTAGCAGCAAATAAGTTTCGATATCTTTTAAAACTAAGGGTGTAGCAGTTGCAGTTAAAGCTAAAAATGGAATGTTTGGAAATTCTTTTTTAAGTTCGGCAATTTTTAAATAAGCCGGTCTAAAATCGTGACCCCATTCCGAAATACAATGCGCTTCGTCAACCGCAACTAAAGAAATAGTTAATTCGCGTATTTTTTGTTTTACAAAATCAGATTGGATGCGCTCTGGCGAAACATATAAAAATTTAACGGATCCAAATTTGCAATTGTCGAATAAACGAACGATATCTTCTTGATTTAGCTTTGATTGTAAAAATATTGCTTTAATTCCTTTAGTTTCTAAGTTAGCAATTTGATCTTTTATCAAGGCAATTAAAGGAGATATTACCAAACAAATTCCCGGAGTCATTAAGGCAGGTATTTGAAAACAAACTGATTTTCCACCACCGGTAGGCAACAAAGCAATGGTGTCTTTTTTATTTAAAACCGATTCAATTATGGCTTCTTGAGGCGGTATAAATGATTGATAATTAAAGTATTTAATTAAAATATCAATTGGTTTTTGCATTACCTAATCTATTAAATAAGTGATTTTAAAATAAAATCAACACGCTGAGTTACATTGCCAACCGGAACTTCAATGGTTTTATAATTTAATAATTCATAAGTATTTTTTAAATGATTATGAATTGCCAAAGCTTGCTCAAAACTCTCATAACGTTCACTATCAGTTATGTAAATGGCTTCCCAGGGAGGCATTAAAAAAATGGTATTGTAGGTTTTTTTCTTACTTTCATCAATATAAATCTTGGGATAATTGATGCCCATATAATTCATATAAGCGTGAACATCAGGAATTCCTCTGTCAAAAAAAACATATTCAGCATTTATTTTTAGAGATTCTTGATATTGCGAAATACGACCTTCTAGCAATAGTTTACTAAATAAAAGGGGTTCTTTTAAAAAGAGTTGCTCAATGCCATTTTTTCTTGCCATAGTGGTAACTTTTCTAGAAATTTCGTGCATACAAGCATAGCCTATTCGCTCTAATTCGTTTATTATGGTAGTCTTTCCAGTGCCAGGCCCTCCGGTGATAACTATTTTTTGCACAGTTTAAAATCTTAATAAATTGACATTCATCAAATAAATATTTAAGTATTTAATGTAATTTTGAAGTCTTAAAATTAGACAAAATTAATTTTAATTAAGAGGTATGGATAAAAAAGGAAATGATTTTTACAACAAACTGAAAGAAAGTCTGTTAGAAACAACCGTGTTTCCAACTGATTATATGTATAAATTTATCATTCCCAATAATTTGGAGCAAAAGCAACAATTAAATCACATTTTTAATTTTGAAGGCGCTGTGATTAAGACCAATCCTTCAAAATCAGGAAAATTCATCAGTTTTACGATTTTGCAAAAAGAAAAAAGTGCCGATGCTATTATTGAAAAATACCAATTGGTTTCAAAAATTAAAAATGTGATTTCTTTATAATTAATTTA
>PFPU01000022.1 GCA_002793215.1 Flavobacteriales bacterium CG_4_10_14_0_2_um_filter_35_18
TAATATCCGTAGTCTGCGTGTAGGCAATCCGTATGTGATTTTAAAGACCAAAGATTCCCTTGATACCGGTGTGGCGTTTATTTACCAGCAAGACCAAATAAACTATGTTGTATTTAAATTTAGGGATTCAATAAAAGCTTATCACGATCAAAAAGAAATAAAAACCGTTGTCAAAACGGCTTCGGGCGTTATCAGCTCATCATTATCTGAAGCCATTGACGATCTAGGTTTAAACTATATTATTGTAAATGATTTATCCGAAATTTACGCCTGGACCATTGACTTTTTTAGGCTTCAAAAAAATGACAAGTTCAAAATTATTTATGAAGAAAAATTTGTGAACGATACGGTTTTTGCCGGCATTGGCGCTATAAAAGCGGCCGTGTTTGAACATAATAACGAACCTTTTTATGCCTTTTCTTTTGTTGAAGATACCATAAAAGGAAGGGTTGATTATTTTGATGAGAATACAAAAAATTTAAAACGCGCCTTTTTAAAAGCGCCTTTAAAATTCAGTAGGATTTCTTCAAAATACAATATGCGTCGCTTTATTAGCTATTATGGTAGAATCCAACCACATTTAGGAACCGATTTTGCCGCTCCCACCAATACGCCCATTATGGCTACGGCAAATGGAAAAGTATCGCAAAAAGGTTTTACCAGTGGCAATGGCAACTACATTAAAATAAGGCATAATTCAACTTATGAAACACAATATTTACACATGAATAAATTTAAATCAGGAGTTGGCATAGGCACTTTTGTAAAGCAAGGTGATGTGATTGGCTATGTGGGCAGTACCGGTCATGCCTCTGGACCTCATGTTTGCTATCGTTTTTGGAAAAACGGACGGCAAGTAGATCCGTTAAGGGAAAAAATGCCCAGCTCTGAACCCATAAAAAAATCGGAAAAACCACGATTTTTAGAACAAATTGAACCGCTTAAAATACAATTAGACGCGATTAAATATACAAAATAAAACCATGACACTTAAAAAAATAAACCCAACGAGCACCAATGCTTGGAGCTTGTTGCAAAAAAAATTCAACCAAACCAAACAAGTCAATATGTGTGATTTGTTTAAGCAAAACCCTAACCGCAAAGCCGATTATTCTTTAAAAGTTGACGATTTTACCTTAGACTTTTCTAAAAATAGATTTGATGATGAAACCTTTAAAGCGCTGATTGACTTAGCTACCGAAACCGGATTACAGCAAGCGATTGAAGCGCAATTTGCGGGCGCAAAAATAAACGAAACCGAAAATAGAGCCGTGTTGCACACCGCTTTACGCGATATAAGCAAAGAACCCATTTTAGTAGATGGCAAAAACATCAAAACAGTAATTAGCAAAACCTTAAAAAAAATTAAAACCTTTTCTGATGAAGTCATTGCCGGTAAATTAAAAGGCTATACCAATAAAGCCTTTACCGATGTGGTAAATATTGGCATTGGCGGGTCAGATTTAGGACCCAAAATGGCGGTTGAAGCCCTGAAATTTTATCAAAATCATTTAAAATGCCACTTTATTTCAAATGTTGATGGCGACCATGTTTATGAAACCCTAAAGAATCTAAACCCTGAAACCACCCTATTTGTTATCGTTTCAAAAACCTTTACCACACAAGAAACCCTAACCAATGCTTTAACCGCACAAAAATGGTTTTTAAAACAAGCGCAAGTTGCCGACATTGCTCATAATTTTGTGGCAGTTTCTACCAATTTAGAAGCCGTAAAAGCATTCGGAATAGCATCAAAAAATATTTTCCCAATGTGGGATTGGGTAGGCGGTCGTTATTCGTTGTGGAGTGCTGTTGGATTAACAATTTCGCTTTCGGTTGGTTTTAAACAGTTTAATGAGTTTTTAGAAGGCGCTCATCAAATGGATTTACACTTTAAAAACACACCTTTTAACAAAAATATGCCCGTGGTTTTAGCAATGACGAGCATTTGGTATAACAACTTTTTTAATGCCGAAACCGAGGTCATTTTACCCTACACCCAATACCTCGATTTATTGCCGATGTATTTGCAGCAAACCGTGATGGAAAGCAATGGCAAATCGGTTGACCGAAATGGCGCGCGAGTGAGCTACCAAACAGGAACAATTGTGTGGGGTAGCACCGGCACAAATGCCCAACATGCTTTTATGCAATTGGTGCATCAAGGCACAAAATTAATTCCTGCCGATTTTATTGGATTTTCAAAATCGCTGCATGGCGATGACGACCACCACCGCAAATTGATGGCTAATTTCTACGGTCAAACCGAAGCCTTATATCGCGGTAAAACCGCCGCCGAAGTGAATCGGGAATTAAAATTGGCCAATCAGCAAGCTAGCATCGAGCGTTTATTAACTTTCAAAACTTTTGAAGGAAACAAACCTTCAAACACCCTTTTAATAGAAAAATTAACCCCTAAGTCGCTCGGAAAACTTATTGCGCTTTACGAACATAAAACCTTTGTTCAAGGCATTGTTTGGAATATTTTTAGCTTCGACCAATTTGGTGTAGAATTGGGTAAGGAATTGGCTAAAAACTATTTAAAAAAATAACCAAATCAAATTAAATCAAGAGTAATTAACAAACGGTTCAAATTTTTGAACATTTGTTAAGGCTATGTTAAATATTTTGTACTTTAGCGCACAAATTAACCAAAATTCCTTAACTATTCCCTAAAGTTGGTTGGGTTTTTTTGTGTCAATTTTGCAACTTAATTTAAACTTAATTAAAACAATGAGAAAATTTAAAAATTTGTTGATAGCGGCACTATTAATTAGTTCGACTGCTATTTTCGCTCAAGGTGTAACCACATCTTCTGTCAACGGTAAAATTACGGACAACAATGGCGATGCCTTACCTGGTGCAAACGTTGTTGCAGTACACACTGAATCAGGCACAAAGTATGGTGCCTCAACTGATTACGATGGGTTTTTTAGAATCTCAAATATGAGAGCTGGAGGTCCATATACTATTACGATATCATTCGTTGGTTTTAACGAATATTCACAAAATAATGTATTCCTTCAATTAGGACAAACATTTGCAATAAATTACAAAATGACAGAAGCTGCAAATGCATTGGAAGAAGTTGTTATTACTGGCGTAAGAAATAACATCTTTGATGGTAATAAAACAGGAACAGGAACTTATGTAAGTAAAAAACAAATGGAAACTTTACCAACAGTCTCACGGGGAATTGGTGATTTTTTAAGAACAACACCACAAGCTCAGGTTAGCGGAAGCACCATTTCAATTGGTGGCCAAAACAATAGATACAATGCCATTTATATAGATGGTGCTGTAAATAATGATGTTTTTGGTTTGGCTTCTTCAGGAACCAACGGGGGTCAAACTGGTGTTAACCCAATCTCTGTAGATGCTATTGAGTCTTTTCAGGTTTCAATTGCTCCATTTGATGTTAGAATCTCAGGGTTTTCAGGAGGTGCCATTAGTGCTGTTACCCGTTCTGGAACCAATGAATTTGAAGGATCTGTTTATGGATTTTTGCGCAACGAATCTTTATCCGGGAAAACACCTGTAGATTTAGTGCCTTCAGGAGGAAAAAGAGAAAAATTAGGCGATTTTTCAGCTAAAACTTATGGTGTAAGAGCTTCTGGTGCAATTACAAAAGATAAATTATTTTATTTTATTAATTATGAAAATCAAAATGATGAAACTCCTAGACCATTTAATTATGCTAATTATATTGGTAATTCATCAGAAGGTGATATTCAAACTTTAAGCAACTTCCTTACCAACACTTATGGTTTTAATCCAGGAACGTACTTAAGCAACGCCAATACTTTAGAAAGCGATAAATTAGTTGTTAAGTTGGACTGGAATATTAATGATAATAATAAACTGGTTGTAAAACACAGTTATGTAAAAGCTGAGCAAATAAATGCTGCAACATCAAGCACAAATGGCATACGTTTCAGCAGTGGTGGTATTTATTTTCCTTCTACAACAAATACAACTTCTGCAGAACTTAATTCTAAATTAAGCGATAAGGCATCAAACAGCTTAACACTTGCTTATACTTCTGTTTTAGATGATAGAGATCCAGTGGGAGATCCATTTCCAAATGTAAGAATTAAAGATGGTTCAGGAAGTATCTTTTTTGGCTCGGAAGCATTCTCTACAGGTAACATATTAGAACAAAAAATCGCAACACTAACTGATAATTTTGAGATTTATTATGGTAAACACACAATTACTTTAGGAGCAAATTTAGAATACGCTGATGTAAGAAATGTTTTTATTAGACAAAATTTTGGTGCTTATGTTTTTAAAGATTTAAATACTTTCTTATCAGGTGGCCCTGCAGAAGATTATAACAGAAGTTATTCTTTACAAGGTGGTATCGGAGATGATTCAAAAGGCGCTGCCGAATTTAATATGTTTCAAGTTGGAACATACGTTCAGGATGAAATACAGGTTTCAAATGATTTTAAAGTAAGTCTTGGTTTAAGATTTGATGCTCCTATTTGGTCAGATGGTTTGGTGAATGATTCCTTTAATACCACAACTATAGGCTTATTGGAAGCTGCAGGTAAAGATTTACAAGGAGCAAGAGTTGGGGAAGGTGTTTCTACAACGATTCATTTTTCTCCAAGAGTTGGTTTTAACTGGAATGTAAATGGAGAATTTAACACCCAAATTCGCGGTGGTATTGGAGTGTTTACTTCAAGAGTTCCTTTAGTTTGGCCAGGCGCTGTTTATAATAATAACGGTATGGCAATTGGCGCAGCAAATGAAAGTAACTTGCCTAATGGTGGTGTTTTTATTGCAGACCCTTATGGTCAACCAGTTGGAGCCGCAGTTGGTTCAGGTCAATTGGGAGGTGACATCAACCTTTTTTCAAAAGATTTTAAATTACCGCAAGTATTAAAATTAAATTTGGCAGTAGACCAAAAATTACCATTCTGGGGATTAATCGCATCTGCCGATTTGCTTTACAATGATAATATTTCAGCTGTTTATTATGAAAACTTAAACTTAAAGGATGCTACCCAATTTCAAAGTGGCACTGGAGACACAAGACCTTTTTATAATAGAAATAGCAGAATTGATCCAACGTATTTTGGAATATATTTAGGCTCAAACACTAGTAAAGGATATTCTTGGAATGGATCTATAACCTTGACCAAACCTTATAGCAATGGATTTTTTGCCAGTGCTTCATATAGTTACGGTGATTCATATACAACTTTTGAAGGCACAAGTTCACAAAATTCTTCACAATGGAGAAATCAGTTAAGTGTGAATGGTAAAAATTCAGATTTACCTGCTTCAAGGTCGCGATTTGCACAAGGTCATAGAATTATAGCCAATGCTTCTTATGATTTAAAATGGAATGACAATATCAAAACTACTTTTGGTCTATTTTACCAAGGTATTAATGGAAATGCCTTTACATATACTTATCAAGAAGGAAAAGATGTTTTAAATGATGATTCAAGCGATAATGCTGTAATCTATGTCCCTTTAAATGCTGCAGACATTAGATTAAAAGAAGGCGCTAACGGATTAACAGCGGCCCAACAATGGGATGCTTTAAATTCATTTATTGAAAGTAACGACTATTTAAAAAGCAGAAGAGGTAAATATGCGGAAATAAATGCGGATAGAGCGCCTTGGAGCCATGTTGTAGATTTAAAAGTATTACAAGATTTCTCCATTAAATTTGGTAAAAAAACACATACTTTACAAGCTTCATTTGATATTTTCAACTTTACCAATTTAATTAACAAAAATTGGGGCGTACAAAAATTCGCACCAAATTTTGGAGAAATTGCAATACTTAGAACAGAGTCTAATGGCGTTGCTCCAGTTTATAGCTTTAACCCAGCAGTTGTTGAAAAAATGTTCACTATTGACGATAGCGGAATTGAAAGTTCAAGATGGCAAATGCAAATTGGTTTGAGATATACTTTTAAATAAACCCAAATTAACATATTTAAAACCACCCAATTTGGGTGGTTTTTTTATGTTCAATTTTTACCATTTTGCAATTCAACAAGCACTTTTTTATAGTGTTGAAATTTTACTTACTTTTATCACC
>PFPU01000013.1 GCA_002793215.1 Flavobacteriales bacterium CG_4_10_14_0_2_um_filter_35_18
AAAGTACAAAAGCTAAAAGTTTCTACCTAAGATATTCAATGACTATGAGGCCTGAACGCAAGTTTTTTTTAGCAACTTTATGGCATGAAATAAATGCCTATATTTGAGACTGATTAGTTACAAAATTTTTATTTAGACAAAATCTTAATTTATTCGAAAAAAAACTAATAAAAGTTAATAAATAGTAAGGGTATTTTAAATAAGCTTCGTCCTTAAAAAAAGGAGAGAAGATTTAAAGTAATGAAAAAGGTAAAAATTCAAAGAAAAATAGTTAATTATATAAATAACCAAGCGTCTTATAAAGATCTGGAATTTCTGCAGAAGTGGTTAAGAAAGTCTAAAAACATTGACAAATTTAACGAGTTTGTAAAAATAAATTATGCAATTGAATACAACTTGAAAACGTATGATTCTGAAAAAACAAAAAAAGAGTTATTGCGTCTTATTCAAAATGATAAGAAAATGCAACAAAAACTCACTATAAATTCATTATTAAAATATGCTGCAATATTTGTAATTGTGTTTGGAATTGGTGCAATTGTAAAATTAGCTTTTGTAAATGGGCTAAAAAATAATCCAAAAATTTCCAAAAATGATGCTATTACTCTTGAGCTTGAAGATGGTAAAATTGAAGTTATTTACCCAGAGGCAAACAAGAAAATTAGAGATGCGCAAGGAAGGATTATTGGTAGTCAAAAGAAATTACAGCTATTTTACAACAGCAATACAAAACCATCAAAATTAGCTTATAATACCATTAGGGTACCTAACGGAAAAAGGTTCGACATTATATTGTCAGATGGCACCCATGTATATTTGAATTCAGGGAGCTCCATGAAATATCCTGTTGAATTTATAAAAGAAGGAGAAAGAAGAGTTTTTTTGAATGGAGAAGCATATTTTGATGTGTTTAGCGATAAAAGCCATCCATTTATTGTAAACATAAATGACACGAATGTACAGGCTTTGGGTACAGAATTTAATATATCATACTATCCTGAAGATTCCATGTTCAATACGGTTTTAGTTAAAGGAAGCGTAAAAGTATTTAAAAAAGGAAATGATTATCAAACTTCAGTTATCCTTGAGCCTAGCTATAAAGCAGAATGGGGTAAAGAATCAAAAATATTTTTCGTTGAAAAAGTTGACACAAAAATATACACAAGCTGGCTTAACGGCAAATTAATTTTTAAAAATACACAGTTCAAAAACATTATTAAAAAACTTGAAAGACACTATAATGTTTCCATTATAAATAAAAATACAGAATTAAATAAACAGTATTTTGATGCCACATTTGATGTTGAAACAATAGAACAAGTATTAAATTCTTTCAAAAAAAGTTATGAAATTAATTACACCATCAAGAATAATCAAATAATTATTAACTAACTAAAAGTAAAAAATTTATGAACTAAACTTAATCAACTAACTCAATTCGCCTTATAAAAAATAAAGAATCGGAAGATGGGCAAACACCTTCCGATAATAAATAACGTGAATAAAAAAAATTATTAATCACTAATAAAAACAAAAGTATGAAAAATCTTATTAGGAATAGGAGCAAGTCCTTATTCTGCTTAAAATTTAATTTAAAAATGAAATTGACCACATTTTTACTGATTGTTTCTATGTTTAAAATAGAAGCAAGCAATTATGCCCAAAACACAAAAATAACATTGGAGCTAAACAATGTTACTATTGAAAAGGTGTTAAACGAAATTGAATTAAAAACAGATTTCAAATTTTTTTTTAACAGAAGCGATATTGATGTTAGTAAACTCGTTTCTGTAAAGGCTAAAAGAGATAAAGTCAAAAATATTTTGAACCAAATGTTTTTAGATATGTCAGTTTCTTTTGAATTATTGGATAAACAAATTATTATAAAAAATATTCCTGAAAATAATGAAGAAAATCAAATTAATCTATTAATTGACCAGCAAAAAGAAATTAAAGGAGTGGTGACAGACCACAATGGTGCAATACTTCCTGGTGTAGAAGTTATTGTTGTTGGAACAAATAGAGGTACTCAAACTGACTTTGACGGAAAATATAGCATAAAAGCCGAGGAAGGAGATTTTCTTGAATTTTCATTTATTGGAATGAAAACCGAAAAAATAGTAGTGGGTACATCAACTACTATTAATGTTCAACTTAAAGAAGACGCTGCGTCTTTAGATGAGGTGGTACTAATAGGTTATGGGCAAATTTCTAAAAAAGATTTAACAGGAGCAGTAGCATCTGTGAGTGAAAAAGACTTTAAATCGGCAACAACATCAGATCCTACTTTGGCCTTGCAAGGACGCGTTGCTGGTGTATATGTACAATCAAATGGCGGATCTCCTGGAGCTAGTGTGAATGTGCTTATTAGAGGTGCAGCATCGATTACTAATGTAGATCCTCTTTATGTAGTTGATGGTGTATTTCTTCAATCCTTAAGTTCCATAAACCCTTATGATGTAAAGTCAATTGAAGTTTTAAAGGATGCTTCTGCTGCTGCAATTTACGGTTCTAGAGCCGCAAACGGCGTAATAATAGTAACAACTAATAGAGGGAGACAAGGTGGCCTCATCGTAAATGCGCATTCTTCATTAGGAATTACTACCGTTACAAATAAATTAAATCTTTTAAATGCAAGGCAATATGCAGATGTGAGCAATATTGCTTTTTCAACGCCTGCGCCTGCAAATTCTACCGCTTTTGATCCTAACATTGATACAGACTGGCAAAATTTGTCATTAAGAACAGGGGTTGTGGAGGATTACGGATTTGATATTTCTGGTGGTGGTGAAAATTCATCAATATTTTTTTCAGCAAATTATTTTAAAGAAAAAGGTGTGGTTATTTCATCTGGTTTCGACCGTATCAACATTCGCGTTAATTCAGAATTTTGGACGACCAACAAAAAATTTAAACTTACCCAATCTTTAGCCTTAGCTCAGAAAAATTTAAATGAAAATAATTTCTATGGAAATGACGGTTTTGATTTTCCAACGATTCCTCTTCGTGACGATTTTGGTAGTTTTGTTGCTCCAAATGCCATTGATCATGGTGTTTCGGTTGGTTTAAATAGATATGCCAGCGCACTTACTTTTGATGATAAAAATCAAATTAATGAGGTTTTTGGGAATATTTCTGGAGAATTGGAAATTTTGCCTAATTTAAAATACAAATTAAATTTAGGCTTGAATTTTCAATCAAATTATAATTCCATATTTGTTCCTACCTATTTTTGGAGTGTTTCCAATGCCCAGTTTAACCAGAATGCAGAGGCTGACTTAACAGAGGACAGAAGCACTCGTATTGATTTGCTGATGGACAACACCATAACCTATACAACAGATATAGATAAGCATCATATAAATGCTGTTATAGGAAATACTAGAGAAAAGATCACAAGTAGGGGGACTTCTGTATTTGTGAGTGATTTTCCTTCAAACGATATTAGAGTAGTTTCCGGAGCATCAAGTTTTAACAGCGCAACTGGAGAAGAAATAATATCTGGTCTGCAATCGTGGTTTGGCCGAGTAATTTATGACTACGACAAAACCTATTTTTTAACTGCTACTGTGAGACAAGATGAATCATCAAGATTTAACAAAGACTTTAGAACTGGCACTTTTCCTTCTGTTTCTGCCGGCTGGAAAATTAGTAATGAAGACTTTTTTGCGGAAAATAATGTGTTCTCTGACTTAAAATTACGTGCAAGTTATGGAGAACTTGGATCCCAAAATGTTCCTGACTTTGCGTTTAGCCCAGTTATTAACATAAACTCTCCATATACTTTAGGTTCTAATCAAACATCATCAACAGGTTTTTCAATTACACAGTTCACAGTGCCTAATTTGAGATGGGAAACATCAAAGACCACAAATTTTGGTGTTGACGCTGGATTCTTTAATGGTAAATTAAATGCAAGTTTAGATTATTATGTTAGGAAAACGGAAGATATTTTAATTAGTCTTCCTATTCCTCCATCATCAGGATCAAATCTGCCTATCACAGTAAATTCTGCCTCAGTTGAAAATAAAGGTTTTGAATTAAATATAGGTTATAGAAATAATGACAATGAAGATTTTACTTATTCTGCTAATTTTAATATCAATACTACCCAAAACAAGGTAACTTCTTTAGGGCAATTAGGTAATCCAATTATAGGAGGAATATTTTCTGCTGATTTGCTCACATCTACCAGAGCTAACAAAGGAGATCAACTGGGTGTATTTTGGGGATATGAAACTGCTGGATTGTATGGATCTCAAGCTGAAATAGATAATGACCCTAATCTTCGAAATGACACAGCAGCACGTTCAATTCTGAAACCTGGAGAATTGATTTGGGTAGATCAAAATGGTGATGGAATTGTGAATGATGATGATAAAGTAAAAATAGGGGATCCTTTTCCTGATTTTGACTTTGGTTTAAATTTAAGTGCCAGTTATAAAAATTTTGATTTTTCTTTATTTTTTCAAGGTCAAGTTGGAAACGAAATATTTAATGCAAGAAAATATTATTTGAATTTTGAAGAAAGAAGTAATTTCTCTACAGATCGTTTAAACGCATGGAGTTCAACTAATTCTAACTCAAATATTCCAGTGATAGGCGCTACACGAGTAGATGCTTCAGATTATTATGTTGAAAATGGAAGCTATTTAAGATTAAAACAGTTACGTATAGCTTATAACGTAAAAGATATGATTAAAGGGCTATCAAATACACGATTTTTTATAGGCGGTCAAAACTTATTAACTTTTACTGGCTATTCCGGTTACGATCCTGAATTGGGCGTTTCCACCTCTACAGGAGGCGCAAGACTTTTAAGCAGAGGTGTGGATAATACTTCTTACCCACAGAGTATTCAAGTTACAGCGGGTATCCAGTTAACTATTAATTAATAAAACTTAGAAACGATGAAAAGACATATAAATAAATCATTTTTTTATATATTGGGCTTGTTGCTTTTAACAGGTTCCTGTAAAACCGATTTACTTGATCAAGTAAATCCAAATGCACTATCCGTAGACCGCTTTTTTAAAGACGCAAAGGATGCTCAGTTGGCTCTTGTTGGCGCTTATTCTCCATTAAGCACTCATTTTATGTGGGGGAGATACGTGCCTCTTGTTACAATTAGAAGAGCAGATGAATATACCCCAAGTTTCCTTCCCGGAAAAACAGAAGGAATCATAACAAAATCTACTGATATATTTCTTCCAACTCCATGGCCAGCATCCTATAAGGTAATCTTCAGAGCGAATACCATATTAGAAAAGGTTCCTGCAATAGAAATGGATGACACTGAAAAAAATGAAATTTTGGGACAGGCTTATTTTTTAAGAGCATTGGCCTATTTTTACTTGTTGAATATTTGGGATAATGTACCTTTAATTACTGAGGCTGCAAAAGGCACTGAGGATTTTTTTCCAACAAACAGCACTCCAGATAAAGTTTGGGAACAGATAATTTCAGATTTAATAGTAGCACAACAATTTCTTCCAGTTAGCTGGAGTGCACAAGATGCTGGTAGGGCCACAAAAGGCGCTGCATCGGCCTTATTGGGCAAAAGCTATTTATATACGAAAGATTGGGGTAATGCTGCCATTGAATTAAAAAAGGTAATCAATTCCAATTATGATTTAACTGCCAATTATGCAGATAACTTTAAAGAATCAACAGAAAACAATATAGAGTCCGTTTTTGAAATTCAATTTCAGACTGATGTGGCATTTGTTTGGGAAGCTGATGTACCAGGAGCGATGAAGTCATCCATGTTTACAAACCTAAGGGCACCGATAGCCTTTGGAGGTGAATGGGTAGATGCCGTAAACCCTTGGGTTTTGGATGCTTTTTTAGAAGAACCTAATTTAGATGGTGGAATTGATGAAAGAGCCTTTTCAACATTGGCTTGGAATAATGCTAACTCAAAAATATATGAAAACCAACCATTCCAAGGATCTGTGTTGGATCCAACTAAAGTATATGCCAAGAAATATACAGGAATGCTTGTTGATGGCAGACCGAATGATGGGGATTTGGGAGTAAATACTGGTTTAAACTATAGACTTATTAGATTTGCTGACGTGTTGCTTATGTATTCAGAAGCTGTTAATGAAAATGGAGGGCCAGAGACTGAAATCCTTTCCGCTCTTAATAGGGTTAGACAAAGAGCAAATATGGCGAATATTCCAACAGGATTAAGTAAAAGTCAATTAAGAGATAAAATAAGGAAAGAAAGAATTCTGGAATTATCTCTGGAAACAGATCGGTTTTTTGATCTTAAAAGATGGGGAACATTGGTTGATAGAATGAATGGTAATGCGGATATGGTCGGAAATACCGGAGCCACTGCAGATCAAATCAGACAATCAGGTCATCCTGAGTATAATTTTCCATTCGCGGAGATTCATTCTCGGGCTCCAATACCAAGTATTGAAATATCCAGCAATCCAAATTTAAATCAAAATCCTGGTTATTAATATTTAAATAATAGCCTCACAAATAAAAATAAGTGGGGCTATTTTTATAAAGTGTTGCTATAAAAGTGAATTTAAATAATTTATTTAAATAGCCACTATTTTATGGTCACTTGAATATAAAATGCTAAACAGTTTCATATTAGAATAATCATTAGAATAATCAATTATTTTAATTTCCCCTTCATATACTTATGGATATTGCCTTTAATAATCATGTTGCAATATTAAATATTATAGAAAAGAAAAAAATTATAAAAATCCAATAATGTTTTATAAGATTGAGTAATATAATGTCTCTTGGTACCAAAAACCAAATAAAACAAAATTTATTATATTCTTAAACCTATATAATTGCAAAAACAGAGAAGCGACTTTAAAAAATTGTCATATTGATTGGTTTAAAGCCGTTTTACTTTATACTATAAAATTATGAATCACAACGAAAAATATGATTTTAAAAAAAACAACGCAAATTTCAAACCTAAAAAACCAATAACTGTAATAACGATAGGTGCTGGAGCAAGAGGCAATATATATTCTGATTACGCCCTGAAATTCCCAAACCAAATGAAAATTGTTGGGGTAGTAGAACCAAACCCCATAAGAAATCAACGATTTTCAAAAAAGCATAATATTCCAAATATTGATTGCTTTAAATTGTGGAAAATCGCATTAAAAAAACCAAAATTTGCTGATGCCGTCATTATTTCAACCCCCGATAATTTGCACTATGAACCTTGCATGTTAGCTTTAGAAATGGGTTATGACGTACTTATTGAAAAACCTGTTTCACCAACAGAAGAAGAATGTCAAAATATACTTGCACAGGCAAAAAAAACAGGAAGAATTGTTGCTGTTTGCCATGTACTTAGATACGCCCCTTATTTTATAGAATTAAAAAGACTTATTGCTTCAGGAGCAATTGGGGAATTAATAAGCATAAATCATTTTGAACCTATTGAACACATACATATGTCACATTCTTATGTTCGAGGCAATTGGCACAATTCAAAGAAAACAACCCCAATTATTTTGGCAAAATCGTGCCATGACATGGATATTTTGAGATGGTTGATAAATAAACCCTTTAAAAGCATTGCCTCCTACGGTGATTTAAAATGGTTTAAAAAAGAAAACGCTCCCGAGGGTAGCACAAATCGCTGCATTGAAGGCTGTAAAGTCGAAGCTACTTGCCCTTACTCCGCAATGAAAATTTATAATAAAAAAGGAATATGGAATTATGTATTTGATTTTCCAGAAGATGAATTAACCCATGAAGATTTTTTTAAAGAACAATTAAAAACAACGGATTACGGTCGTTGCGTTTATAAAATGGACAATGATCAACCGGATCATTATGTGACCTCAATGGCTTTTGAAGATGGTATTACAGCAAATTTTGCTATGGAAGCCTTTACAGGTTATCATGGGCGACAAACGCGAATAATGGGTGCTATGGGAGATATCGTTGGCGATATGGAAACATTTACGCATACCGATTTTAGAACGGGAAAAATAACCACAAAAAAAATTATCGTTGCCGACAGCGAACAATATGTAAGTCACGGAGGTGGCGATGCCGCATTGGTTGCTGACTGGGTACGTGCTGTTTCAGAACAAGATGCATCTTTGCTTAGCTCAACTATAGATGTTTCAATAGAAAGTCATATAATGTGCTTTTTGTCAGAAAAAAGCAGGTTAGAAAAACGAATGATTCAAGTTTAGGAACTTTGAAAAAACCTAAATGAAACGAAGAAGATCATTTTATAAAATTATAAAGATAAATTATTAAAAATGAATGCAAATTTAAAGAAACACCAAGCAGATATAAGTTTTAAACCCGCAGGGCAATTTGAAGAAACCCGATTTGAGAAGGTGCACAATGTTATTTTCTCAACAGCAAAAGAAGGATCCATTAAAGTAGCAAAGGAAATTGCAGATTTGATTATTGATAAACAAGCAAAAGGAGAGAAGTGCGTTCTTGGTTTGGCAACGGGATCCTCTCCCATAAAGGTTTATGAAGAGTTGGTGAGAATGCATAAGGAAGAAGACTTAAGTTTTTCAAATGTTATTACCTTTAATTTGGATGAATATTATCCAATGACCAAAGAGAATATACAAAGCTATTATTATTTTATGCACCAACATTTATTTGATCATGTTAATATTTTACCAGAGAATGTTCATATCCCGAATGGTGCTGTTACGCCGGAACAATTACATCAATATTGTATTGATTATGAGCATGACATCAAGAAAAGTGGTGGCATTGACTTACAATTATTAGGAATTGGAAGAACTGGACACATTGGTTTTAACGAGCCAGGTTCTCATCTTAATTCTGAAACAAGAAGCATAACCCTGGATTATATCACCCGGGTTGATGCCGCATCCGCATTTTTAGGGTTAGATAACGTACCTAAAAAAGCCATAACGATGGGAATAAGAACTGTTAGAAAGGCAAAAAGAATTATTTTGTTGGCTTGGGGACACAATAAAGCTTCCATAATCAGAAAAACTATAGAAGGTGATATTTCTTCAAAAATTCCTGCTACCTATTTGCAGCTCCATCAGAATACGACCTTTATATTGGATATTGAAGCTGCATCAGAATTAACAAGAATTAATACGCCTTGGTTAGTTATACCATGTTTTTGGGATGAAAAATTAAGCAGCAAAGCGATTATTTGGTTATGTCAATTGACGGGTAAATCAATTTTAAAATTAATAGATGAAGATTATAATGACAATGGAATGTCAAGTTTGTTAGCACAAGAGGGCTCAGCTTACGATTTAAACATTAAGATGTTTAATAAAGTGCAACATTCCATAACCGGTTGGCCAGGAGGCAAACCAAATGCTGATGACACTTCAAGGCCAGAAAGAGAAAAGCCAAACAAAAAAAGAGTATTGATATTTAGCCCGCACCCGGATGATGACGTTATTTCAATGGGAGGTACCATTGACCGGTTGGTTGAGCAGGGGCATGAAGTGCACATTGCATACCAAACTTCAGGAAATATTGCAGTCGCAGACCACGAAGCGCTAAAATTTGCTGAAGTTGCCATAGCAATGAACAATTGTAAAGACAATGGCTTTATGGCAAACATTATTGAACAAATTACCTCGAAAAAAGACAATGCAATTGACGGTGTTGATGTTAGAAAATTAAAAGGTTTGATCAGAAGAGGCGAATCGTTGGCAGCAACAAGATATATAGGGATTCCCGATGAAAA
Source organism: Flavobacteriales bacterium CG_4_10_14_0_2_um_filter_35_18 (assembly GCA_002793215.1). Classification (GTDB taxonomy): domain Bacteria; phylum Bacteroidota; class Bacteroidia; order Flavobacteriales; family Flavobacteriaceae; genus CG1-02-35-72. The sequence goes on from PFPU01000013.1 coordinate 9,710, forward strand.
TGTACACTTTCTAAATTTGCCTTTTTATGAAACTGGCAGTATTATGAAAAAAGCTTTGGGACAGGAAGACATAAAATTAATGTGCAATATTATTGAACTAATAAAACCACATCAAATTTATGCGGCAGGTGACTTAGCAGATCCTCATGGTACTCATAGGGTTAGTCTAAATGCACTATTTGAGTCATTGGAAATTTTAAAGACAAAATCTTTTATGAATGATTGTTGGGTTTGGCTATATAAAGGAGCCTGGCATGAATGGGAAATCAATGAAATAGAGATGGCTGTACCAATGAGTCCGGATCAGGTGTTGAAAAAAAGAAAAGCAATTTTTTTTCACCAATCCCAAAAGGACGGTGTAATGTTCCAGGGTGATGATATAAGAGAGTTTTGGATGCGTGCCGAAGACAGAAACACAAAAACTGCCCAAAAATACAATGAATTAGGATTAGCGGATTATGCTGCCATGGAGGCATTTGTAAGGTGGCATTATTAAATGTCTTAAATTATTGGGCTTTCCTAAAATTAATAAATCAAAAATATTAACAATAAAAAGATTATAATGTCAAATACCACTAACACTGCATCAAATCAAAAAAACTCAACTTTAATTCCTATATTGATTATTGCTGGAGTATTTTTTATCTTCGGATTTATAACTTGGATAAATGGAGCTTTAATTCCATTTATGAAAACAATTAGCGAATTAACATCAGCCCAATCCTATTTAGTTGCTTCAGCTTTTTATATTTCATATGTTGTAATGGCCTTGCCATCATCTTATATATTAAATAAAATTGGCTATAGAAAAGGAATGGCATTGGGAATGATTATAATGGGAATAGGAGCTTTACTTTTTATTCCAGCTGCAGAAGCTAGAACCTATTGGGTGTTTTTAACCGGAATTTTTATTCAAGGTATTGGAATGACTTTACTACAAACAGCAGCAACTCCTTATATAATAATATTGGGACCCATAGAAAGTGCGGCAAAACGCATTTCAATTATGGGAATTGCAAATAAAGTAGCCGGTGCATTGGGCTCCCTCATTTTTGGAGCATTGCTATTGTCTGGTATGGATGAGGTTAAGGAAAAATTAATTTCCGCCAACGATGCTGAAAAAACCCAATTGTTAGATGTCATGGCTAATAGTGTTGTTCTCCCCTATTTTGTTATGGCCGCAATTTTAGTGGTATTGGGAATTTTAATTAGATTCGCACCGTTACCTCATGTAGAAGCAGAACCTATTGAAGAAAAAGAAGGTGAAACGTCAAAAACAAGTGTTTTTCAATTTCCTCGTTTGTGGTTAGGAGCCCTAACGCTTTTTATGTATGTTGGCGCTGAAGTTATTGCGGGAGACACTATTATAGCTTACGGAATTTCTTTAGGATTTTCAGGAGAGGAGGCTAAGTTTTTCACTATGTTTACTTTAATGGCTATGGTTGCAACTTACGCATTGGGAATTTTTTTAATTCCAAAATACATGCATCAAAGCACAGCGCTAAAAATAAGCGCTATTTTAGGGATTATTTTTACATTTTACATTTTATTTACTACTGGATTAACTTCTGTTTTATTTGTTGCAGCGTTGGGTATTGCAAACGCATTAGTTGTGCCTGCGGTATGGCCTTTGACATTGCAAGGAATGGGGAAATTCACCAAAACAGCATCAGCAATTTTAATTATGGCAGTTTCAGGTGCGGCAATTATCCCTCCTTTATATGGGCGTTTAGTTGATGAAAATAAGGCAAATTTAATTGCACAAGGCTTAAATGAAACTCTTGCTTTCGCTGAAGCATCAACTTTCAGTTATTGGATTTTATTTCCATGTTATCTTATAATTGTATATTTTGCTTTTTGGGGATACAAAATTGGAACTAAAACTAAATAATTATGCACAACAAAATAAGTAAAAAGTTAAAAAAAATGGCTATTATTATAGGAATAGCCACCCTATTTTTGAGTTGTAATAACAACAAAGAAAAGTTTCTTTTTTCATACGTGAATGCTAAAAAATCTAACATAACATTTTCAAATACAATTATTGAAAATGATTCTATAAATCCAGTAAATTTTCAATACTGCTACAACGGAGGAGGAGTAGGCGTTGGCGATTTTAACAATGATGGCCTACCAGATTTGGTTTTTACGGGCAATCAAGTTTCTTCAAAAATTTACTTAAATAAGGGAGGTTTAGCATTTACCGATATTTCTAAAAATAGCAACTTTTTAACAACAACTTGGGTAACAGGTGTGGTAATAGTTGATATAAATGCTGATGGCTGGGATGATATTTATTTGAGCGTAGGCGGGTCAAATTGCGATAATAGCTGCCCAAATCTATTGTTTATCAATCAGGGCCTAGATAAACAAGGAATTCCTCAATTTAAAGAACAGGCTAGCGCTTATGGTTTAGATGATGCGCAACGCTATGCGCATCAAGCTATCTTTTTCGACTATGATCGGGATGGAGATTTAGATGTTTATATTCTACACAATGCCAGTTCAACTAAGGATAAAAACAATCCAATGCTAAAAAAGTTTCGATCTAACTATTTGTCAGATTATTTATTTAGAAATGATCAAATTGAAGGTGTAGATCATCCAATTTTCACCAATGTTTCCGAGTCCTTAAATATTTTGGGGAAAGGTTTTGGATTGGGTGTTGGTATTAATGACTTTAATGGCGATAATCTTCCGGATATTTATGTAGCAAATGATTATATAACTGAAGATTTGTTATACTTAAATAATGCAAAAAAAAATAATTTACAACCAACATTTATCGAGGCAAATAAAGACTATATTTCTCATCAGTCCTTTAATGCCATGGGTATGGATATAGCAGATATGAATAATGACAATATTCCTGACATTTTGGTTTTAGATATGTTACCAAAAGATTATATACGACAAAAAAAAATGTTGGGAGGCATGAACTATGACAGATACATTATGTCACAAGAAAATGATTATAATTCGCAATATGTACGTAACACGCTGCAATTGGGAAACGGTTTTATTAAAGGCGTTCCCGTAAAGGCCAGCGAGGTGGGTTTTATGTTGGGAATTTCAAGTACTGATTGGAGCTGGGCACCACTAATGGCTGACTTTGATAATGATGGAGACAAGGATATTTTTATAACAAATGGCTTTGTAAAAGATATTACAGATTTGGACTTTATCAATTATTCCACTCAAAGCACTGTTTTTGGCACACCTAAATCTAAAAGGGAAAAACTAATAGCTTCTTTAAAAAATTTACCGGGAATTCACCTTCCTAACTTTATCTATGAACAGGAAACTGTTGATAAATTTAATGATGTTTCAGCCAAATGGATTGAAGAGAAACCCTCATTCTCAAACGGTGCCGTATTTGTCGATTTAGATGGAGACGGTGATTTGGACATCGTAGTCAATAACATAAATGAAACTGCATTTGTGATGGTAAATCACACATCTGAGCAAAAAGAAAACAACTATTTGAGACTGCAATTAAATGGAAATAAATTAAACTCAAAAGCAATTGGAGCCAAAATCACATTATGGAATAACGGAAAAATGCAATCGCAATATCAATCTGTCGTGCGTGGTTATTTATCTTCTGTGGATCCAATTATTCACTTTGGATTAAAAAACAATAAAATAGATTCATTAAAAGTAATTTGGCCAGATGGAAAAATGACAATGGCTTATGGCGTGGTTTCAAATCAATTATTGCGTTTAGATCAAAAAGACGCAAAAGAATATTATGCCTTAAATATTGAGGATAACCTGCTTTTTGAATTGAGAGAGGATGTTTTGGATTTTGTTCAAAAAGAAAATTTATCGAATGATTATGTTTACCAACATTTATTAATGAAGCAATATTCACAAATGGGACCTTGTGTTGCCGCTGCAAATATTGACGGCAAACCAGGTGATGAAATTTTTATTGGCGGTAGCAAAAATGAACCGGGAAAGCTTTGGTTTCAAACTTCATCCGGGCAATATTTACCAAGACAGTCTTTGGATGCTATTTATGAAGATACCAATGCTCTATTTGTTGATATTGATAATGACGGTGATTTAGATTTGTATGTAGCCAGCGGCGGAAATGGGTTTGAAAAGGATTCCCCAAATTATCAAGACAGAATATATTTGAATGATGGCAAAGGAAATTTCATTAAAGATGGAAATGCCCTTCCAGTTTCTTTTCAGAGCAATAGCACTGTCGCTGCAGTAGATATTGACAACGACGGAGATTTAGACTTCTTTATAGGTGCCCGTTTAATCCCTCGAGCATATCCAGATATTCCGGAGAGTAAAATTCTTTTAAATGCCAATGGTAAATTTCAAGAGGATAACCATAAAAATATTTTAAAATTAGGAATGGTCACAGATGCTAAATGGCAAGATTTAGACAATGATGGCTGGCAAGATTTGATTGTGGTTGGTGAATGGATGGAAATTTCAATTTTCAAAAACAAAAGAGGAGTATTAGAACCTTGGGATATTACTTGGGTAGATGAAAATAATAATAAAATTGACACAAAAGGATGGTGGAACTGCATTGCGACTGCAGATTTTGACAAGGATGGCGATATGGATTTTATGTTTGGCAATCAGGGAATAAATGGATTTATGAAACCAACCCAAAATGAACCAATTTATATCTATAAAAAAGATTTTGATTTAAATGGAGGCCTCGACCCTGTTTTAGCACAGTATTTTGAGACGAAAAATGGATTGGAATTATTGCCCATTCACACCAGAGATGACATTATGCAGCAATTATCAGTTTTGCAAAAAAAATATCATACCTACGAAGATTTCGCAAATACAAATTTTAAAGAATTATTGAATATTAAAGATTTGGAATCCGAGACCCTTAAAGCAACTATTTTTGAAAGCATGTATGCGGAGAATTTAGGTAACGGAAGCTTTAAATTGATTCCATTACCCAAAGCATGCCAAGTGGCACCAATAAATGACATCTTAATTGAAGATTTTGACAATGATGGCCAATTAGATGCTGTGATGGTAGGAAATGATTTTTCCTCTGAAACACATTACGGAAGATATGATGCACTTACCGGAATTTTTTTAAAAGGCACTGACTCCTTTTTTGACGCAATACCAAGCAGAAAATCAGGATTTTATGTTCCGGGACAATCGCATTATGTGATTAGTGCAAAGAATCAAGCTAACAGTAGTGTGTTAATTGCACCACAAAATAAAGACCGTTTAAAAGTATTTTCATTTAAATAATAATCTTAGCTACAATTAAAAAACTTAGCGCATAGATTAAAAACGATGTAACTAAAGTTTAGGAGAAAGTATATAAAAATTTAAATTTGACACTTAAATGATAAGATGAATTGATAGCTCAATCTTGATTAGCTTGATAATTTAAAAAAAGCATTAATAAAAGTAAAAAAACACTAACAAAGAAGGAATTTAAAGTATTGAAAATTGAGTTTTATACCTTATTTTCATTTATGGCTATAATCTTATTTGTGGGATGCCAAAAAAATAGCACTCCAATCCTAATTACCTCAAAAGAGTATTTTTTGGCAACGGACAAGGTAACAGAAATTATGTTTCATGATATTTTTTCACCACCTTTTGCTAGTCGAATTTTAGCTTACCCTAATGTGGCCGCTTATGAAATTATTTCAAGTTATAATGAAAAATATAATTCGTTAAGCGGGCAATTGAATGAATTAACACCAGTACCTGTTTTTGATAAAACGAAAGGAACTTTAAACCCTCAGTTGGAAGCTTTAGTTGCCCATATAGATATAAGCTGGGAACTTATTTTTTCAGAAGATGAAATGATTGAACTTCGAGACAGTTTATATACGGTGTGGGGAAAAATCAATAAAACCAAATTTGATACTGCTAAAAATTACGGATTATTGGTGGCTTATCACATTAAATCTTGGATGGATAAAGACAATTATAAACAAACGAGAACCATGCCAAAACACAAATTGTCCACTAAAAATCCTTTAAAATGGCCATCAACTCCACCAGCTTATATGAATGCTATAGAGCCTCATTGGGCTAAAATTAGCCCTTTTATAATTGATTCGGCATCACAGTTTAAACCAATTCCTCTCATAACATTTTCTCTTAATAAAAAATCAGATTTTTATAAAGAATTGATGGAAGTTTATAATATAGGAAATGCAATTATTGAAAAAGGCGACGAATCTGAAAAAATGAAAATTGCGCAGTTTTGGGATTGCAATCCGTATGTCTCCGTAACAAAGGGTCATTTGATTTTGGCCATAAAAAAAATATCTCCGGGAGCACACTGGATGGGTATTGCAAAAATTGCCTCCCTAAAAACGAAAAGTGATTTTGACCATACTGTTTTTGTAGCTACCAAAATATCACTTGCCATTGCTGATGCTTTTATTAATTGTTGGGATGAAAAATACATAAGCAACTTAGTGAGGCCAGAAATACTTATCAATCAACACATTGATGAAAATTGGAGACCGATTTTACAAACACCGCCATTTCCGGAATATACAAGTGGGCACAGCGTGGTTTCAGGCACAGCTTCAGTGGCATTGACCAATGTTTTTGGGGGCAATTTCCAGTTTGACGATGACACAGAAAAATCATTTGGATTGCCTTTAAGATCTTTTAATTCTTTTAATGAAGCCGCGGATGAAGCTGCCATATGCAGAATGTATGGAGGCATTCATTTTAGAACTGCTATTGTAGTTGGCGTTAAACAAGGACGCGATTTAGGGAAATTTGTGAACGAAAAACTTAAAATGAAATTATAATACACAATTTAGAAATAAATTTTATCAATATTATTTTATCCAAAAAGATAAAAATAATATTGTCTCTATTTTAATATCAAGTTTATTCCGAAGAATTCGGAAAGCTTTGGTGATTTGCCCTTCAACAGTTTTTATTGATATATTAAGATATTCAGCTATTTCAATATTGGTTAGATTTTCTTGTTTGCTCATTAAAAAGATTTCTTCACATTTAGGTGGTAATTTCTTTATTTCGTTGTTTACGTTTTTCAACAAAATTTGCATTTTATCATAATCTTTACTTTCAATGACAAGATCAAGCGCATCATAATATTCTTTTTCTAAGGCTACTCTTGACTGCTTTTTTCGATATTGATCAATAAATTCATTACGAACTGCAATTAATAAATAATATTTAATATTAAAATCTTCTTTTAACTCTTCACGTTTCTTCCAAATGTTTAAAAGAACATTTTGAACAATGTCTTCTGCTTGATATTTGTCCCTAATCAAGCTATTGGCATACACACACAAATGATGATAATACTTATCCACTAAATAAGTATATGCTTTTTCATTACCCTTTTTGAGGAACTTAATTAATAATTCATTATTTGAAAATTTTTTAATCATATTAAGTCTTATCAAAAATACAATATTAGCATAAAATAAAATAAAAATTTTAAATTTTATAGCCTAAATGGGTATTCTGTATTGAAATTAAAAAATACCTTGTATTTATTGAAATTTTGCTTTTTACACAAGCCTTATATGTTGATAAGGCTTTATTCTTCTATCCAACTTTGGGCACATTTTACAGCTTTACGCCAGTAATGCAACATATTTTCAACTTTCACTTTATCTTCTTTTGGATAAAACTCTTTATCAACAATCCATTGAGATTGAATATCATCAACACTATCCCAATAACCCACAGCCAAACCTGCTAAATAAGCAGCTCCTAAAGCAGTAGTTTCCAGTGTTTTTGGGCGCAGTATTTTAAATCCAAATAAATCGGCCTGAATTTGCATCAACAAATTACTGGCTGCTGCTCCTCCATCAACCCTCAATTCAATACTTTTTTCACCAGCATCAGCCTCCATCGCTTTTACCACATCATAAACTTGAAAAGCAATGCCTTCCAATGTTGCTCTTGACATATGCGCATCTGTTGTACCTCGTGTAATCCCCATAATTGCACCTCGTGCATATTGATCCCAATAAGGCGCACCCAAACCAGTAAGTGCGGGCACAAAATAAACACCACCATTATCGCTTACAGTTTCGGCCAAATGATTAATTCCCGGAGCGGTTTTAACCATTTTTAACCCATCTCGCATCCATTGTATTGCAGCACCACCAACAAACACACTTCCTTCCAATGCATATGTGGTTTTTCCATTAATTTTCCAACCAATTGTTGTTAGTAAATTATTTTTAGAATAAACTGCTTTTTCACCTGTGTTCATCAACAAGAAACAGCCAGTTCCATACGTGTTTTTTACCATTCCCGGTTTTGTGCACATTTGGCCAAACAATGCCGCTTGTTGGTCGCCAGCAATACCTGAAATAGGGATTTTTGTAGAAAACAAGGTAGTTGCTGTTGTTCCATAAATTTCACTACTTTCTTTTACAACGGGTAAAATTGCTCTAGGTATATTAAATAATGTTAATAATTCTTCATCCCATTCTAAAGTGTGAATATTTAATAACATTGTTCTACTTGCATTAGATGCATCTGTAATAAACATTTTACCTCTGGTCAATTTCCAAACTAACCAAGTATCAACAGTACCAAAACATAATTTACCCGCTTCGGCCTTTTCCCTTGCGCCTTCAACATTATCAAGAATCCATTTTAATTTAGTGGCAGAAAAATAAGCATCTAAAACCAACCCTGTTTTCTTTTTAATCATATCAATATGACCGGCAGCTTTTAACTCATCACAATATTTTGCAGTTCTTCTATCTTGCCAGACAATAGCATTGTAAATTGGTTCGCTAGTTTCGCGATCCCAAACAATGGTAGTTTCTCTTTGATTTGTAATACCAATAGCGGCAATTCCCTCACCAGAGATACCTTCTTGCGCAACAACTTCAGCCGCTACAGAAATTTGTGATGACCAAATTTCATTTGGACAATGCTCTACCCATCCCGGTTTTGGAAAAATTTGCTCAAATGGCTTTTGAGATGTTCTAACAATTTCTCCATTGTGATTAAATAAAATCGCTCTAGAAGATGTTGTACCTTGATCTAAGGCTAAAATTAACTTGCTCTTCATAATATTATATTTGGTTTTAAATGATTAATGATTCCGGTTATCAATTGGTTATAAAATATAATTTGAGGTTACTTGTGCATATTCTTTAACTTGGTCAATTTGCCAAGCTTGATCTTCTCCCAATTCAGCAGCCATAATTTCAGCCACTTTAGCCGCCATTTTAATACTTTCCCTAGCATCTAAAAGCTGACAACGTGTTCTGCGAGCTAGAAAATCTTCAACATTACGAGCCATTTCAAACCTCACAGCCCAAACTACTTGCGCATTGATAATTTTTAAGGAAGTACTAATAAAATCACTCATTCCGTCTTCATTGGCCAATTTCAAAAGATCATTTTCATCAGAACCGTAGAAGTATAAAGGATTGTCATAACTAACATTTTCTTTATATCCATGAATTTTTAGATGTTTGGTCTTGGTTAGAATCTGCGCCCAGCCTTTCTTTTGCTCAGTTTTATCAACTAAATCTTCTCCCATTTTTCTAAAAGTGGTCCATTTACCTCCAACAATCGTAAGCAATCCTGATTTAGACTCAAATATTTTATGGCTTCTGGAAATTTCTTTCGTTTTATTTCCATTATCTTTCGAATATGCTAAAGGTCGCAACCCAGCAAAAACACTTAACACATCGCTTCTTTTAGGTGCTTTGGTTAAATAACGCGCTGCAGTAGCCAAAATAAAATCAATTTCTTTTTTTAAAGCTATAGGCTCTAAAGATTCCTTTTCAATTGGCGTATCTGTTGTACCAACCACGACCCTTCCGTGCCAAGGCACTAAAAACATAACTCTGCCATCGTCTGTTTTAGGAATCATAATAGCATCATCATCAGGTAAAAACGACTTATCCAATACCAAGTGAACACCTTGACTTGGGGAAATTGTTTTTTCTGCATTTGGCGAATCCATTTTTAAAACGTCATCTGCAAAAACACCTGTAGCATTCACTACCTGCTTTCCTTTTATTTCGTAATCCTCTTTTCCCTCTTCATCATAAAATTTGACTCCGGTAACATTACCATCCTTATCTTTTAACAATCCTGTTACTGTACAATAATTGAGCACAATTGCACCCAATTCAGAAGCACTTTGCAGTACGTTAATTGCCAATCGGGTATCGTCAAACTGGCCATCATAATAAACAACGCCTGCTGATATTTTATCGGGATTTATGGTAGAAATACGGCTGATTGTTTTAGCTTTTGAAATGCGTCTTGACCTTCCTAAACTTAATTTTCCGGCTAGCAAATCATATAAAGTTAAACCTATTGTATATTGAAGCTCATCAAACAATCCGTGCGTTGGTATAATAAAAGATTGGCTTTTAACCAAATGTGGCGCATTCTGAGTAAGTAATCCGCGTTCTACAACAGCTTCCCTAACCAAACCTACATCGCCTTGCGCCAAATAACGCACACCACCATGAACTAACTTGGTGCTTTTGCTGGAAGTTGACTTAGTAAAATCTGATTTTTCAAGTAAAACTACCGAATAACCCCTTGCCGATGCTTCAAGCGCAATTCCAATACCTGTAGCGCCACCTCCAATTATTATGAAATCATATTCTTTAGTATTCTTACCAATTCTATCAATCATTTCATTTCTCTTCATGATCTGTATTTTAAAGTTTTTTAATATAAAATGTAATAATTATCAGGTAAACATATAACAAAAAGAAATACTTCGGAAGTTTTTTTTTGTTTTTTTTTACTAAAAATGACTTATATCATAATATTTAGCTAAAAACGTTTCTTTTTGTTTGTTTTTTAACTTTTTTTAAAAAAATAGACATCAATAAATGAATTGTCGATAAAGAACTACAGAACAAACAACTAACAAATTATCGTTAAGTACATCTGTAAATCAGTATCCCATAAACTTTAATTTATTGCGCCTAAAATCATATCTTTGTACTTTAAAAAAAACACGAAAATGGTACTAAACATTATCGATCGACATAAACTCATCCTGAACAAATTAGAGCTAAACGGCTACGTAAACGTAAATGAATTAAGTTTAGAATTTGGAGTTTCAGTGGTAACCATAAGAAAGGATTTGAAATTGCTGGAAGAAAGAAAGCTTTTATTTCGGTCGCATGGAAGAGCCATCCCTGTCGACCCTTATATCACAGAGCACCACGTAAATATTAAAGAAAAAATTCACGCCGAAGAAAAAGTTCGCATTGCCATAAAAGCGGCATCCAACTTAGAACCTAATGACAGCATTATTCTTGCATCCGGCACCTCAGTTATTGAATTTGCTAAACATATTAAACAAATAGAAGGCCTCACTGTTTTAACAGCTTCTTTAGATTCGGCAATTATTTTAGCAGAATACCCCAATATTGATATCATACAATTAGGAGGTATGGTAAGAAGAAATTCATCATCAGTCGTTGGACCAATTGGCGAAAAAATGCTTGCGGAATTTACATTTACCAAATTGTTTTTGGGTGTGGACGGCATCGATTTGGATTATGGACTCACAACAACAAACGCTATGGAAGCTTCGCTTAATAAGCAAATGATAGCGGTTGCACAAAAAATTATTGTGCTTGCCGATTCTTCAAAATTTGGTAAAAAAGGATTTGGCAGAATATGTGGCTTTGAAGATGTTGACCAAATTATTACCGATTCGGGTATAGATGAGAAAACTAAAAAAAGGCTTGAAGAACTGGGAGTTGATATGACAATTGTTTAAAATTTAATTTTGTATAAAAAGTTAAAGAAATCTAAAATTTCTTTAACTTTTTGAATCCAAGCAAAGAGAGTTAATCTCTTTGATATTTTTTGTTGGGATAAATACAGTGGAGACCAGAAACCACTAAAATAAACGGGGAGTAATTTGAAAATCCTTAAGGGTTGAATTAATAAAAATTAAATAAAAAAAGCATGAAAAAGTTATTTACATTTCTAATTATTTTATCAATATTATTTCCAAAAAACGTTGAAGCTCAAAATAATGGAGCAGCTACAGCTGCTGTTGTTGGTGGGCTACTTGCAATAGGTGCGGGTGTTGCCGCAATTCAACAAATGAAAGAACAAGCGGAATTAACTGCAACAGAATGGGTTTTATCAAATGAGCCAGAAATAAACAGTTTTTCATTAAAAACGCTAGATTTTGATGGGAGAAAATTAAAAGATATGTCAGCCGTATCTGTTATTTTATTCAATATTCAAGAGTTTAAACCGATGGATAAACCAAAACTCGATGGAAAAAAACAAGTGCTATTTGGCTTTACTAGTCAAGGTTGGATTAATGAAATGGGAATTGATTTTAATAAAGTCCAATGGATGTTGATAGATTCTTCAGAATGGCTAAAAATGATGACTTCATATGTGAAAGTTGCTTCAGGGCAAGTGGATGAAAGCCATATAAAAGAGGCTTTGGTTGCTGGAAAAATTGTAAATAAAGGAATAAATGGAAAAGGTGACCTAGAAATTCCATTTTACAAATTAGAAGGGGATATGTATGTAGTTATTGATTATTCAACTGATATGAAATTTATATATAATGAAAGATCATTAGGTATATTCCTAAAAAAAACAAAGGATTTAGTACAAATTGGAAGAAGCGAAATAATCAAAATACATGAATTCTTTTTTGATAAATAAAAATTGAAAAGGAATGATTGGATAGATATTTCCTAAAAATCAAATAATACTTTTATATCAACTTTTAAAATGTTCGCAATGGCATTAATGTTACCAATTGAAGTATTAATAATACCTCTTTCAATTCTGCTTATTTGGGAAATATCAAATCTTAAATCAATGGCAAGTTGTGCTTGGGTAAAACCCTTTAATTTTCGGTGCTTTCTAAGGTTCTTACCAAAGGCAATTAAAAACGCTGAATCATCTATATACTCCACAAGGTAAAATTCGTAGAGTATTAGTATTAATATGTAGGCAAATATGCCTATATTTTACTTTTAATAAATAAACAAACAAGCTATGAAAAACAAAATTTATCTACCCCTGCTTATATCGGATCAAATTGTGCCAGTGATAACGGTTTGAATTGTGCCACTTTTGAAAGATCAAGTATAAACTACCTTGTCGCAAAA
>PFPU01000114.1 GCA_002793215.1 Flavobacteriales bacterium CG_4_10_14_0_2_um_filter_35_18
AGCAGTCGCTCAAATCCGGTAACGTATATTAAGGCTTATGATGATATTAGAAACCTTTTTGCATCCGAAAAGCTGTCACAAATAAGAAATTTTAAAAGCAAACATTTTTCATTTAATGTTGATGGCGGACGATGCGATACCTGTAAAGGCGAGGGTGAAGTTACCATTGAAATGCAATTTATGGCAGATGTGCACCTGCTTTGCGAATCTTGTAATGGAAAACGCTTTAAAAAAGAGGTCTTAGAAGTAACTTTTGAAAATAAATCTATTGCTGATATTTTAGAATTGAGTGTTGATAATGCCATCACTTTTTTTAACAAAACCAAACAGCCAAAAATTGTTCAAAAACTTAAGGCTTTGCAAGATGTAGGTTTAGGCTATGTGCAATTGGGACAATCATCATCTACCCTTTCGGGAGGCGAAGCGCAACGCATTAAATTAGCCTCCTTTTTAGTAAAAGGCGCGACCAAAGAGCGTGCACTTTTTATATTTGATGAGCCAACAACAGGATTGCATTTTCACGACATTTTAAAACTGGTAAATTCATTGCAAGCGCTTATAGATAAAGGACATTCGGTTGTGGTTATCGAACATAATTTAGATTTGGTAAAATGTGCCGACTACATCATTGACTTAGGCAAAGAAGGGGGTGTAAAAGGCGGACAAGTATGCTATCAAGGTACGCCCGAAGGACTTTTAGATTGCAAAGACTCCTACACCGCCTATTATTTAAAAGAAAAGTTTGACCGCTAAAAACCAAAATATAATTACTTGCTATTTGTTTTTGTGAATTGATTTTTATGATTTGTTTATCATTACATATCTTTTAAATTCCGTAACTTCGCATAAAATTTTTTTTAAATACAAAATCCCTCAAAAAAATCCCTCAAAATTTCACTCAAATGAATAATAAACTATTAAAACTTAGTCCCCCTGCAATTTGGAAAAATTTTTCGGCGCTGAATGCTGTTCCAAGACCTTCAAAAAAAGAATCTAGAGTCATTGCTTTTATCGAAAGTTTTGGCAAAAACCTAAACTTAGAAACACAAGTTGATGGTATTGGCAATGTGCTCATTAAAAAACCAGCTACAAAAGGAATGGAAAACCGCAAAACAGTGGTATTGCAATCACATTTAGATATGGTTCATCAAAAAAACAATGACACTGATTTTGATTTCGACACACAAGGCATTAAAATGTATGTTGACGGTGATTGGGTTAGAGCCGAAGGTACAACTCTGGGTGCTGATAATGGCATTGGAGTGGCATCAATAATGAGTATTTTAGAATCTACAACAATTATACACCCGGCTATTGAAGCCCTTTTCACCATTGATGAAGAAACCGGAATGACAGGGGCGAGAGGTTTAAAAGCCAACTTATTATCAGGCGAAATCTTGCTAAACCTCGACACCGAAAACGACAACGAAATTGATATTGGTTGTGCCGGCGGAATGGATGTAACGGCAACCAAAAACTACGAACAAGAAAAACCAAATAAGCATACTTCAGCACTAAAAATAATCTTAAAAGGCTTGAGTGGTGGGCATTCTGGTATGGATATTCATAAAGGCCATGGAAATGCAAACAAATTACTAGCCCGATTGCTTTACGAATTACAAGATTTTGATTTTCATATCGCCGAATTTGATGGGGGCAGTCTTAGAAATGCCATTCCTAGAGAAGGTTCTGTTGTGGTTGTTTTGCAAAGCGAAAGCGTTGAAGCTTTTAAAAATGCCCTAAATCAAATGGTTGAGCTTATTAAAGATGAACAAAAAACGGTAGATCCCAATTTGGAAGTTTTGACAAAAACCCTTACAACTCCCGATTTTGTGATGACTAAAAATGCCCAAACTTCATTTATAAACAGCTTATTTGTAGCACATAATGGCGTTTATAAGATGAGTTTAGATATTGAAGGTTTGGTAGAAGCTTCAAATAACGTTGCCCTTGTTAAAATTTTAAATGGCACAATAAAAATAGATTGTTTAACACGTTCATCGGTTGAATCGACTAAATATGATTTGGCAAACCATCTAAAAGCAGCCTTTGTTCTCGGTGGTTTTGAGGTGGCTTTTTCAGGTGCTTATCCCGGTTGGAAACCCGATGCCAGTTCCCCAATTTTAAAAATTCTCACCAATCTTTACACAAGTACTTTCAATAAAACCCCCGAAGTTGTGGCTTGTCACGCAGGATTAGAATGTGGTATCTTGGGAATTAATTATCCCAATATGGATATGATTTCATTTGGTCCAACCATTGAAGGGGCACATTCACCAGACGAACGTGCTAGCATCAGTTCGACACAAAAATTTTGGAGCTTTTTATTAGAAATCCTAAAACAAACACCCTTAAAAGGTTCTTAAAATAAAGGAATAACCTGCCAGGTTTTTTTTAAACTTGTTGGTTTAGCTTGACCATAAGATAAGGTTTGATTTATTATCTGTTGTGCAAGGTTAAAAAGCAAAAACACAGAATCTTATGGGTATAAAAAACATTCTGCGAGGTTAAAAAAAACCTTGCAGGATGTTATTAATAGTTTTGATTTAAGTCAAAATTTTCTAATAATTCGGCTACGTATTTTACAAACATCCCGCCAAGGGCACCATTAACAACACGGTGATCATAAGAATGTGATAAAAACATTTTATGGCGAATGCCAATAAAATCGCCTTCTGGAGTTTCGATAACGGCGGGCACTTTTCTAATAGCGCCCAAGGCCAAAATGGCAACTTGCGGCTGATTAATTATTGGGGTGCCAAAAACACTGCCAAATCCACCAACATTAGTAACCGTATAGGTTCCGTCTTGAATATCATCGGGTTTTAAGGAATTTGTTCGTGCTTTATTAGCCAAACTATTCACAGCTTTTGTCAAGCCAACCAAGTTTAACTGATCGGCATTTTTAATAACCGGAACAATCAAATTCCCATCTGGTAAAGCTGTTGCCATTCCAAGATTTATATTTTTGTGTTTGATAATTGTTTCGCCTTCTACTGATATGTTAATCATTGGAAAGGCTTTAATGGCTTGCGCCACAGCTTGCATAAATATAGGCGTAAAGGTAATTTTTTCGCCCTCGCGGTTAAAGAATTTATCTTTTACTTTGTCGCGCCATTTTACAATATTTGTTACGTCAACTTCAATAAACGACTGCACATGTGCCGAAGTTTGTTTTGAAGCCACCATATATTTAGAAATCAATTTACCCATACGGGTCATTTCTATAATTTCATTTGCACCGTTAACCGAAGTTGGCATTGCCACTGGAGTTACGGGTTTATCAGCAACTGGAGCAATAATTTCATTTTGTTTTTCCTGAACTTTTGCAGGATGAGGATTCGCACTTAAAAAATTAAGAATATCCGATTTTGTAACACGTCCTTCTTTGCCCGTTCCCAAAATGCTATCGAGCTGTTTAAGTGAAAGTCCTTCTTGCTTGGCGATACTTTTAACCAACGGAGAGTAAAATTTATCAGAAGTTTCGTTGTGAGATTCATCAACAATCTCATCGAGCATTTCGGTAATGACTGAGGTTGATTTTTCTACCGTTGTAAGTTCATCGGGTGTTTTCTCTTTATAAGGCAACACCACATCAGACGCTCGAATATAGTCCTTTTTTATAGGCTGGTCTTGCGATTCGGTTTCAATAATGGCAATTGTTTGACCAACTTGAATAAGCTCATCAACCTTAAATAATTGTTCAATTAAAACCCCTGAAACCTCGCTAGGAAGCTCACTATCAACTTTATCGGTAGCAATTTCAACAACGGGTTCATCAAGTTCAATGGTGTCGCCAATTTGTTTTAACCAAGCCGTTAAAGTAGCTTCGGTAACACTTTCACCCATTTTTGGTAATTTCAATTCAAATCTGGCCATTTTTTAGTTATTTAAGTGTGGCAAATTTACAAAAAATATGGACTAACTATTTAGTCAGATACCTATAATATAAAATTTAGTTTACTGTAATTTTTATATAATTCTTAAAATAAATCCTATATTATGAATCATAATTAAATTTATATATCAATATTTATAAAAGTTTAGTTTTTTTATAGTTTTCGTTTTTAGATTTCTTTTGATGTATTTTCAACTTAAATTACTATCCACAATTACCTCTTTATTAAATAACTTTATTATAACAATTTGTAATTCTGTATGATAAAAAAATAGTATAAAACGAATATCTTTTAAAAAATGATTTAAATCATAAAGTTTACTGATTTATATCATAAATATAGGGACCCTTAAACAATAATTTTACATCATAAATTAAAACAACCTTAAAACAAATAAAAATTATGAAAACAATTAAATTAAGTTTCTTGATAATTTTATCAAGTATGATGTTTATTCAATGTACAAGTGACCCAATTCCTGGGCCAGCAGGTGCAGATGGAATTAATGGTGTTGATGGTAAAGATGGCAAAGACGGTGTAAGCACTGGCGCAGCTACTAGCACAACAGAATTATTAGCCAACAAAGTATTTTTAGGACCCAATGTTGATGGTGTTATTGATGCCTCTTGGGCCGATTCTCAAATATTAGTGGCAACAACTGTTGTACCTGATCCAGGTAATAATGTATTTAGAGGTTATGTTGGGCAATCTATAGATGCTCAAATTAGAGCTCAATATGACAGTGAATTCATTTATTTCTTAGCCGAATGGAAAGATTCTGAAGAAACTAACAGTAGAGATACTTGGTATTTTGACCCAACAACCAACCGTTGGGCACAAGAAAGCAATAAACCTGTATTTGATGGTGCTGGCAATATTATAAGAGATGCTTTTTATGAAGATAAATTTGCAATGCAATGGAATATCAGCGAAGTTGCCAGTGCTTGGGATACCCAAACTTGTTATGCTACCTGTCACACCAATGATACTGAAGCAGAAGGGTTTGCTCATCACTATACCTCAGCTACTGGTTTGCAAACTGATATGTGGCACTATAAATCAATAAGATTAGGAAAACCAGTGGGACAATTTGACGATAAACATATTGTATTCCCCGATGCTACACATCCAATTGCAGGTGGTAAAACAAGAGCTGGCGATGCTAAAGTGAGTGGTAGCCATTCTAATAATGTCATCACTTTACCTCTTCTTGATGGCGCAAATGCCGGAACCAATGTAAAAGTACCTAAATATTACATTCCAGGTAGATCAGATTATTATTGGATTTTGAAATCTGAAATAGATAACGGTACTGCAGTAGCCATTACAGGCGTTCATGACAATGGTATGTTAGAATTAGCTGGTGGTGGAACCATTGATCCAAATACAGATTTAGATTTTCAAAGACCAGCTCCATTAAATGCTAATGATATCCATTCTACTGCCAAAAAAGGAATGCCTAGCATTTTTACCGCTCCTATCGTAGGTAGTCAAGGTGATATTCTATGTGCACAAACTTACACCGGAACTGGATGGATTCTTGAATATAAACGTAAACTAGTTACAGGTAATTCAGATGACGTGGCTTTTGATACGACTAAAAACTACCCATTTGGCTTTGCAATCTTTAATAATGCTGCTATTGCACATGCCATTAAACCATTTTTGTCTTTAAAATTTAAACAATAATTTTATTATCAATAGAGGTGTAAAATATTTTTACACCTCTATTTTTTTTATAATCATTTCTTAAAACACTTCAAATGAAAAAAATAGTTCTATTTTTTATGCTTATCGGATTGGGATTAACCCTCAATTCATGCTACTATAACAAATTCCCGATTGTGGATCCGAAC
>PFPU01000064.1 GCA_002793215.1 Flavobacteriales bacterium CG_4_10_14_0_2_um_filter_35_18
CTGGTTTTATAAAAAATATCAAAGAATGAGGTGCTTTTTAACCCTTTTTAAGTAAAGTTTATATAAGTATTGGTCATAATTTTGTTTTGCGATAGTTAGTTTTCATTGATATTTTTTAATTAGCAAACCCTTAAATTTAAAAAAATGAGTATCTTTATTTTAAATTAATGAGGTATGATATTTGTAAACCTTTTAAAGTATTAAACACAGATGCAAATTCAAAAAATCTCTTTGAGAACACGAATTTTTTTATCGATGACCTTTTTGGTAGTAGTCGCTTCTATAATGATTGCGGCAGTATCTGTTTATCAATACCGAGAGCAAGATTCCGACTATCACGAAAAGCGTTTAGAGCGAAAAGAGGCAGCCATTAAACTGGCATTAGAATACCAAATAAAGGAGTCAACTCCTTTAAATCAGCCTATCAAGATTGATTCAGTTTTAAAATCTTGCATTGATGAACTCGCCGATATTCACGATTCGGAGATTCTTTTTTATAATTTAGAAGGTAATCTTATCGTTGCATCTAAAAAGGATAGCCATCTTATACATCATCAAAATCTCACAAAACCACTCCTTCAACACCTTGCTTTAAACCCAAATCACCGCATAATTAATAAATTTAATAAAGAGGGTGTGGGGGTTCAAGCTTTGTATTTTTATATATATGATACGGCGCACCAACCTTTAGCTATTTTTCATTTGCCCTATTTTAACAATAATGCCGATTCCGACTATGAATTAGAAGAATTTTTAAAACGATTGGCGGGTGTTTACTTGTTTATGTTTTTTATTTCGATAGTTGTAGCCTATATTATTTCGAGTTATATCACTAAATCATTAAAAACGGTGAGTGATAAAATTCATAAAACGGGCATTAATAAACATAACGAAAAAATAAAATTGAAGAATGCCAGTACCGAAATCTTTAATTTGGTAAATGCCTATAATGGAATGATTGATGAGCTTGAAGAATCGGCAAAAAAATTGGCCCAAAGTGAGCGTGAAGCGGCTTGGCGTGAAATGGCAAAACAAGTGGCGCATGAAATAAAAAATCCATTAACACCCATGCGCCTAACCATTCAGAGCTTTCAGCAACGTTTTGATGCCACAGCCCCTGATTATAAACACAAGTTAAATGAATTTTGCGCCATTTTAATTGAACAAATAGATACCATGTCGGCGGTTGCCTCAGCATTTTCAAGCTTTGCAGCCATGCCAATTGGAAATAGTGAACCAATAAATGTTGTCGTGGTTGTAAAAAATACTTTGGATATTTTTACCGAAGAATCTATTGAATTCTCGACAACTAGCAATGATATAACCATTCATTTTGACAAGCCACAAATGATAAGAGTCATTACAAATTTGGTAAAAAATGCCATTCAAGCAAGTCAGTTAGTTGCAAAACCTAA
Organism: Flavobacteriales bacterium CG_4_10_14_0_2_um_filter_35_18; assembly: GCA_002793215.1. Classification (GTDB taxonomy): domain Bacteria; phylum Bacteroidota; class Bacteroidia; order Flavobacteriales; family Flavobacteriaceae; genus CG1-02-35-72. The sequence goes on from PFPU01000064.1 coordinate 1,416, forward strand.
AATTGAGCTTAGCTTATCGCAAACACAAAATGAGGTTTTTATAAAAGTAAAAGACAATGGAGAAGGTATAGCGCCCGAAAATGCTCAAAAAGTATTTGAACCTAAATTCACCACTAAAAATAGTGGCATGGGATTGGGCTTAGCTATTGTTAAAAAAATTATTGAAACTTATAAAGGAAGTATTAATTTTACAAGCGAATTGGGTAAAGGCACAGAATTCACCATTAGATTGCCAAAAGAATAATACTGTAAAAAAAATCCTAAAAAATGACCTACAAAAATATTTTAATCGAACAATCGGAAGCAATTTTAACCATTTCAATTAACCGTCCCGATAAATTAAATGCTTTAAACAAAGCCACTTTAGAAGAATTAAACCATGTTATTTTAGAGGCTAAAAACAATAAAACCATTCGCGTTATCATTATAACAGGCAGTGGTATCAAGGCTTTTGTTGCCGGAGCTGACATTTCAGAATTTGCCAATTACGACAACTTGCAAGGAGCCAATTTAGCAAAACAGGGACAAACATTGGTCTTTGATTTAATACAAAATTTGACCAAACCAGTTATTGCTGCCGTAAACGGATTTGCACTCGGTGGCGGATTAGAATTGGCAATGGCAGCCCATTTTAGAGTCGCTTCAAGCCATGCCAAAATGGGCTTGCCCGAAGTTTCTTTAGGATTGATTCCCGGGTATGGTGGCACTCAACGTTTGGGACAAATTGTAGGTAGAGGCAAAGCGCTCGAAATGATTCTCAGCGCTAGTATGATATCAGCCGATGAAGCCCTAAAATACGGACTCGTTAATTACGTGGTTGAACAAGCCGATTTACTAGATTTTTGCAAAAAACTCGCAGCTAAAATAGCCGGTAACTCATCATCCGCAATCGCTGCAGCCATTACGGCGGTTAATGCAAACTTTGAATCTGGTAAAAACGGATTTGATGAAGAAGTAAAACAATTTGGTGCTTGCTTTGGAACGCCTGATTTTAAAGAGGGTACTTCGGCATTTTTAGAAAAACGAAAGGCTCGGTTTGCGTAATGTTTTTTATCAACTATAAATAGTTTTTCTAGTTACAGTTTTCCGTTCCATTCTTCAAAAAACTGGTCTAAATAGCGCACCATAAATTCGTGGCGCTTTTGTGCTAATTTTTTACCGGTTTCGGTATTCATTTTGTCTTTTAAAAGGAGTAGTTTTTCATAAAAATGGTTGATGGTAGGCGCTTGACTATTTTTGTAAGTTTCTTTATCAATATTGAGCTGTGGCGCAATATTGGGATTGTATAAAGTTCTATTTTTAAAACCGCCGTAATTAAAGGCGCGCGCAATGCCAATAGCTCCAATGGCATCTAGGCGATCGGCATCCTGAACCACTTCCAATTCTTTTGAAGTGAATTTTACACCACCAACCTCTAAACCCGACTTAAACGAAATGTATTTAATGATGTTTTCAATGTGTGTAATCATTGAGTCATCAACTTGTTGCGATTCTAAAAAAATGCGCGCCTTTTTTGGTCCAATGTGCTCATCGCCGTCATTGAATTTAGCATCGGCAATGTCGTGTAAAAGCGCTCCCAATTCAACCACTAATAAGTTGACGTTTTCACTTGCTGCAATAAGCTTTGAATTATTCCAAACCCGTTCAATATGAAACCAATCATGCCCGCCCTCGGCATCTGCCAAAGTTATTTTTACAAATTGTAGGGTGTTGTTAATCAATAATTCAGCCGAAGTCATGAAAAAAGGAAATTATAAATGTTGAATTATAAATTTTTGAATATTGGATGAAATTAAGAATCAAATTCAAAACTTCAAACTTTAAACAAAACTAGCAAAACTCATTATAAGCTTCAATTAAATTATTGGCAATCGCTTCGGCTGAACGACCTTCAATATGATGACGCTCTAACATGTGAACTAATTCGCCATCTTTAAACAATGCAATGCTTGGTGATGAAGGTGGAAAAGGCATCATTTCGGCGCGTGCTGCTTCCGTTGCTTCGGTATCAACGCCTGCAAAAGCAGTGCTTAAATGGGCCGGTGTTTTGGCATTTCGCAAAGATAAAAGGATGCCAGGTCTTGCTGTTCCTGCAGCACAGCCACAAACTGAATTAATTACAAGGAGCGTTGCCCCTTTTAAAGCTAATGTATTTTTAACGTCGTTAGCACTTTTTAATTCTTTAAATCCAACATCCGTTAATTGTTGGCGCATTGGCGCTACTAATTCTTCTGGGTACATAATCTGTGATTTTAATTGGTGGCAAATATATAGAAAATGTATCTTTGTTGCCAATTTAATTATAAAGAATGGCAAGTTTTTCAAGGTGGCTCGGAGCCGGATTGGGATGGACTTTTGGAGGTCCTATTGGCGGTGTGTTGGGTTTTGCTTTAGGGAGTTTATTAGACGGTTTATCGAATGCCGATTTGCAAACCTTTCAAAATACACATCAAGGGGCGCAAAAATCGCAAGCTGTAGATTTTGAAATGAGTTTACTGGTTTTGTCGGCAATCGTTATTAAAGCGGACGAAAAAATAGACCAGCGTGAATTGGACTTTGTCAGAAGTCAATTTGTAAAAATGTTTGGAAAAGACCGCGCCAATGCTGCCTTTAGATTGTTTAAAGGAATTATGGCAACGCATCAGATTTCTACTAAAGCCGTTTGTGAACAAATCCGTATTAATACATCACACGCCACGCGTTTGCAATTACTCCATTTTTTGTTTGGCATTGCCAAATCGGATAGTGTAGTTGATGAATTAGAAATTCAAATCCTCAAAACCATCGCTAATTATTTGTATATCAGTCAAGCTGATTATGAATCGATTCAAGCTATGTTTTACAATGATGCCAAACGCGCTTATCTTATTTTAGAAATTGAAGAAACAGCTTCCGTTGAGGAGGTGAAAAAAGCCTATCGCACCCTTGTAAAAAAACACCATCCCGATAAATTGCAACACTTAAGCGAAGCACAATTGAAAGGGGCAAACGACAAATTTTTACAAATTCAAGCGGCTTATGAAAGCATTCAAAAGGAGCGTGGCTTTAAATAAGAAAATTTATGTTAGAAAATAAGGAAATAAACCGTACTAATTTAGCCGAATTAGGTGAATTTGGACTCATCAAACGGTTGACAAAAGCTATAAAATTAGTTCAAAAATCATCTGTTAAAGGTGTTGGAGATGACGCCGCAGTGCTCAATCACAAAGACAATCAAACCTTGGTTACCACTGATTTGCTGATTGAAGGGATTCATTTTGATTTAAGTTTTATGCCCTTAAAACACTTGGGTTATAAAGCCGTGATGGTCAATTTATCGGATGTTTATGCCATGAATGGCAAAGCCACACAAATTACGGTTTCTATGGCGGTATCAAACCGCTTTTCGCTTGAAGCGATAGAAGATTTATACGCCGGAATCCATTTGGCGTGTAAAGCATACCAAGTCGATTTGGTTGGTGGCGATACCACTTCCTCAACAAAGGGTTTATTGATTAGCATAACCGCCATTGGCGAAGCTAAAGCCGAAGATATTGTGTATCGCAATGGTGCAAAAACGAATGATTTATTGGTAGTTACGGGCGATTTAGGAGCTGCTTATCTCGGACTTCAAATTTTAGAGCGCGAAAAACAAGTTTTTGAAGTCAATCCAAATTCTCAACCCGATTTAGACCAATATGCCTATTTAATTGAGCGTCAATTAAAGCCCGAAGCGCGTCGTGATATAGTAAAATTGTTTAAGGATTTAAAGGTAAAACCCACCGCGATGATTGATATTTCGGACGGATTGGCTTCTGAAACCATTCACATTTGTCAACAGTCAAAAGTGGGTTGTCGATTATATGAAGAAAAAATTCCCTTAGACCCGCAGGTCATTGCAACTTGTGAAGAGTTGCATTTAGACAGCACCACCATAGCCTTGAGTGGTGGCGAGGATTATGAGTTATTGTTTACCATTGCTCCAAGCGATTATGACAAAATTAAAGGGAATCCAAATTTTACAGTGATTGGCCATATCACCGATGCTAGTTTAGGAATGCACTTGATAACCAGAGCCGACCAACAAATTCCACTTACCGCCCAAGGTTGGGATGCGTTTCTTAAAAAATAAATTATTTAAAACAAATTTTTAAAAAGCTAAGCAAGCCTTGTTCAACCTCGGTTTTATTCTCAATAAAACCCATGTGTCCGCCATCCAATTC
>PFPU01000025.1 GCA_002793215.1 Flavobacteriales bacterium CG_4_10_14_0_2_um_filter_35_18
TTCAACAAAATCGAATGCTTCTAAAACTTAATTATATTACATTTGAACATCAGAAAATTTCGATTTCAAACCCGCAACTTTTCATAGCCTAAACCGTTGGCAAAAAGCAGAAAAAAATGAGTGACGACAAAAAAAAGAACCAAATAGATGTTTTTAAGTCAGTAAAGTCAGAGGCTTTAAATGAATTAACACCTGAAATCTTGGAAACTGGTTTTGATTTACTTATTGAATCAGAAGTATTAAAAGAAATACCAGTATTTGGTATTGGATTTAAAAGCTTTAGTCTTTATAACAAAATAACGGAATCTTTTTTCACGAAAAAGCTGCTTAGATTTCTGTTTGAATTAAAGGATATTCCTCAATCTAAAAGAGAGGAATTTATTACGGAATTGGAATCTAAAAATGAAACAAAGAAAGCTGGAGAAAAATTGCTAATAACTTTGAACAGATTAAATGACGATGACAAAGCATCAATTATCGGAAAACTATTAAAAAAAACAATTTTAGGTAATATTACTTTCAATGATTTTAAAAGATTAACTCATATAATTGACAATACTTATTTGGAAGATTTGGAATTGCTGAAAGACAATGAGTATTTACGAAACATTAATGATGACATAAAGACAAATCTTCATCAGATTGGACTGTTAAATCGATCAATTAAAGATAATAGAGAACACGAAGAATATAAATTTAAAAAAACAGGAAGAAGAGAGATAATTCCTGCTACATTTGAATATAAACTAAATTCTTACGGCAGAATTTTAATCGAAAATGGATTTGACTAATATTATAAAATGACAGTTGCCAACACCTTATAAAATTTATTCTTACATTTGAACTAGAACAACCAATAAACATTCAATAAAAATAGAGCCAAGGCGGAAAAATCTCCGATTTTTACGTCGCACAAATCTTATAAAATCACGTTGGCATTCATTACGACAAAAAAAATCAACTAAATAATGGCATTATATAAAATAGAAAAAGATTTAGAATACATTAAAGAGAAACCTTTTAAACTTGAAAAAGAAATTCAAGATTTAACAGAACATAATCTAAAAACAGTTTTAGGACTTAATTTTGTAAAATCTGAGTTTGCTATGAATAATTTCAGAATTGACACTTTGGCTTTTGACAAAGAGGCGAATGCTTTTGTGATTATAGAGTATAAAAGAGATAAAAATTTTAGTGTTATTGACCAAGGTTATGCTTATTTATCTTTAATGTTAAACAACAAAGCCGACTTTATTTTAGAATTCAACGAAAATCTTGACAAAACTTTGAAACGGAACGACGTTGATTGGTCACAGTCAAGAGTTTTATTCATTTCACCTTCGTTTACAAACTATCAGAGAGAAGCTATTAACTTCAAGGATTTACCAATTGAACTTTGGGAAATAAAAAGATTTGAAAATAATACAGTTTCATTCGAACAAATTCAAAAAGCTGGCGCTCAAGAAAGTATTAAAACAATTTCCAAAACTGACAACACAATCGACAATGTTGCAAAAGAAATTAAAGTTTACACCGAACAAGAACATTTAGATAATGCTTCAGAAGAGATTAAAGAACTCTATGAAAAATTGAAAAATGGAATTTTAAATCTCGACAATTTAGAGGTTAAGCCAAAGAAAAAATATATTGCTTTTATGTCTGGAAGAAACGTAATTGACATTCATCCACAAAAAAAATCATTGAAAATGTGGATAAATATGAACAAGGGAGAACTTGAAGACACAAAAGGTTTGACAAGAGATGTCTCGTCAACTGGACACTGGGGAAATGGAGAATATGAATTACAAATTGACTCTGATGACAATTTAGAATATATTTTGAGCCTTGTAAAACAGTCGATTAAAAAGAATAAAAAGTAACGAAATGCCAACACTGTATATAATTTATGCTCAAATCGGAACTAGTACAAACCGACAAACATTCAATAAAAATAGGGCTACGGCGGTAAAATCTCCGATTTTTACGTCGCACAAATCTTATAAAAACTCGCTAGCAACCATACGGAAAATTCAAACTACTAATATTTTTTTTTCAAATGATGTAATTTTGGTGTAAATTTACATCAAAAAACAAAAATTATGGCAAGACAAAGCATTTCATTCACAAACCCGAATGATGAATGGTTAAAAACTCAAGTTGACAATAAAGAATACTCTAGTAAAAGTGAACTTGTTAATGATTTAATTAGACAAGCTAGAAAACAGCATATTCAGATTGACTGGATTAGAACTAAAATTGAACAAGCGGAAAATAGCGGATTTACTGATGACCATAAAGATCAAATATTAAAACAATCAAAGTCTTTACTTAATGGCTAAATATAAGTTAAGTAATGCCGCTAAAGAAGATTTAATACGGATTCATCATTACGGAGTAAAAAAATTTGGAATTGTCCTCGCTGACAAATACTTTGATTCATTTTTTGAATACTTTGAGATTATTGCTCAACGACCTTTATCATTCGAGTCGGTTGATTTTATAAAAAAAGGATATAGACGCTGTGTATGCGGATCTGATAGTATTTATTACAAAATAAATAATGACATTGTTGAAATAATGACAATAATTGGAAGGCAAGATTTAAACAATATATTTTAACCTTCTGAATTTTTAAAGTACAGTTGCCAACAACGCACCTAAAAAATTGCTCAATTCAACTAAATAGAATGCTTTTAAAACTTAATTATATTACATCTTAACATCGAAAAATTGCGTTTTAAAACCCACAACTTTTCATAGCCTAAACCGTTGTGATTCATACCGACAATGATTTTTATTTTTCAATTATAATCCGATTTTTTTGTAACTTTGAATTTAATCTATTATAGATATGGCTATTCGAACTTCTAAGATAGCGTTGGTAAAAATGATTCTTAACATTGAGAATGACAAATTCATTGAAAAAATCACAGAATTTGTTCAAAAGGAAAAAGTTGATTTTTAGAATGAGCTGAGTTTATCTGAGCAAAAAGAAATTGAAAAAGGTATTAAACAACTGAATAAAGGAAAAAGAGATGAGTTTAAAGACTTTTTGAAAAAGATTTCTTAACGAAAGTGTTTTTAACAAAATTAGCTGAAAATAAACTTTTAAAATTGACCAGATTTCTAAACAACCTGAAAATTGTTTAAAATCCACAGAGTTTTAAGGACTTTTTTAAATGTGTTGTAACAAAACAGACAACTTTCAATTACAGAATAAACTTTGACAGAAAAGAAATTGAGGTTTTCACAGTTTTTGACACAAGACAAAATCCGGGCAAATTAGAAAAAGACATAAAATTAGTACTTTTGCCAACTTCGTATATAATTTATACACAAATTTGAACTAACAGAAACTGAGTATGTTCAAAATTTTGTGTTTTTGAAAAATAACTTTAAAATCTCTAATTTGGCCTTATGAAAGCGGTAACTATTAAAGCACTTAAAACGGAATTGTCAAATTGCTCACCTAACGAACTCTTTAAAATATGTTTGTGTTTAACAAAGTTTAAAAAAGAAAATAAAGAACTCCTCTCCTATCTGTTATTCCAATCAGCTGATGAAGAAGGCTTTATTAACGATTTAAAAACGGAAATTGATTTTCAGTTTACTCAAATCAACTCTAAAAATTATTATTTTATCAAAAAAAGTGTTCGTAAAATCCTTCGGTATGTCAAGTCAAACATACGTTACTCAAAAAACAAAGAAACCGAAATTGAACTATTGCTTTACTTTTGCGCCGTACTCAAAAACTCAAAGCCTTCAATCGACCAAAACCTTGTGCTTAAAAATATTTTTATTCGCGAAATTGCTGGCATCAAAAAAAAAGTAGCTGTTTTGCACGAAGATTTACAATACGATTACAAATTAGAACTTGATAAGCTGCTTAGCGCTGATAAAGTTTGAGAAAAAGCTTTTAAGATAACTATTCGACATAATTTTTATTAATTTTATACATTATTTTAAATAAGCAATGACCATGAAAAACACCATCTTACTTTTAGCCGGTTTCTTGTTGATTTCAAGTAGTTGTACCGTTGATGATGCAGCGCTAAAAATGCAAGAGCAACAACAACTCGATGTTTTGTATCAAGCATTAATAAACATAGCTGGCAGCGTGCCCTGTACCAATTCACAAAATTGGGCTTTTACGGCAGTTGGCGCTAAGGCTTGTGGCGGTCCTATTAGTTATTTGGCTTATCCGCTCAGTATTGATACCACAAGTTTTTTAAATAAAGTGGCTCATTTTACTGCTGAACAAGAAAAGTTTAATATTAAATGGCAAATTAGTTCAGATTGCATGATTTTGCAACCCCCTACTGGTGTTGAATGCGTTGATAATAAGCCAACTTTTATTTACTGATAAAAGGGTGCTTTTAATTTTATCTCGGTTCCAGCCGTTTTTTTATTTCTATAAAATATTTTTATACAAGTCTTGCTAAAGCTTACTTTGGTGTCAATTTTTATAGGCTACTTGGCTTTTTAAACGCCTCCAAATCGTATAGAAACACCTAGATAAAGCATACAAATTCCGATAAGTGTTACCGCAATAATATGTAAACCAAGCCACCACAAATTTTTAGGCGTTAATTTTGGAAAAACAAAAAACCGCACATTAATGGCGAGTAAAATTGTAGCGAGCAATAAAATTAATTTTGTGCCTACCGCCTGGGCAATGGCACTTGAATAGTCTATAAAATTTACCTGATAAAAAGTAATCGCCATCCAAACACCCGTAATTACTTGGATTATCAAAGCCGGAAATCCAATGATTTCAAATTTTTTCTCGAAGGCTTTTATAAGCTCCAAATTTTTGTCGCGCAAAGCTTCTGGTAAATAGCGCAAGGCAAGCAATAAATGACCGCCTACCCAAATGGTGGCTCCTATTACATGTATGATAATTAGCCATTTAAACATAACTTATTTTTTATTTTTTTACTTATAACCGTTAGTTTTAATTAAAGATAAATTTATCTTTTAAGTCATCAAATGTAAGGTTATTTTTTATAGACTGTTTTATTAATTTAAAAAGAAAACAGCTGTGCTATGAAGCAATTTTTGTTTTAAAAACAAGCTTTAAATAAGCATAATTATTTATATTTGTTCATTCTAAAAACCTAAGATTATGGAAAATCAAACGACTTCAACAAAACAAATTGCGCTAACCTATGGGCTCATCCTCGGCTTTTTATCGATTGCCTTTGCCGTAGTGATGTATGCATTAGGAAAACATTTAGAAGGCGGCACGCTCAACTCCGTTGTCAGTCTGTTATTAAACATTGGCTTTATTGTTTTTAGCTTGAGGGCTTTTAAAACCGCTAACGGCGGCATGTTGAGCTTAAGCGAAGCCTTAAAAACCGGAATTGCCGTTGCCTTAATTGGCGCTATTCTCAGTTTAATTTACACTTATATTTTTATGTCTTTCATTGAGCCTAACTTTATGGATCAAGTATTGGAGTTGCAACAAACCAAAATGCTTGAAAAAAATCCAAATATTAGTGATGAGCAACTTGAAGCGATGGCTATTATGTCTAAAAAATTCTCTTCTCCCACCATCATTTTGGCTATCGGACTCGTTTGGAGTCTCTTTTTAGGCTTTATTATTTCGCTTATTGCGGGTTTAATTATGAAAAAAGCACCCGAACAAACTTATTAAAATGCAATAAATATGGACATTTCGGTAGTTATACCGCTACTTAACGAAGCCGACTCATTAAACGAATTACACGATTGGATTGCACAGGTTATGCAATCCAATCGTTTTTCGTATGAGCTGCTATTTATTGATGACGGTAGCACCGATGCATCTTGGGAAGTGATTACCCAACTCTCTAAAAAAAATCCCAATGTTAAAGGCATTCAATTTTTACAAAATTACGGCAAATCACAAGCCTTAAACGCCGGGTTTAAACAGGTAAAAGGAAGCGTCATTATCACTATGGATGCCGATTTACAAGATAGTCCCGATGAAATTCCCGGTCTTTATCAAATGATAACTACCCATAATTTCGACTTAGTTTCGGGCTGGAAAAAAAAGCGCTACGACTCAAAAATTCGCAAAAATTTACCATCAAAATTATTCAATTGGGCAGCGCGAAAAACTTCGGGCTTAAGCCTCCATGATTTTAATTGTGGCCTTAAAGCCTATAAACTTGAAGTCGTAAAAAATATTGATGTATATGGTGAAATGCACCGCTACATTCCTGTGCTGGCAAAACACCAAGGCTTTGGCAAGATTGCCGAAAAAGAAGTTCAACATCAAGCCCGTAAATACGGCGAAACAAAATTTGGTATGAGTCGATTTACAAACGGATTTTTAGATTTATTAACCATTTGGTTTATAACCAAATTTGGCAAGCGCCCAATGCACCTCTTCGGTTTATTGGGAAGTTTGATGTTTTTTATCGGATTTTTAGCCGCAAGCTATATTGGCGTTTTAAAACTCTATAAATTGTATAACGGCTTTAAAACCATTTTAGTAACTGATAATCCTTGGTTTTATATCGCTTTAGCGACCATGATTTTAGGAACGCAATTATTCCTTGCCGGATTTATAGGCGAGTTGATTCTTCGTGGCAAACAAACCGAAAATAGGTATCAAATTAAAGACGTTATTTAAGATTAAATCTTATTTTAGCAAAACAATTAAAATCTATTTCAAATGAAAGAAAGTGCTTTAAAGGCAGCAAAATTGTGGCTTGCTGCTCCATTCGACAAAGAAACGCAAACTCAAGTTCAACAGCTTATCAATGCAGATAGTGCTAATTTGATTGAGTGTTTTTATCAAAATATGGAATTCGGAACGGGCGGTATGCGCGGTATTATGGGCGTTGGCACAAACCGAATTAATAAATACACCCTTGGGCGTGCCACGCAAGGTTTAGCAAATTATCTTATAAAAGCTTTTCCAAATAAAACTTTAAAAGTAGCTATCAATTACGATTGCCGACACCATTCAACCGAATTTTCACAGTTGGTTGCTGATGTTTTTTCGGCTAATAATATCAGTGTTTATCTCTTTTCAGATATGCGCCCTACGCCCGAATTGTCGTTTGCCGTACGCTTTTTAGGATGTGATGCCGGCATCATTTTAACCGCCAGTCACAATCCTCCCGAATACAACGGTTATAAAGTCTATTTTAACGATGGCGGACAAATTGTTCCTCCCGAAGACGGCGCTATCATTGACGAAGTTAACAAAGTAGCCTTCGATAAAATTAAATTTCAAGCTAAAGCTGAATTGATACATCCCGTTGGTAAAGATTTGGATGATGCCTTTTTAAAGGAAAGTGTTAAGCACAGTATTTTTAATAAAAAAGGCTTTGAAAACCTGACCATTGTTTATACTTCCTTACACGGAACTTCAATTAAATTAATTCCGAGTGCCCTCGAAAAAGCTGGTTTTACAAAAGTTCACATCGTACCCGAACAGGCCGAACCCAACGGCGATTTTCCAACAGTAGCTTCACCAAATCCCGAAGAGCCTGCCGCATTAAAAATGGCGATTGATTTAGCTAAAAAAGTAAAGGGCGATATTGTTTTTGGTACCGACCCTGACTCTGACCGTATTGGCATCGCCACCCCCGATTTAGATGGAAACATCAAATTGCTAAATGGCAATCAAACCATGGCGTTGATGGTTCATTATCTGCTAAAACAATGGCAAAAACAAGGCAAATTAAACGGCAAACAGTTTGTGGGTTCAACCATCGTTTCAACTCAATTAGTGAATAAAATTGCCGACGGATTTGGCGTGGAAACTAAAGTTGGTTTGACCGGATTTAAGTGGATAGCCAAAATGATTCGCGATTTTAAACACCAAGAATTTATTGGCGGCGGTGAAGAAAGTTTTGGCTTTATGATTGGCGACTTTGTTCGTGATAAAGACGCTGTTTCGGCTGCACTTTTAGCCTGTCAAATTGCTGCCGAAGCTAAAGAAAATGGATCTTCATTATATAAAGAATTGCTCAATATTTATACAGAATTTGGCTTTTTTAAAGAACACCTAATCTCATTGGTAAAAAAAGGAATTGACGGCACTGAAGTCATTAGCAATATGATGAAAGACCTTAGAAACAAACCTTTAAAAACCATTGATGGCTCTAAAGTTACCGAAATTTACGATTACGATTCCAGTATTTGTAGCAACCAGCTAACGGGTGAAAAAACAAAAATTGACATCCCTAAATCAAACGTATTGATTTATCATACCCAAGATGGCACCAGCATTGCGGCAAGACCAAGTGGAACCGAACCGAAAATAAAGTTCTATTTTAGTGTTAACAAACCGCTCGATTCCGTTAAAAATGTCGTAAAAGTTGAAGCCGAACTCGATGCCAAAATTCAGCGCATTATAAAAGAAATGAAATTATAAATCTGTAAATGAGTCCTTTTAAAAAAATTCTATCCTTTATAAAACCCCATATTAGATTTGCTTGGCTCAATGTGTTTTTTAATGTGCTCTACGCCATTTTTAATGTGTTGACCATCATTTCATTTATCCCTGTTTTAAATATTTTATTTAAACAAAAAAATATTATTACAAAAATTCCGGTTTACCATGGCATCCGCACGGCGGGTAATTTTTTACAGGATCAGTTTTATTATTTTATTTCGCAAACCATAAGTCACGATGGTCCCATAAGAGCCTTATTAATTATTTGCGTGCTCTCAATTACTCTCTTTTTTCTAAAAGATTTATTCAAATACCTAGCGGCATTTTTCTTGGCATTTTTAAGCAACGGCGTGATTAGAGATATTCGAAATACCTTATATGACAAGATTGTAGCATTACCCATTTCCTATTTTTCCGAAAAGCGAAAAGGCGATATTATTTCGCGCATGTCTAACGATGTTAAAGAAGTAGAAACGTCGTTTCTATCTTCGCTAGAAGCTCTTTTTAGAGATCCTATTACCATTTTTATTTCGCTATCTGCGATGCTAACCATCAGCTACAAACTCACTTTATTTGTCATGTTTTTGCTGCCAATTTCGGGTTTTATTATTTCGAGTTTAAGTAAGCGTTTAAAATCTAAATCCTTAAAAGCACAACAAGAAACAGGTAATTTTTTGTCTTTTATAGAAGAAACCTTAACAGGATTACGGGTGATTAAAGCCTTTAATGCCGAAGGAAAAATCAGTAAAAAATTTAAAGATTCAACCTACAAATTTTATTGTTTAATGAACCATGTGCTTCACCGACAAAACCTTGGGTCTCCCTTGAGTGAATTTTTAGGTGCAACTACCATCATTAGCATCTTGTGGTTTGGTGGGCGTTTGGTTTTGAGCAACCAAAGCGATTTAAAACCAGAAGAGTTTTTAACATTTATCCTATTATTTTACCTGGTTTTAACACCTGCAAAAAATATTACAGCCGCATTTTATAGCATTAAAAAAGGGATGGCTTCCGCCGAACGGATTATTGAAATTCTCGATTTAGATATCAGCATTAAAGACCAGCCAAGTGCACAAACTAAATCTGATTTTAATCAATCTATTGAGCTTAAAAATGTGTCGTTTAAATATAAAGATGAATATGTGTTAAAAAACTTTTCACTGTGCATTAATAAAGGGCAAACCATCGCTTTGGTGGGACAATCGGGAAGTGGCAAATCTACCATCGCTAATTTGGTTACCCGATTTTATGACGTAAACAAAGGCACCATTTTTATTGATGGCATTGATATTAAAGAACTTAAATTAAAATCCTTGCGCGGCTTAATGGGAATTGTAACTCAAGACTCTATTTTATTTAATGATACTGTTAACAATAACATCGCTTTAGGCGTTGAATTTGCCGAACAAGAAGCAATTGAAAATGCCGCAAAAATTGCCAATGCACACGAATTTATTATCAATTTGCCGCTACAATACGAAACCAATATAGGCGACGGTGGCAATACCTTATCTGGTGGTCAAAAACAGCGCCTTTCTATTGCGCGTGCCGTACTTAAAAATCCGCCTATAATGATTTTAGACGAAGCCACTTCGGCGCTCGATACCGAATCGGAACAATTGGTTCAAAAAGCCTTAGAAAAAATGATGGAAAACCGTACGTCTATTGTCATTGCACACCGCTTATCTACCATTCAAAAAGCGGATTTAATTGTGGTGATGCGCAAAGGTAAAATTGTTGAGCAAGGCAAACACGACGATTTATTGGCACAAAAAGGCGACTATTTTAAGCTCGTTACCATGCAATCATTTGATGCTTAATGGTTCGTCATTTAAATTGAATGGGTACTTTTCAAAGTTATTTTTAGGATGCTACTTCTTAATATAAAATGAATAATCAATAAAAAATGCGGTAACCCATTTTAAAGTTACCGCATTTTTTAAAGCTTGATAATCAATTTATTGCACCAATACTTTTTTAGATAAAATTACGGTATTATTTAATTTAACCGTAACAAAATAGAGACCGGTTTTTATCTTTTTGGGAGCTAAGTCTAATTCATAAGTACCTTCTGATTTATAAGCTTTACTTGTTGAAACAATTTCTCTTCCCAACCTATCATAAATCCGCATTTTTATCCCCTTCAATTTCATTTGATATTTGTAACTTTGCGCGTTTATCATTTATAATTAATGAGCGAAAATACAACTGCCGAAACACGAACTGCAAAGCCAAATTGGTTGCGCGTAAAGCTTCCTATCGGAAAAAAATACACCCAATTAAGGGGTTTGGTTGATCAATATAAATTGCATACCATTTGCACCAGTGGCGGCTGTCCGAATATGGGCGAATGTTGGGTTGAAGGTACGGCAACTTTTATGATTTTAGGAAATACCTGTACACGCTCTTGCGGATTTTGTGGCGTAAGTACCGGAAGACCCGATAAAGTTGATTGGGATGAACCCAAAAAAGTAGCCCAATCTATTAAGATTATGAATATTAAACATGCGGTGATTACTTCGGTTGACCGCGATGATTTAAAAGATGGTGGTTCAATTATTTGGGCTGAAACCATTGAAGCCATTCGTCAAGCCAATCCCGAGACCACTTTAGAAACCTTGATACCCGATTTTAGAGGCATTCATGCAAATATTGATCGGATAATTGCCGTTGCTCCCGAGGTGGTTTCGCACAACCTTGAAACCGTGAGACGCCTAACTCGCGAGGTCCGCATTCAAGCAAAATACGATAGAAGCCTAGAAGTTTTAGCTTACTTAAAAGCACAGGGTATTAACAGAACAAAATCGGGTATTATGCTCGGTTTAGGTGAGTTAGAAGCAGAAGTTATCCAAAGTATGCAAGACCTTAGAGCTGTTAATGTAGATATCATTACCATTGGTCAGTATTTACAACCTAGCAAAAAGCACCTTCCCGTTAAGGAATATATCACACCCGAACAATTTAAAAACTATGAAATCATTGGTTTAGAAATGGGCTTTAGGCATGTTGAAAGTGGCCCTTTGGTGCGCTCTTCTTATAAAGCTCAAAAACACCTGCTTTAAGCTCCTTTTAAATTCATTTTAAAACTTAATTCAGAGATAGGGGCTTAGATTTACTTTATAAATCCTCGTAAATTCTCAACCTGTTTTTAACGGAATTGAGGTCGTTTTGAAGCCGTTCAATTTTTTGTAATAAATTAATAATAACGTCAATTCCTTCAATATTTACATCGAGTTCATTGTGAATTCTCAAAATTTTTTCAATTTCAGAAATCTTATCTTTATCAATGTATTGAGATTGTGCAATGGTTTCAATTTTAATCAATCCATAGTCATTTAGATTGCTAAAAAATGATCTATCCACTTGATAATGCGCACATAAATTGGTCAAGGTGATATAAGTTTTTTTGTTCATACCGTTCTTAATTTAGCGAGTTCATTAAACAAATCTTTTTCTTTTTTTGTCAAGTTTGTAGGGGTTTTAATTTGGTAAGTAATAAATAAATCGCCAAAAACACCCTCTTTTTTATAAACCGGAAAACCCTTTCCTTGTAATTTAACTTTAGTGCCATTTTGTGTTTCTGGTTTTACTTTTAACTTGACTTTTCCATCAAACGTATCAATGGTTATAGCGCCTCCCAAAAGGGCTTTATATAAATCTAAATCTACCGTAGTGTAAAGATTATCATTGTCTAATTTAAAATTACTGTTGTTTTTTATTGAAAATTGAATGATTAAATCACCTTTTGGACCGCCATTAATTCCGTCGCCTCCATAGTCTTTAATTTTTATAATTTGTCCGTTTTTAACGCCCGCAGGAATGTTTATTCGGATGTTTTTTCCATTGACCATTAAGGTTCGTTTGTGACTTGTGTAAACATCTTTTAAATCTAATTGCAATTCGGCTTGATAATCTTGTCCTCTATATTTTACTTGACCGCCCCTTGTCCTGGCGCTATTACCGCCTCCAAACAGCGATTCAAAAAAATCGGAATAATCACCAGCACCAAAATCATCTGAATAACTTTGACGCGATGATTGTTGCCTGTATTGCTGCTGATTGGCTTGTTCATAAGCTTCGGCTTGACTCCAATCTTTGCCATATTTATCGTATTTTTTTCGCTTCTCAGGGTTGCTTAAAACCTCATTTGCTTCGTTGACTTCTTTAAATTTTTGCTCAGCTTCTTTATCATTCGGATTCAAATCGGGATGGTATTTTCGGGCGAGTTTACGATAGGCTTTTTTGATATCAGTTTCGGAAGCTGTTTTATCAAGACCCATAATTTTATAATAATCTATAAATGCCATAAGTGCTATTTATTTAATATTAGAATCTAAATTTTATCCCAACCAACCCTCTCTGTCTAAACTTCGATACTGAATGGCTTCTGAAATATGACTGGGTTTTATATTTTCGGAAGTTTCTAAATCGGCAATGCTTCGCGAAACCTTTAAAATGCGGTCATAAGCACGCGCCGACAAGCCTAAACGTTCCATGGCAACTTTAATTAAATTCAAACTTTCAGCATCTAACACGCAATATTTGCGAATCTGCTTAACGGTCATCTGTGCATTATAATGTACATTTTTATTGTTTATAAAGCGCTCGGTTTGTATTTCACGCGCTTTAATTACGCGTTCCCTAATCACTTTACTCGACTCTCCTTTGCGTTCTTCGGCTAACTTTTCAAAAGGTACGGGTTGAACCTCAATATGAATGTCGATTCGGTCTAAAAGAGGTCCCGAAATTTTACCTAAATAGCGTTGCATATCTTGTGGTGAAGCATTTAAAGCCTTGTCATCATCAGCAAAATAGCCACTCGGACTCGGATTCATACTCGCCACCAGCATAAAACTGCAAGGATAAGTAACCGTAAACTTTGCTCTTGAAATCGTTACTTCCCGATCTTCTAACGGCTGTCGCAAAACTTCTAATACGGTGCGTTTAAATTCAGGCAACTCATCTAAAAACAAAACGCCGTTGTGTGATAAAGAAATTTCGCCCGGTTGCGGATAAGCGCCCCCACCAACTAAAGCAACATCACTAATGGTGTGGTGTGGCGACCTAAACGGACGTTGGCTCATCAGCCCCATATTTTCTTTTACACGACCTACAACCGAATGTATTTTAGTGGTTTCAAGAGCCTCTTGAATGGTCATCGGTGGCAAAATTGTTGGCAAGCGCTTGGCTAACATGGTTTTTCCGCTTCCGGGCGGGCCTATTAAAATAACATTATGGCCACCTGCTGCGGCAATTTCCATACAACGCTTAATTGATTCTTGCCCTTTAACATCCGAGAAATCAAATTCAGGATGTTCTAAATTTTCATAAAATTGTTTTTTGGTATCAACAACTAAGGGGTTTAAAGAGGTGTGGTCTTGAAAAAAGTCGATGACTTCCTTAATATTTTCAACGGCATAAACATTGAGTTCGCTAACAATAGCGGCTTCCATAGCGTTTTGTTTGGGCAAGATAAAGCCTTTAAAACCTTCTTCTTGAGCTTTAATTGCGATGGGCAACGCGCCTTTTATGGGTTGCAAACCGCCGTCGAGTGATAATTCACCCATAATAATATATTGGTCAATATCATCGGCTTGAATTTGCTTTGAAGAAACCAAAATGCCAAGTGCCAAAGTCAAATCGTAGGCAGAGCCTTCTTTGCGCAAATCGGCTGGAGCCATATTGATGGTAATTTTTTTGCCGGGTAGCACAAAACCATTGTTTTTTAAGGCTGCCGAAATGCGAAAACTACTCTCCTTGATGGCATTATCTGGCAATCCAACTAAGTGATATCCAATACCCTGATCAATATTGACTTCAACAGTTATGGTTGTAGATTCAACGCCAAAAACTGCACCGCCATAAACTTTTGTGAGCATCTTTTTAAGCTTTGCATAAAAGTAGTCAATTTATGGTAGATTGAAAACTAATATCTTATAAAAAAACCTCAAAAAAATATTTTGAGGTTTACGCCATTAAAATTTTTAATAAGTTATACTTGATTACAGTGTTCCGCGACGTTCTTGTTCTGCTTCAATCGACTCAAATAAGGCTTTAAAATTTCCTTTTCCAAATGA
Organism: Flavobacteriales bacterium CG_4_10_14_0_2_um_filter_35_18; assembly: GCA_002793215.1. Classification (GTDB taxonomy): domain Bacteria; phylum Bacteroidota; class Bacteroidia; order Flavobacteriales; family Flavobacteriaceae; genus CG1-02-35-72. The sequence continues at coordinate 14,473 of PFPU01000025.1, forward strand.
TTGTGCGCCTTTGCGCTGAATAATTTCAAAAAATAAAGTAGGCCTATCACTTACGGGCTTGGTAAAGATTTGCAATAAGTAACCTTCATCATCGCGATCGACTAAAATGCCTAGGCTTTTTAACTGTTTTAGGTCTTCGTCAATTTCGCCAACGCGGTCTAATACAGTGTCGTAATAAGTTCCGGGAACGTATAAAAACTCGACACCTCTTTGAGTGAGTGCTTTAACTGTTTCGATAATATTATTGGTAGCAACTGCAATGTGTTGGCATCCGGGACCCAAATAAAAATCAAGGTATTCTTCAATTTGTGATTTTTTGAGACCTTCGGCAGGCTCGTTTATCGGAAACTTTACACGTCCATTTCCATTTGTCATCACTTTGCTCATTAAAGCTGTAAATTGGGTTGAAATATCCTTATCGTCAAAGGTAATAAGATTGGCAAAGCCCATAGTATCGCGATAAAATTTTGCCCAAACATTCATTTCTTCCCAACCCACATTTCCAACCATGTGGTCAATATAGCGCAAGCCAACATCAGGCGGGTTATAATTTGATTCCCATTTTTGATATTTTGGCAAAAAGATGCCGTGATAATTTTTGCGTTCAATGAAAAGGTGCACTGTGTCGCCATAGGTTTGAATTCCGGACTTTATAACAATACCATTTTTATCACTTTCGGTCGTAGGTTTTAAAAAGGATTTTGCACCGCGTTTTGTAGTTTCATTCCAAGCCTTTGTAGCATCGTCAACCCAAAGTGCAATTACTTTAACGCCATCGCCGTGTTTGGTAATATGCTCAAATATTTCTTGATGGGTATTAGGCATTGGCGTAGTTAAAACCAATCTAATTTTATCTTGCGCTAAAACATAACTGGTTCGGTCGGTTAGTCCGGTTTCTAAACCAGCATAGGCTAAGGATTGAAAACCGAAGGCCGTTTTGTAGTAATGCGCTGCTTGTTTGGCATTGCCAACATAAAGTTCAACGTAATCGGTACCCAATAAAGGTAAAAAGTCGTCGGCTTCAGGAAATATTTTTTCTAGGCTATAAGCCGTATTTGTGATGTTTTTTAGTGTTTTCATGTTTTGAAAAATTTAAATTAACAAGATTGCGGTTTTGAATCTAAAATTTATAACTCTTATCTTTTGACTTCGGTCTTCCGACTTCGGTCTTCTGACTTCAGTTTTCGGTCTTCGGTCTTACAGCCAAGATTTAAAATAATCCGCATCCTGAATTTGAATAGCCGTTTCGGTTAACATTAAAGGTTTAAAGGTATCGACCATTACGGCCAATTCGCAAGTTTCTTTTTTGCCGATGCTTCGTTCCATAGCGCCGGGATGCGGACCGTGTGGCACACCCGCAGGATGCAAACTTATCTGACCTTTTTGAATGTTATTACGACTCATAAAATCACCATCAACATAATACAAAACCTCATCAGAATCAATATTGCTGTGATGATAGGGAGCCGGAATGGCATTGGGATGATAATCGTATAAACGCGGAACAAAAGAGCAAATTACAAAACCCGCTGCCTCAAAAGTTTGATGAATGGGCGGAGGCAAGTGAATACGACCCGTAATGGGTTCGAAATCGTGTATTGAAAACTTATAAGGAAAATTATAGCCATCCCAACCTACCACACTAAAAGGGTGATAGGCATAAACATATTGGTGAATGGTGTCTTGTTTTTTAACTTTCATCAAAAAGTCACCTTTCAAGTTATAGGTTTCTAATTCCTTTGGTGGATGCATATCGCGTTCACAAAAAGGTGCGTGTTCTAAATGCTGTCCAAACCAATTGCGGTAGCGTTTTGGTGTGTAAATCGGACTTTTAGACGTTACAATAAACAGGCGATTATCCTTTGTGTCAAACTCAATTTGATAAATCATTCCACGCGGAATTACCAAATAATCACCGTATTTAAAATCAATGTTTCCCAAAAAAGTGCGCAATTTTCCTGTTCCTTTATGGATAAAAAGGAGTTCATCAGAATCGGTATTTTTATAAAAATAGTCAGTTAAAGATTGCGTTGGGGCTGCCAAAATAATTTGACAATCACTGTTTACCAAAACGGGAAAGCGACTTTCTAAATAATCGGCTTTTGCCGGAATGTTAAAGCCATTTAAACTGGTGGCACGCATATTTTTTGCCACGGCAATTTTTGGACTCACATCATAAGATTCTAAAAGTTCCTTAACCTGTGTGGGGCGTTGGGTGTGATAAAGCAATGTTGACATGCCATCAAAACCAACGGTTCCAAAAAGTTCTTCGTAATAAAAATCGCCATTTTCATTTTTAAAAACGGTATGACGTTTAGGAGGAATTTTACCTAAAGTATGGTATCTAGGCATACTATATTTGTTTTAAGAAATTAATAAATCAGTTATAACTCAGCTAAGTTGCAGCGTTATTCTGGATTTCTTTTCAAGTAGAATTTTAATAGCGCTAACAAGTCTAAAAATATAAATTCCATTGTTTGATTTCTTTTTAACAATTATAACTCAAAAATGTTTGATTTATTTTACCTCAATCACTTGCGTAATTTGGGGAGCATATTTTTTTATAGTGGCTTCTACACCATTTTTTAAAGTTAAATGATTTATGGTACAACCAAAACATGCGCCTTCGAGTTTTACTTTTACAATATTATTTTCAATAGCAACTATGCTAATGTTACCTCCATCGGCAATTAAAAAGGGTCTGATTTCTTGTAAAGCGATTTCTACATTCGCTTGTGTTTGTTGTGCGGTCATCTTGTGTTTTATTTATGTGTTGCGCAGCCTGCCATAGTGGTGATTCTGACTATTTCGGTTGGAGGTAAATCCTCATTGCGTTTTACTAACTCGTCAATCATATTTTGTGCAATTTGCTTAAATGATGCTTCGAGTGGCGTATTGTTTTGTAAGCTTATTGGATGTCCAACATCACCGGCTTCGCGGATACTTTGAACGAGGGGAATTTCACCTAAAAATCGTGTATTTTCATCTTCTGCTAGGTGTTTAGCACCATCTTTTCCAAAGATATAATATTTATTATCGGGCAATTCTGCCGGCGTAAAATAGCTCATGTTTTCTACCAATCCTAAAACGGGTACATTGATATTGACTTGTTTAAACATGGCGATGCCTTTTCGAGCATCCGCTAAAGCGATATTTTGCGGTGTGCTCACTATAACTGCTCCTGTAACCGGAATGGCCTGAACAATAGACAAATGAATATCGCCTGTGCCCGGAGGTAAATCAATTAATAAAAAATCGAGTTCGCCCCAAGCAGCATCAAATAACAATTGGTTTAAGGCTTTTGACGCCATAGCGCCCCGCCAAATTACCGCCTGATTGGCATCGGTAAAAAAGCCTAAAGATAAAATCTTAATGCCATAACTTTCTACGGGTTTCATTTTAGATTTGCCATCTTCAACTACCGAAAGGGGTTTTGCTAGTGCAACGTCAAACATTATTGGCATTGAGGGTCCATAGATGTCGGCATCTAAAATGCCAACTTTAAAACCCATTTTTGACAGTGATACTGCCAAATTTGCGGTAATTGTAGATTTGCCAACACCACCTTTTCCGGATGCAACAGCAATAATATTTTTTATATTTGGTAAGGGATTTGCCTTTTTTTGAGGTTCTGGTTTTTCGGGCACTTCAACCTTTACATTAACTTTTACAATTGCTTTTTGATAAACCAAATCGTGAATTACTTTCATAATTTCGACTTCTATTTTCTTTTTTGCCTGTAAAGTTGGATTGGATATAACTATATCAATCACCACTTCTTTGCCAAAAATAACCACATTTTTTACCGACTCACTTTCTATAAGGCTTTTACCAGCACCTGGTTCGGTAATGGTATTTAGTGCATTTAAAATATCTTGTTTTTTAAACTCCATTTTGTTAACTAATTATATTCATTCTAAATTACAAATATAATAACTAAACTAGGAGTATAAAAATAAAAAAGGCTTAATCGTTAATATATTTTGGCGCTTACTTTGCCAAATCAAACACTTCGGTTATTTCCCAATTTGCCCTTACATCTAGCTCATTTTTAAAATAGATAACTTCTTCAGGATTAATGTGTTTTAAAAAATTGCCGGTATCCCAAACGCTATTTTTGTTTTCGTCATAAATAACTCGAATTAAATATTTTTCAGGGTCAATATTTAAGAAGCTAACTTCTTGTGGTTTTTCGAGATACCGCGATTGAATGACCTTTGTTTTTAAGTCGGTTAATTCTACAATAATTGGATAGGATTTTACATGAGCAAAACTCAAAAAAACGCTTCCTAATTCGGTTATTTTTTTAGTTCCAAATAGATAGCGGATGGTATCGGTGTTGCTTTCAAAAAAAGTTTGAATGGCATTTGGCAAGAGCATTAAGCGGTAAGCTTTATTGGGTTCTTTCTCAAATTTAAAATGCAATTGTGTTTTTAATTCTGATATCACAGTTTTAAAAGGTGTTTTTACAGAATCTTTATCCATTAAAATTATTTTAGAGTCATCTACTTTAGTGATGGGCTGATTAGACAACAATTTAAAATCATCATTAAAATTTAAGACACTTTTGTTAAGGCTTCCAACCACTAAGGAATCAAATTTTTGGGCACGCAATTTAACCATAACCGTATCAATGGCTTCTTTATTAGAAACCTTAAATTGCAATGAATCAAGATTTGGCGTATTAAACCAATAATTTAAGGTGTCCTTATCAGATTCAAAAGCCTGAATAGATTTAAAGCTATCGGTAACTTGAGATAGCAATTCAATTTTAATATCTTTCGCAATGCCATTGTAACCAAAAACTATGTGTTGTTTAGTAACTTCGGAAGGTCTTGCTAATTTATAGTCTAAAATTTCTTTAAAAAGCGCTAAATTAAAGCTAGAGTCTCTTGGAATATTAATCGTATCAGGATAAAACGCAATTTTATCGGAAGCTGGTTTGAATTTATAATCGTAATTTTTTTGTTTTAGGGCAACTAATTTGTATTTGCCTTCTTTTAGGTTAGTCAGCTCCCAAGTAACAGTGTCTAAAGTATTTGCAATATAATTTGGAAGTCCTTTGTAGATGATTGAATCGTTAAATTTTTCATCCATTCGGTATAATAAAATAGCGACATCCTTATCAACCACATTGCTTAAAGCATCTTTTATAGTTCCTTTTAAATTTAATGAATCAATATAACCACCCGTTGACATCACATATTTAAAATTGTATAATATATTGCCTTCGTTATTGTCGCGTACGCTCGTGCCAAAATTAAAAATATAGGTTGTCTCTTTTTGAAGCGTATCTAAAATTTTGATATTTAAAGTTTTGCTCGCCGAACCCAAAGGAGTAATGATTGGCTTGTATTTTAAGGGAGGTGAAACAATCAATTGCTGCCCTATTTTATCGAGTTTAATATACTCGTCAAAATAAATTTGAATTGATTTTGAATTGAAATGAGTTGTTTCAAAAGCAGGTTTTGAAGTAATCATAATGGGTGCGACTTCGTCTTTATCGCCTCCTGTTGGGCGGCCACGACGGGCACAATTAGATAAAATCAAAATCAAAAAAACTATGCTTATTCTTATAAAACTGGACTTCATTTTTAAAATTTGATACAAAGAAACAATTTATTTTTTTTTATTTTGAGTAAAGATTTTAATTTTTCAATAACGTTGCTGCCATTGTTGCAATACTTATTTTAACACCCTTAACCTTAAGCAATTCACGACAACACGATTCTAAAGTAGCGCCAGTTGTGATAATATCATCTATCAACAATAAATGCTTATCTATAAAGCATTCATTATCAGCCAAAACAAAAATTTCATTCACATTTAAAATCCGCTCTGAACGGTGTTTATGCGTTTGTGATTCGGTTGAGGTTATCTTTATTAATTTATCATCAACATATTTTGCATCAAGTTGTTTTGCCAGTGATTTACCAAATTTTTCAACCTGGTTATAACCCCTTATTTTTAATTTTTTAGGATGCAAAGGCACCGGTATAACCATATCAATTGACTTAAACCGACCGCTTTTAACTAGTTCCTCTCCCAGCCAGTCTCCTAAATAGGTGCCAATTTCTTCAAAACCCTTGTATTTTAATTGATGGATAAGTTGTTGCACTTTACTATTTTTAGAATAAAGCAACAGTGCAGTAGCCGCTGTTAAAGGAATTCTTCCATAAAATGATTTTTCTATTTGATTGCCTTCAACGGACGTGTAATTGGCTAAAGGTAAATCGTGCAAGCAACGAATGCAAAGTAATTTTTCGGATTCTTGCAAGGTTTCATCACAAGTTAAACACCGTTTTGGAAAAAAGAGATTTATCAAATTTTCTAAATTCATTTTAAAAAGTTTAATCGATTAAAATTAAGTTAATTGAACAAATATCCACTCAAATTTTCCCATAAAAAAAGACAAGGTTAAATTTAATTAGCTTAATTTTGCAAAAAATTTTAAAACTCCTTAAAAAATGAAAAATTCAAAAATTATCATTATTGTATTAGCGGTATTGTTAGTATTGAGTATTGGTTATAGTGTTTACACTAAGATTGACAATACTAAATTTGTAACGCAACTTAGCTCTGAAAAAGATCAAGTTAAATCAGAGTTAGACAGTATGATTGCACAATATGATGTAGAAATTAGTAAAAATACAGTATTAAATGACGATTTAGTTAAATCACGTGCCGAAGTAGTTGCCATCCGAGATTCATTAATGCAAAACAGAAAAGTAAATTATGCTGCCATTAGAAAACTGAAATCAAAATTGGCAAAATTAGAAAAGTTAAACAAACACCTTTTCTTTTTAGTAGATTCAACTAAGCAAGCCAATGCCCGATTGGCTTTGACCATTGATAGCACTCAGGTTTTAGTTGAACTAAAAGATGATACCATTAAAAACCTTGTTGGCGAAAATATTATTTTGTCTAAAAATATTGAAAATGGCTCTGCCCTTCAATTAACTGCCCTATCGGCAAATGGCGTTAAGCAAAAATCAAACGGTCAATTGCTTTTAACCACAAAAGCTTCGCGAGCAGACCGAATTAGAGTTTGTGCAGTTGTTACAAAAAATGTTTTAGCTGCCAAGACTGACCGTGAATTTTACGTACAAATTTTTAGCCCAGACGGAAAACTTTTAGGCGCTAATGAAACCATCGCACTTGGTGATGAATCAATAAATTATAGCGAAAAAGCAAATTTCTTCTATCAAAATATTGACACTCAATTTTGTGTGTTAAGCAAATCTAATACCAATAAAGGACTTTTAAAGGGAACTTATAAAATAAAAGTATTTGGCGAAGGCCGACTTTTAGGTCAGTTAGATTTAAATCTTCGATAGGTTATATGGCAATTTTAGAGGAAGATAAATTCAAAAAAGTCATTGCCCATGCCAAAGAGTATGGCTATGTTTTTCCGTCAAGTGAAATATACGACGGATTAAGTGCCGTTTATGATTACGGTCAAAATGGTGTAGAATTAAAGAAAAATATCCGCGACTATTGGTGGCAGGCCATGGTGCAAATGAATGAAAATATTGTGGGTTTAGATGCCGCCATATTTATGCATCCAACCACCTGGAAAGCCTCGGGGCATGTCGATGCTTTCAACGACCCTTTAATTGACAATAAAGATTCTAAAAAACGCTATCGTGCCGATGTGTTGATTGAAGATTATGTCGCTAAAATTGAAGATAAAATAGAAAAAGAAGTTTCAAAAGCCGCAAAACGCTTTGGCGAATCTTTTGATAAAGCTCAGTTTTTGGCTACCAACACCCGCGTCATTGAATACCAAGCCAAAGCAGCTGCTATTTTAAAACGTATGGGGCAATCTTTAGCAAATGAAGATTTAGCTGATGTTAAAGCACTTATCGAAGAATTAGAAATTGCTTGTCCACTTACAGGTTCTCGAAATTGGACCGAAGTTAAACAATTCAACCTTATGTTTGGCACTAAAATAGGCGCTTCGGCAGAGAATTCGGTTGATTTATATTTGCGTCCAGAAACCGCTCAAGGAATTTTTGTTAATTTTTTGAATGTACAAAAATCGGGGCGAATGAAAATCCCTTTTGGCATCGCTCAAACTGGAAAAGCCTTTAGAAATGAGATTGTTGCCCGACAATTTATTTTTAGGATGCGTGAATTTGAACAAATGGAAATGCAATATTTTGTGCGTCCCGGTGAGGAACTACAATGGTATGAAAGTTGGAAACAACGGCGCTTAAAATGGCATTTATCACTTGGTTTAGGGGCTGAAAATTACCGCTTTCACAATCATGATAAGTTGGCACATTACGCCAATGCTGCCGCTGACATTGAGTTTAAATTCCCTTTTGGCTTTAAAGAATTAGAAGGTATTCATTCACGAACCAATTTTGATTTGAGTAGTCATCAAAAATTCTCAGGAAAAAAATTACAGTATTTCGACCCAGAACACAACGAAAGCTATGTGCCTTTTGTGGTTGAAACTTCGGTTGGTTTAGACCGCATGTTTTTAGCTGTATTTTCTACTGCTTTGCAAGACGAAACTTTAGAAGATGGTTCTATGCGAACCGTTTTAAAACTACCGGCCGTTTTAGCACCTATAAAAGCAGCCGTTTTGCCATTGGTTAAAAAAGATGGTTTGCCCGAAATTGCCCATAAAATTATAGATACCTTAAAATTCGATTTTAATGTTGTTTATGATGAAAAAGACGCCATTGGTCGCCGATACCGTCGCCAAGATGCTAATGGAACCCCTTTTTGCATTACCGTTGACCACGACACTTTGCTTGATAATACCGTAACAATTAGATATCGCGACAGCATGCAACAAGAACGCGTTAAAATTCAAGACTTAATAGCACTCATATCTAAGGAAGTTTTGCCTAAGTATTGGCTTGAAAAATGCTAAAATGTGCAAACATTAAAAAGGCGGTTTATTAGACCGCCTTTTTTTATCAATTATAATTTTTTTTAAATAAGCCGTTTCAAATAATACCCCTAACCTTTCTTTAAAAAGCAAGTTTTTAAAACAATTTGACTTTTACCAATACGACATTCTACTTCGTCTGCGTTATCTGTTAACTTTATATTTTTAAGGGCTTCACCTCGTTTTAAGGTTTTTGCCATTCCTTTTATTTTTAAATCTTTGGTAACCGTAACCGTATCACCATTATTTAAAATATTTCCATTGCTGTCTTTTACTTCCATTTTTTTTGTTAAATTTTAAAAAAAAACCACGCCAAAAAGCGCGGTTTTTAAATGATATTATCTTATTACTTTAATACTTCTTGAACTTTATCGGCTGCTTCTTGAAACTCAACTGCCGAAATGACGTTTAAACCACTATCGTCAATTAACTTTTTAGCTTCAATGGCGTTAGTGCCTTGTAAACGGACAATAATAGGAACTTTAATAGCATTTCCCATATTTTTATAAGCATCAACAATGCCTTGAGCCACACGGTCGCAACGGACAATTCCACCAAAAATATTCACTAAAATAGCTTTTACTTTCTCGTCTTTTAATATAATTCTGAAGGCTTTTTCAACGCGTTCGGCATCGGCTGTACCGCCAACATCTAAAAAGTTAGCAGGTTCACCACCACATTGTTTAATTAAATCCATAGTGCTCATTGCTAAGCCCGCGCCGTTAACCATACAACCCACATTTCCATCTAAGGCTACATAATTTAAACCAGCTGCTTTTGCTTCAACTTCTATCGGATTTTCTTCACGGATATCGCGCAATTCGGCATAATCTTGATGTCTAAAAAGGGCATTATCATCTAAAACAACTTTAGCATCGACTGCCAAAATTTTGTCATCCGAAGTTTTTAAAACCGGATTGATTTCAAAAAGAGAAGAATCAGATTTTGTATAAGCCGTATATAAACACGTTACAAACTTGGTCATTTCTTTAAAAGCGTTACCCGATAAACCCAAATTAAAAGCAATTTTACGCGCTTGAAATGGCAATAACCCGGTTGAAGGGTTAATTTCTTCTGTAAAAATTAAATGAGGTGTATTTGCCGCAACCGATTCAATATCCATTCCGCCTTCGGTAGAATACATAATCATATTACGCCCACTGGCTCTGTTCATTAAAACTGACATATAAAATTCGCTCGTTGCACTAGCACCGGGATAATAAACATCTTCAGCTATTAAAACTTGATTCACTTTTTTTCCTTGAGGAGGTGTTTGAGGCGTTTTTAGCATCATTCCTATCATTGTGTTAGAAATTGATTCAACATCTGCCAAATTTTTAGCCAATTTTACACCACCACCTTTTCCACGACCACCCGCGTGGATTTGTGCTTTTATAACCCACCAGCTAGTGCCGGTTTCAATTGATAATTGTTTTGCCGCCTCAACAGCTTTAACAGGATTATCGGCAACAATGCCGCGCTGCACGCGAACGCCAAAACTGCTCAATATGTTTTTACCTTGATATTCGTGTAAATTCATGATGTTTTTGTTTAAATTAAAGTGGTTACAAATTTACATTTCTAAATTCATTTTCCGTTGATTTTTATCATAAAATTTGAAACAATAAAGTTAAAATCCCCTTGTAAATATGTTTTGGATTTTACCTAACTTTCCCCTTTAATTTTTTTACATGATTGTAGCAAAAAACATACATAAATCCTTTGGTGACTTGCAGGTTTTAAAAGGAATTGATTTACACATTATAAAAAATGAAATTGTTGCCATTGTAGGGCCATCGGGTGCAGGAAAAACAACACTTTTACAAATTTTAGGAACTCTTGATCAACCCGATAATGGCGCTTTTTTAAGCATCAATAATCAAGAAACACTTCAGTTAAAGGATAAAAAATTGTCGCTTTTTAGAAATGCACATATCGGATTTATTTTTCAGTTTCATCAATTGTTACCTGAGTTTACTGCTTTAGAAAATGTGTGTATTCCAGGCTTTATCGCCAATAAACCTAAGCAAGAGGTTATTAAAACAGCAACCGAACTCTTAGATTTTTTACAATTGTCACATCGGCTAAACCACCATCCTAATGCCCTTTCGGGAGGTGAGCAACAGCGTGTTGCCGTAGCACGAGCACTCATTAACAAGCCCGACGTTATTTTGGCAGATGAGCCTACCGGGAATTTAGATTCTGCTTCGGCAGACCAGTTACACCAATTATTTTTTGACTTGCGCGATAAATTTGGTCACACCTTTGTTATTGTTACCCACAATGACGAATTGGCAAGCATGGCCGATAGAACCCTACACATGAAAGATGGTTTTATGTTATAAACTTTTGAAATGCTAGGAATTATCAGTGCCATGCCCGAAGAAATTGATTGCGTTTTAAATGCCATGACTTCAATTGAAACCAAAACTTTTGGCAATCGAAAATTTTATAAAGGTTTTCTTTTTAAACGACTTGTTGTTGTGGTCTTTTCTAATTGGGGAAAAGTGGCGGCTGCAACAACAGCGACCCAATTAATTGCAAAATACCATCCAAAAAAAATCATTTTTACCGGACTTGCAGGTGCTCTACAAGCGCATATCAATATTGGTGATGTGGTTATTGGTACTCATTTATTTCAGCACGATATGGATGCACGTCCGCTATTTAAACAATTCGAAATCCCCATTATCAATCAAATAGCTTTTAAAACAGATACCTCACTAACTGAAAAATTAATTAAAGCAAGCGCACAATTTTTATCCAAAATAAACAATCACATCACAAAATTGGAAGATTTTGAAATTATAAATCCCCGAGCCTATTGTGGAGGCATTGCCAGTGGTGACCAATTTATTTCATCCGTTTCAAAATCGAAACAGTTAAATAAAGCCTTGCCCGATGCCCTTTGTGTTGAAATGGAAGGCGCTGCTGTGGCACAAGTTTGCTTTGATTATCAAATTCCTTTTGGAATTATAAGAACCATCTCTGACAAGAGTCAGCACAATGCACCCATTGATTTTAAACGTTTTGCCGATGAAATTGCGAGCCAGTATGCCTTAGGAATTTTAAAACACTATTTTGATTTTGATTTAATAATTTAATTCAGAATTGACAACTTTTAAAAAGTTGTCAATTCTATGAACTTTAAAAATATAATATTCAATTTTATAAAACTACCGTTTAAGCAAATTATGTCCTTAGTTTCCGACACTTCATATAAACCTTGGATGCCTTTTAAAAACAAGCATTTTAATACCATTTACCGAACACTCGGCTCAAAGTTTAAGGTTATTTATCGGCGAAAGCGCCTTCAAACACCTGATAATGATTTTATTGATTTAGATATCGCCTCCGTGAAATCAAATAATGTGGTAATTGTTATTCACGGTTTAGAAGGTAGTGCACAATCGGCCTATGTTTTGGCGGTTGCTCATTTTTTAAACACCCAAGCGGTAGATGTGATTGCCGTTAATTTGAGAGGATGTAGCGGCGAAGACAATAAGCATATTTTTGCCTATCACAGTGGTTTTACATCCGATTTAAATTTTGTTATTCAACAAGTTATAAAAGGCTATTCCTACCAAACCATCAGTTTGTTGGGCTATAGTTTAGGTGGAAATATGGTTTTAAAATATATGGGCGAATATGCCGATAGCCTACCGCTGCAATTAAAATGTGCTGTCGGTGTTTCGGCACCTTGTGATTTGGAAGATTCATCAAATCAATTGGCTAAAAAATCGCGTTTTTTATATATGAATTCGTTTTTAAAATCCTTAAAGAAAAAGGCTTTGCTCAAATTTGAGCATTTCCCTAATTTTGAATTAGACAAAAATCGCATCCTTAATGCACGCAATTTTACAGATTTTGACGATGCCTTTACAGCGCCAATTTTTGGGTATAAATCGGCTTTAGATTATTGGACACAAAATAGTTGCAAACAATTTTTACCCCTAATAAAAAAACCTACTTTGCTTATAACCGCCCTTGATGACCCCTTTTTATCCGATAAATGTTATCCGTTTTTAGAAGCTAAAAACCATCCCCATTTTGATTTGTTAGCGACCAAATACGGCGGTCATGTGGGTTTTAATTGCCGGTTTAACAAGGTTTATAATTTGTGGTGCGAACGGCAATTATTAGGTTTTATTGAACCACATTTTAGCCATTCACAATAAGTTTTTTAAAAAGAAGTTTATTAATAATAAAATTAGATATTTGTAAAAATTACATGTTTTTGAAACGCAATTTATTCTTACTAATAATCGTCTTTGGCACGCTTCAAAGTCAAGCGCAAGTTTTTAGAAAATATTCAAATGAATTTTTAAATTTAGGGGTTGGCGCAGATGCTTTTGGCATGGGAAAAGCGGTAGTAGCGTCCGCTAAAGGTGTCAACGCGGGTTATTGGAATCCGGCAGGTTTAACCGAATTAAAAGAACGCGAAGTGAGTTTTATGCACGCTTCCTATTTTCAAGGCATTGCTAATTATGATTTTGCTGCTTATGCGCTGCCAATAAATAGAACGAGTAGCTTGGCATTTTACGCCCTTCGTTTTGGCGTTGATGACATTTTAAACACCACTGAACTAATAGATAATCAAGGAAATATTGATTTTAATCGCATCAGTCTTTTTTCGGCAAACGACTATGCTTTCAACATGGCTTACGCCAAAAAATTAGAAAAAAGCGGTATGAGCTTTGGGTTTAATGCCAAGGTAGTAAGGCGTTTAATCGGCAAATTTGCTAGTGCTTGGGGTTTTGGTTTTGATGCCGGTTGGCAATATAAATCAGCTACTTGGAAAGCCGGCATCATGGTTCGAGATATTACCACAACTTTTAACACTTGGACCATTAATCAAGCTGAATTTGATAAAATAAGTGGCGCTATTGATGGGCAAAATCAAGAATTACCGCAAACAACAGAGCTCAGTATTCCAAAAATACAAATCGGACTTGCGCGTCAATTTAATATAAGCTATGATTTTAACTTATTGGCTGAAGCCGATTTAGCTATTAGCTTAAAGCACACTAATGACTTAATTGCCACCTCCTTGTTTAGTATGAGTCCCGCTTTAGGTTTTGAACTCAATTATCAAGAACGAGCCTTTTTGCGCGGTGGTGTAACAAATTTTCAAAACTTTAAAAACTTTGATGGCTCAAAATCACTTAGCATTGAACCCAATATTGGGGTTGGTTTTATAGTAAAAAATATTCAGATTGATTATGCCCTAAGCAACATTGGTGGTGCAAGTGGAACCTTATTTTCGAACGTATTCTCAATAAAATTCAACTTATCAAACAATTAATCAATTATGAAAAAAAATCTTTTACTTGCCATATTATCCGGACTATTACTAGGATTTTCATGGCCTACTTATGGATTTTCATTATTGCTTTTTATTGGATTTGTCCCTTTGCTTTTTGTAGAAAAAAACCTCCGCAATAGCGCCGTTAAAAAAAAAGGGCTCAAGATTTTTGGATTAAGTTATATTAGCTTTTTGATATTTAACGCAATAGCTACTTGGTGGCTTTGGTATGCCACCGCTTTTGGCATGTTTTTTGCGATTGGAGTCAACGCTCTTTTAATGACTTTGGTATTTTTTATCTATCATAAAGTTGCTTTAAAAATGAGCTTTGGCGTTTCGCTTTTCTTTTTAGTAATTTTTTGGATAAGCTTTGAAAAGTTCCATTTAAATTGGGATTTTTCTTGGCCTTGGCTCAATTTAGGGAATGGGTTCTCACTTGACCACGAATGGATTCAATGGTATGAATATACCGGTGTTTTTGGCGGTTCACTTTGGATTTTGGTTGTAAATATTGGAATTTTTACTACTTTAAAAAATTATTTTGAAATCAAAAATACTACAAGGCTTTTTAAAGGTCTTATATTCAATTTAGGAATTGTCATTTTAGGAATTTACAGCTCACTTTTTATCTATCATCACTATCAAATAAATTCCAATGGTCGTGCACAAGTACTCGTTATTCAACCCAATATCGATCCGTATAACGAAAAATATAACATCAGCAATATTGAAACGGCTCAAAATTTAATTGCACAAGTTGAAAAAAATATTGATTCATCAACCAATTTTGTCATTGCTCCCGAAACTACTTTTTCAACACCTATATTGCAAAACACTTTTACGGCCACACCCGAATATCAGCTTTTAGAAAATTTTACTCAATCACATCAAAACATCAATTTTGTTTCGGGCTATACCTTTTATAAGCGCTATAAAAGCGGCTTACAACCTACGCCAAGTGCTAATAAAATAAGGAATTCTAAAGATGAATGGTATGATATGTATAACGCTGCAGCGATGATTAATGCGGGTAATAATCCACCTATTTATTACAAATCAAAATTAGTTGTTGGCGTTGAATTGTTTCCCTATCAAAATATATTAAAACCGCTTTTAGGAGAGTCACTCATCAACTTAGGTGGTTCGGTTTCATCATTAGGAACGCAAAAACAGCGAAGTGTATTTGCTATAAAAGATGTTAAGCTTGCGCCTATAATATGTTATGAATCTATTTATGGTGATTTTGTAAATGACTATGTTAAAAATGGCGCACAGTTTTTAGCAGTCATCACAAATGATGGTTGGTGGCAAAATTCGCAAGGGCATAAACAACATTTAATGCTATCTAAACTCAGGGCTATTGAAAATAGGCGTGATTTGGTAAGGTCGGCAAACACAGGTATTTCGGCTATTATCAATCAGCAAGGAGCCCTTTTACAACAATTGGATTACGGCACTAAAGGTGTTTTAAAAGCCTCAATAAACTTAAATAAGCAACTAACTTTTTATAATCGTTATGGCGATTATATTGCGCGAATTTCACAATTTTTAAGTATCCTGCTACTTTTGACTACTTTTTTAAGTCGCAAAAAAGCTAATTTCCTCTGAAAAAAAGCACGGTGCTAAAGGTTTTAATAATGATTTTAAAATCTAAATAAAAGCTGCGATTTTTGATATAATACAAATCAAAGCGCAATTTTTTTCCTTGCTCTTCAACACTTGAAGCGTAGGGATACATGACTTGCGCCCAACCGGTTAGCCCTGGTTTAATGACATGGCGAATGCGGTATAAATTTATTTTTGAAGCCAATTCTTCAACAAATTTGGGGCGTTCAGGGCGCGGACCTATAAAAGCCATTTCGCCTTTTAAAATATTGTAAAATTGAGGAATTTCATCGAAACGTGTTTTTCGTAAAAATTTGCCAAACACAGTTACTCTTGGATCCTTTTTAACAGCCCAAACAGCGCCATTTTCTTCGGCATTTTTTACCATTGAGCGGAATTTAATAATCTTAAAAGCCTTGCCTTTTAAACCGATTCGTTCTTGTTTATAAAATAATGGACCCCGATTGGCGACCAAATTACCTACTAAAACAAAGGGTATTAAAAACAGTAAAAAAACCAATCCAATAATTGAAAGTATGATGTCTATTAACCTCCCCAAGGCTAGATACATTCTATCTTCGTGATTCTTACTAAATGAAATATTTCTATAAAAATCTTCATTTAGATGATGGCGTGGAATGCAAGAAGTAATTTCTTCGTAATAATTCTCAATATTTTTAATGGCAATACCATTTTCAAAAAGCTTTACCAAATCTTGATTGATACTATTTGTTTTTACAGATTTTAAACGGTCAGTTACAATAATCTCTGTAACCGAATATAAATTTACAATTGGAATTAACTCATCAGTTTTTTTATCAAAAAAAGGAATGTCAGGATATTTTAAAATTTTTTCGGAAGTAAAATAGCCAACAATATGGTTTTCGGGTGCTTTGCTGATAATTAGGTCAATAACTTTCGAAACACTTTGACTTTCTCCTAAAATTAAAATATCTTTAAAATATTTAGGTGTAAAAATAAAGAAAATATAGGCAAATCGCCAAAGCAAAATGGGAATAGTTATGGCTAAGTAAAGGTATAAAATATAGATTCGTTTTGGGGGTAATTCTGGCGCGATAACAGGCGTGAAAATATAAAAAAAGGTTGTAAAAAAAGTAGTTAACACAATGCTTCTAACAATTCTAAATTGATCGCTCGCTACTTTTAAACGGTACATTTCAAATATTTGTCCGATAAGCAACAAATAAACGCCGAGGGTGAGCATCCAAGGGAAAAAATGCGCGTTGTATTTGTTAAGGTCTTCAAAATTTAAAAAATAAACGTAAACGTAAAATCCTAAGATTGCAAACAACACATCCAACAATCTCAATAACAAGAGGCGTTCAGAAATATTAATTTTATTTTTAGGTTTATTCATTTTTAAATAAAGAGTTATAGGTTTCGCTTAATACGGTAAAATTATGGTATTTTTTTACATAATCATAAGCTTTTTCGCCCATTTTTTTTCGTTCGGCTAAAGGCAAGTTATAAAATGTTAAAATGCCATCGGCTATTGTCTGTGCGCTTTCGGGTTTTACAGTAATTCCACATTGAGAGCGCTCAACCGGATCATTTATCAAGTTTGAAGAAACCAATATAGGCGTTTTACTCAACATATAATCAAAATATTTATTTGAAGAAACTCCAAAATCAAATAATGGGGTATTATTTCTACCAATAAAGCAAACATCAAAATAGCTTAAAACAGTTTGCACCTGCGCTTTTGATATTTTTTCTATAAAGGTGATATTATTTTGACCTGAAGTTTGCTTTTGAAGTTCTGGTTTTAAGTAGCCATCTCCTACCATAACAAAATGAATATCATTATAATTGCTCAATATTTTAGAGGCTTCTACAAAATATTCTAAAGCATTTGCCATTCCCATGGTTCCGGTGTAAGCAATAATGAATTTATTTTTAGGAATTTGGTTGATTATGCTTTGAGAAAGGGCTTCCTTTTCAAGAAGGTTTTCATCAATGCCATTCGGAATCCAATGAAACTTTGAAGGATCTTTAGAAATTGCGTTGATATAAGGCGCTGCATTTGGCAATAACGAAACTATACTATCAGATTTTCTATAAGCAAACTTTTCAAACCACCCAACAATTATAATTAGTGGGTGTTTAAGCGAATAGCCTTTTAAATGAATGGGTGTTAGAGGCCATAAATCTCTAATTTCCACAATTAATTGCGCCTTAAATCTTAATTTAAAAAAATAGCCGTTAATAATGGGAAAAATTGGCATTGAAGAAACGATGATATCGCTTGGTTTTCCTAGCTTTTTTATGGGTAAAAAGAATACTTTGAGTGTAAATAAAAAATTACTCCAAAATTTACGGTAGCCACCATCGTAATATTTTGGAGTTTTCACCCAACAAAAGCTGATGCCTTTTTCAACGGGTTGAATGGTAAACATTTTATTAGAAACTAGAG
>PFPU01000019.1:0-5590 GCA_002793215.1 Flavobacteriales bacterium CG_4_10_14_0_2_um_filter_35_18
AAAAAAGTCAATAATGGCGCTAAAATTAAAGCGATGGTATAACCCATTTCTTTAAAGAAATAGCCCAACACAAAAACCGCGATTACCAATAAAAAATTATAAAAAATTTCGATATACGCAAATTTCTTGTTGTTATGCTCTAACCTAAATTGAACCTTTATAATTTCGAGTAAATACATCGAAATAAGCAAAGCCGATAACCATCTTAAAAAATAAGCTGATTGTGGAAATTCTAAAGGGATGAAATAACTTAAAATAAAAATTGCAGCACTTAAAATAAGTGTAAAAATCAATCCTTTTTTAAAGACAAAACTAAAAAGGGCTTTCTTTTCGGTAACGGAATTTAATTGGGCACCAAAACGCAATAAACCTTGTTGAATGCCCAATCCGCTAAGGGGAATGAGAAACGTCATAATATTTAAAGCGTAAATAACGTAGCCCAAATCGGTGGCATCTATCAATTTTAAGGCAATGATTGATGCTAAAAGTGATAAAATACGCGCTGAAACCGTGGCGACAAAAACATAGTTTCCTTTACGGTCAATAAATCCTTTAAAAAAATGTTTCAAATTTTTCATATTACGTTTTAAGCGCCCGCAAATATAGCTCACTAAATTGTTTAGCAATTGTCTTTTTACTAAAATTTTGATTGATGTATTGATGCATTTCTGCCTTAGAAATGTTTGTTTTTTTTGTTTGGTAATGAATTAAATTTTCTAATAGGGCTTGTGAATCATTTGCCTTAATTAGCGTTCCAAAACCCTCAGGAAAATGCTCTCTTACGCCCCCAACATCTGTAGAAATTACCCGAATGCCACAAGCAAAAGCCTCTAAAATAACACAAGGGGCGTTTTCAATAGTGCTAAATAAAACCAACACATCAGCTTGTTGCAAATAAGTGAGCAGTTCTTGTTGTGGCACTTGATTTATAAAGAAACTATTTTTTGGATTGATAGCTAATTTATTGGCTAAAGGCTTAAAAATTTGGGCGTTATTTCCAATTAGGTAAAAGTTGAAATCAATTTTTGTTTTTTGTAATTGGCTGATGACTTGTAAAATTTCAGGTACATTTTTAACAGAGTCCATAGACGAAATATGGATAATATTATAAATTTTATCAGTTTTTATTGCGGGCTTAAACAATTCGGTATCAATAACATTTGACACTTTTTTATAATTATTTACCAATCCGAATTGTTGCATAGAATCGCCTAGGTTATCGGTAACCGGACAAATAAATTGTGCGTTTTTAGCGATGAGTTTTATAAAAAAATGCTCAAAAAAACTGAGTTCTTTACAAAAAGGTTGGTGGTAGCCGTGCCAATGTTCTGAAATTATAAAGGGTTTTTGTTTGAACCATTTTAAATATAAAGCAATAAATCCGGTAGGGAAAATAATGTTTAAATGAACCAAATTAAAAGCATCAACCCTTTTTAGCAAGAGGTGGTAAGCCTTAAAAAAGCGATAAAATTTTACAACAAGATACTTGCTTGGCGCAATATAAGCGATGAGCGTTTTAACACCATTTTGATTGCTTTCAACAATTTCAAGGGCATTGTTTAGTGCGCCATCTGTAATAACATGAATGGCCGTAACCCGATGCACTAAAGCGATAGCTTCGGCGTGGCGTTGCACAAAATCGCCGTTAAAAGGCAAAACCCTTGACGGATACCAACTGCTTAAAAATAAAATGTGAAGGCGCTTGTTCAATAATTGGCTTTTCATCAAAAGTAACAATAATTTCGGTTGCTATTTTAGATTTTAAATCACTATTTTTAGCGGATGAAAATTAAGCACATCTTTTTTGATTTAGACCATACTTTATGGGACTTTGAGACCAATTCTAACCAATCATTTAAATATATTTTTAAACAATTTGACCTCAAAGTCGATTTTGAAAAATTTAGAAGCATTTATTATCCAATTAATGAAAACTATTGGAAACGGTTTAGAGATAATGCCATAACTAAAGAAGAATTGCGTTTTGGGCGTTTAAACGATACGTTTATTAAACTAAATGTTAGGGTAAACGATGCGCTGATTGTTTTATTAGCAGAGGCTTATATTGACAATTTGAGCAATTATAATTCGTTAGTAGATGGTGCATTAGATATTTTAGATTATTTAAAACCAAAATATGCAATGCACATTATCACCAATGGTTTTGAAGAAATTCAGGGTAAAAAAATGAAAAATTCGGGTTTAGAACCTTATTTTAAAACCGTAATTACCTCCGAGCAAGTGGGTGTTAAAAAGCCAAATGCCAAAATTTTCAACTTTGCCTTAACAACTTGCCAGGCTAAAGCAGATGAAAGTGTGATGATTGGCGATAATTATGAAGCCGATGTTATGGGCGCATTACAATGTGGTTTAGATGCTATTTTTTGCAATTTCAACAAGGAGCCAAGTGCCGAAAACATTAAGAGTGTAACCCAATTGGTACAATTAAAACAATACCTATAAAATTTAATTTTAAAAAATGAAACCTTTAAAAAAATTGACCGCAACAAGCCTAGTGCTGCTACTGATGTTGACCTCCTGTGTCAAGAATGACAATGTAGATTTTACCCAAGTCGATCAAATTAATTTAAATCAGCAAATTAAAGGTTCGATGATTTCGTTTACAACCACCATTGCCGATTTTGGTGATGCAAACAACCTTCCATTTGTAGGCTTTGATTTTAACACGCCTATTGAGGCTTTTAGCAATGCCACGGTTCAAAATGAGTTGGTAAAGCTCATCTTTCATTTTGAGTTTGAAAATACTTTTAACAGAGATTTTTTGTTTGCATTTAATTTTTTAGACGCCAATGGCCTTGTGGTTTATAGCACTCCGGTAACGGTAACTAAAAACGGTCTGACAAATAAAGATGTAATTATTGAGGGCCTGACCATTGCACAAATTAAAAACACCAAGCAAGTTGGCATAAATGTAACGGTTTTAAACAGTATTCCTGCCAACACAGTTGATAATACCGTTGGTGCTTTTGTGCGATTTAAGTTAGGCGCTACCTTTGATTTTAGTGCCAGCCCTCAAGCATCAGCCTCTTTAATTGACCTTACGGCAAGCTTACCCGATTTAACTAATTTTGAGGGTGGTAATTTACCATTTACACACTTTGATTTTTCTACACCTTTAGATATCTTTAACAATGCAACCATTCAAAATAACTTAGTAAAAGCGGAATTCCATTTTGAGATAGAAAATACCTTTAACAGAGATTTTGAACTCGTTTTTGAGTTTTTAAACAGTAACAATCAAGTTACCTATACCATTCCCATCCTAATAAATAAAACCTCAAAAACCATTAAAGATGTGCTTATTGAGGGAACAGAATTGGTGAATTTAAAAAAATCAAAAAAAGTTAACATTACTGCCGATGTTATCAATGCAACAACCATAGATAATACACAAGGTGCTTTTATTAATTTTAAGTCGAGTGCAACCTTTTCCTTTTAAACCCGAGCAAAACTTATGAAACGCATTCACTTATTGTTTTTAGTATCTGTTTTGATTTTTATTAAAAGCTTTTCGCAAAACAAGCCCGTATTATATGATTTTACTGAAGTCCCACAAGTGCTCATGCTCAATCCCGGAGCTGATGTTACTTACAAATGGCATGTGGGTGTACCCGCTTTTTCGGGAATTTCGGTAACAGCAGGCGTCAAGGGATTTAAGGTAACCGATTTGTTTGCCAATGATGGCATCGATATCAACACAAAACTAGAGAAGCTTATTTTTTCGAGGACTCCTAATGACCATGTCTATATCAATCAACAAATTGAATTGATTAATGCCGGAATTCGTTTGCCCAACGACAAAGATTATATCAGCTTCGGTTTTTATGAAGAATTTAATTTAATTGCCTATTATCCAAAAGATTTAGCCATTTTTGGATTTGAAGGTAACAAAGAAATTGGGAGGGTTTTTAATGCCGAGTCGTTTAAATTTAAAACCGATTTAGTTGGGGTGCTTCATATCGGCATTGACCGAAGATTTAATGAAAAATTTAATGCTGGAGCACGCTTTAAGATTTATTCAAGCGCCGCCGAGGTAAAATCATTGCACAACAGCGGTTTATTTTTCACCACACAGGGTGTTGATAATATTTACCGACATACTTTACAGGATATCAACTTGTCAGTTCAATCGGCCGGACTATTTAATGGAACAGATTTTGACGAAAAATTTTATAAAAAGCTGTCAAACAAATTATTTTTAGGAAGTAATTTAGGAGTTGGTTTTGATTTTGGATTGACCTACAAACCAAATGAGCAAGTAAAAGTTACGGCCAGTGTGCAAGATTTAGGTTTTATAAAGTACAGCAAAATGGTTACAAGTATTTCGGCCAAAGGCAGTTATGTTACCGAAGGCGTTAAATTGCAAACACCCATAATTTCGGGCATCAATTATTTTCAACAAATTATTGATGGGGTTGAACAAGCAATTGTTAGAGACACTATTTTTACCAGTCATGTTACCTTTAGAACACCTAAAATAAATGCTTCTTATGCTTATAGTTTTGGTTTACCACATTCTGAAGAATGTTTTAAACCACTGTTCGATAATCCGTTTCGTAACCAAATTGGGGTTCAATTGTATTCCATTGTGCTGCCAAAGCAACCACAAGTGGCAACCACCTTATTTTATTACCGACGCGTTAACAAATACTTGCGCACAAAGCTAACTTATACCGTTGATTCATATTCATCTAGCAATGTAGGATTAGGATTATCAGCACATATTAAGCATTTTAATTTATATGGAAGTTTTAACAATTTGTTCTCTACCGATTTTTATAATTCAAATTATAACGCCTTTCAGTTTGGAATGAATTTTATATACTAAATTAGCCAGCACTATGAAAAAAATATTTTTAATTCTTTTATTTATGGCAACTGCTCAATTTGCATTTGGCCAAGCAGCGCTCAATAATTACAAATACGTTATTGTTCCAAAACAATTTGATTTTCAAAAAGGAGCGGACAGTTTTCAAATTAATTCCCTCACCAAATTTTTGCTCGAAAAAAAAGGTTTTACAACTATTTTTGGAGATGAAGTTTATCCTTCCGAGTTGATTAACAATCAATGTTTAGCACTTAAAGTAATTTTAACAGAACGTTCTAATTTTAAGAGAACTAAAATAAAAATAAGCTTTTTAAATTGCCAAAATCAGGTGGTTTATGAAAGTGGAGAAGGGGTGAGCACTTTAAAAGATTTTCAAAAATCATATCACGAAGCTGTTAGAAGTGCTTTTGAGAGTTTCGCAAACTATGACTATCATTTTGAACCTAAATCTATTGAAAAAGTGATTGTGGCTATAACCGAAATTCCGAAATCTGAAATTAAAAATGAGCCTTTTGTTAAAAATGAAGTCTCCGTAAAACCAGTTATTGAAACCCAAACAACAGCTAATGTTGACGTTAGCTTAAAAAAAGATGAGCTCAACAAAAGAACCGAAATTAATAGCATTAAAACACTTGTAGGTTTATACCAAAACAAAGAACGCGTTTTTGAAATAGCTGCTTTTCAAAATTATTACATCTTTTCGGAGCAAATCCGTCAAGGAACAGCCATACAAACCAAACC
>PFPU01000019.1:5622-5852 GCA_002793215.1 Flavobacteriales bacterium CG_4_10_14_0_2_um_filter_35_18
ACCGATACATTTTCGGCATATCTACTTGATAATGGCGATTTTATTATTGATGAAATCAATCAAGAAGGACTCGTAAAAACCAATACTTATCAAAAAATAAAGAACTAAAACGCTCTTTTGTAAGCCTTTTTAAAACCTAGACCTAACAGGTTTTTAATACCTAGACCTAACAGGTTTTTAAAACCTGTTAGGTCTTAAAAACCACCAATAAAACCTTATCGGGGTGATTG
>PFPU01000093.1 GCA_002793215.1 Flavobacteriales bacterium CG_4_10_14_0_2_um_filter_35_18
GATATTTTAAGAATCGTAAATATTGGCAAATCAATAAAATTTTAACTGTTTACTATTTTAGTTTTAATGGCATTTACTTCCTTTTATTTTTCAATATCTTAATTTACTGTTTATTATAATCATAAGTCCTAACCCAATCATAAAAAAAAATTGCAAAAAACTTCATTATTGGTAGGGTAAACCTGCCCTAAATTGTTTAACACTTGAGCGCATTAATTTAAATACTTAACCAAAAAAAACATTGAAAAATATCATTCACACGTCTTACATCGCCATTATGGCGCTTATTGTTATAGCGGTAAGCGTTTATTTATCCTATACCGGTTATAGTTACTATACCACACCCCTTGAAGAACGCTTTTATCACCCTCATTACAATTGGTTTAAAGCCAGTGGCTTATACGGACAGGGTTTGGGTATTATAGGAACTTTCTTAATATTTTTTGGCGTAACTATTTACATTGCCCGAAAACGCTACAATTTTATGGTTAAATACCTCAGGTTAAAATACCTTTTAGAGTTTCATATTTTTTTGTGCATACTTGGTCCAATAATGGTGCTATTTCACACAGCTTTTAAGTTTGGAGGCATTGTATCGGTAGCTTTTTGGAGTATGGTAGCCGTTGTTTTAAGCGGTGTCGTGGGCCGCTATATTTACATCCAAATACCAAGAACTATTGAAGGTAGGGAATTGAGCTTGGGTGAAGTACAAAATATGAAAACCGATTTAGCTAAAGTTTTTAACGACCAATTTAAACTAGATGAGAGCATCACTGAGATGATTACTAGCATCACAAACAACCAAACAAACGCTAATAATAAAGTAACCGTTAGCAATTTGAGACAAGTATTGCGAGCTAATAAGGTACCCAGAGCAGAATGTGCAACCATCCTTTCAATGGTAAAAAAGGAAAAAGCACTATCGAGTAGGATTGCGCGCTTGCAATTAATGCAAAAATTACTCAAATACTGGCATGCCATTCATTTGCCTTTTGCATTAATTATGTTGGTGATTGTTATTATTCACATTATTGTAACGGTATCTTTTGGATATAAATGGATTTTCTAATGAGCGAAGTATTAATTGAACAACTTGTAGTTTATGGCGTTTTGTTTTTACTGTGTGCCTTAACCATCTTATTTTATTTAAGATCAAAAAAAGTTAAATCAAAAGTGGTCGAAAAAAAGGTTACCATTGCAAAAGAAGAGGGTTTATTTGAACCTATTTCACTACATCCTTTTATCGATTTAAATACCTGTATTGGCAGTGGCGCTTGTGTTTCTGATTGCCCCGAAAAAGATATCTTAGGCATCGTTAACGGAAAAGCAACTGTTATAAACACTTCTCATTGTGTGGGTCACGGTGCTTGTTTTCATGCCTGCCCTGTTGAAGCCATTTCACTTCGCATTGGCACTGAAACAAGAGGCGTTGATTTGCCACACATCAATCAAAATTTTGAAACCAATATGAAGGGCATTTATATTGCAGGCGAACTTGGCGGTATGGGTTTGATTAAAAACAGTGTAGAACAAGGTCAGCAAGCCATTGATAATATCGTTAAAAGTAAAAAACCCTCAAAGCAAAATGTTTTTGATGTAATCATTGTTGGAGCAGGTCCTGCGGGAATATCAGCTACTTTAGCAGCAAAAAAATACGGATTAACCTCATTAACTTTAGAACAAGATTCTTTAGGCGGCACAGTTTTTACCTTTCCAAGAGCAAAAGTAGTGATGACTGCTCCTATGGATTTACCGCTTTATGGTAAAATTAAATTATTTAACACTTCTAAAAGCGAATTGCTTGAGCTTTGGAAAAAAGTTATTGCTGAACAGCATATAGAAATTAAAGAGCAAACCAAAGTAGAACATATCATCCCAAAAGAAGATGGCTCTTTTAAAGTTGTTACTAAACAAGGTGATGAATATTATTGTAACAATGTGCTACTCGCCATTGGAAGGCGCGGAAGTCCACGGAAATTAAATGTTCCCGGCGAAGATTCGGCTAAAGTTGCTTATCGACTTTTAGAACCGGAGCGCATAATTGATAAAAATATCATTGTTGTGGGTGGCGGAGATGCGGCTATTGAAACCGCTTTATTGCTTAAAGATACTAATCATGTGATACTTTCATACAGAAGCGACAAGTTTTCGAGGTTAAAACCAAAAAATAAAATAATTATTGACGAAGCTATTGCAAATAATAAAATTAAAGTTATCTTTAACAGTAATTTAAAAGCCATCAACCAAGCCAATGTTGTTATGAATGCTTCAGATACCAATTTAGAAACAATTATTGAAAATGACTTAGTCTATATTTTTGCCGGAGGCGAATTGCCAACAGCATTTTTACAAAAGGCAGGCGTAGAAATTTCAAAAAGATTTGGCTACATTATGAAAAAACATTAAAAATGAAAGCGTTTTCTAAATATATGGTCCTCTTAGTTTTATTAAATACCTTTTATAACTATGGACAAATATCACCGGGCGATTTAACAAATGCTCATGCCAAATTTGAAGGCATGAGCAATTGCACTTTATGCCACGATTTAGGAAACAAAGTTACCAATAACAAATGCCTTGAATGCCATAAAGACATTCAAGCTTTAATAAAACAAAAAAAAGGCTATCACATAAGTATAGAGGTAAAAGGAAAAGATTGCTTTCAATGTCATAATGAACACCACGGGCGCAAGTTTAATATGATTCATTTTGATGAAAAAAAATTTAAACACAATTTAACTGGTTATAAATTAGAGGGTAAACACGCTGAAGTAGATTGTAAAAAATGCCACGTTTCAGGATTTATTGCCGATGTAAACCTAAAAAAAAGACCGCAAACTTTTTTAGGATTAGATAACAAATGCGCCTCTTGTCACGCCGATTATCATCAAAAAACCTTGTCATCAAATGATTGTGCAAAATGCCACGACACCAAAAAATTTAAACCTGCCGTAAATTTTGATCATAATAAAGCCGACTTTAAACTTAAGGGAAAGCACCTTGCAGTTGATTGCACTAAATGCCACGCAAAAAGCACTTTAAACGGAAAAGACTTTCAAAAATTTAACAACCTGTCTTTTAATGATTGTAAATCTTGCCACAACAATCCACATAGTGATAAAATTAAAGCCACTTGCACCCAATGCCACAATGAAGCTTCCTTTAAAGTGATAAAAGGTGTTGGAAAATTCAATCATAACACCACCAATTTTACATTAAAAGGAAGTCATTTAAAAGTTGATTGTTTTAGTTGCCATGCCAAAACTACCAATCCAAAATTGGTATTTCAAGATAAACTAGGTATTGACGAAACCAATTGTGTTAAATGTCATGAAGATAAACACAGCGGTAAACTAGGTAATGACTGCACAAAATGCCACAACGAAATTAAATTTGTTTCCTCAAAAACATTAGAATCTTTTGATCACAAAACAACCGATTATCCCCTAGTAGGCAGGCATCAAAAAGTTGATTGCAAACAATGTCATAAAACCGAAAAATATACGCAAGCTATTGATTTTTCGGCTTGTAAAAATTGCCATACCGATTATCATAAAGGTGAATTTATAAAAAATGGCTTAACTCCTGACTGCAAGCAATGCCATTCTTTAAACCAAGGTTTTGACAACACCCTCTTTACAACCGAGCAACATCAAAAATCAAAATTTCCACTTGAGGGCGCTCACGGCGCTACCCCCTGTTTTGCTTGCCATGTGAGCGAAAAAGAAAAACTATGGACCTTTAAAAATCTAGGAATTACATGCTCAGAATGTCATCAAGATCAGCATAAAGACCTTATTCAAACTAAATTTTATCCCAATAAAAAATGTACTGCTTGTCATAACAGCGAAACTTGGAATGCAATAAATTTTGATCACAAATTGACAAAATTCCCTCTTGAAGGCAAACACCTTGAAACCGATTGCCGAAGTTGTCATTTTAAATTGGATACTAAAAATAAAATAACCGTTCAAAAATTCATCAATTTAGATATGAAATGCAGCGGTTGTCATACCGATAATCACAAAAATCAGTTTGCCCTAAATGGCGTAACTGATTGCACCAGATGCCATACTTCAAAAAATTGGCTACCCGAAAAATTTGATCATAACACCACTAACTTTAAACTAGATGGACGTCATGCTCAAGTTGCTTGCAACCTATGTCATAAGGCTGTAAACGAATCTAAAAATCTTGTTTCTAATTATAAAATAGAAAAACACCAATGTATAGACTGTCATCGATAATACTCGTTCTATTTGGGTTTACTCAAATATTGGCGCAATCACCTCACGGCGATGCCCTTAAAATTGATTGTGTAAAATGTCATACTTCTGAAAGTTGGAAGGTCAATTTAAAAACCATTAGCTTCGACCACAATAGCACTGGTTTTGCGCTAAATGAATCGCATTCCAAAACCGATTGTGTTGAATGTCATAAAACATTGGTATTTAATCAAGCATCTAACCAATGTGCCTCATGCCATACCGATTTGCATAACGCAACGGTTGGAAATGATTGTGCGCGTTGCCATACTCCAAAATCTTGGGTTGTTACTAACATACCAGAATTACACGAAGAAAATGGGTTTCCACTAGTGGGTTCTCACAAAACATTAAATTGTATTGAATGCCATAAATCGGAAACTAATTTAAGGTTTGACAGAATTGGAAATGAGTGTATTAACTGTCATAGAGAAACCTTTAACAATGCGCAGAATCCCAATCATGTTACCGGAAATTATTCCACAAATTGCATTGAATGTCATAACCCACAATTAAAAGAATGGACGCCTTCTAATTTTAACCACGACTTTTTTCCATTAACGCAAGGCCACAATATTGGTGATTGTAACCAATGTCATACTACCAATAATTTTACTGACGCCTCACCCGATTGCGTGAGTTGTCATCAAACTACCTTTAATAATACGGTAAATCCAAAACATGCTGATGCCGCATTTGATACCGATTGTAAGGTTTGTCACACCACAAACCCCGGTTGGAAACCTGCTACTTTTGACCACAACTTTTTCCCTTTAACTAAAGGTCATGATGTTCAAAATTGCAATGCATGTCATGCTACTACACCAAATTATGCTACTACACCTACCGATTGTGTAACTTGTCATCAAACTGATTTTAACAATACCAGCAACCCTAATCACCTTGTAAATAATTTTCCAACAGATTGTGCCACTTGTCACACAACTAACCCAGGCTGGACCCCATCAACATTTAATCACACCTTTTTCCCTTTAACGCAAGGTCATAATTTGCCCGATTGTAAAACGTGCCACACTACAAACAATTTTACCGATGCCTCACCCGATTGCGTGAGCTGTCATCAAACAACTTACAACAACACAACCAATCCAAATCACGTTGCTGCTGGTTTTCCAACAGATTGTATGGCTTGCCACACCACTAATCCCGGATGGACACCTGCCACTTTTGATCACACCAATTTTCCACTTACCTTGGGTCATAATATTGCGGATTGT
>PFPU01000196.1 GCA_002793215.1 Flavobacteriales bacterium CG_4_10_14_0_2_um_filter_35_18
AAACTTTGGAGTGATAAATTTTTTAAAGTTGAAATTATTGCTTTTGGCACCCATCTTAAAAGGGAATTCGGGTATACTGTTGATGAAATTATTAAACTTGGTTTTGACGTAAAACATAAAGTAGAAACCATAACCAAAAATAAGATTGAAATTGAAATAGCTCAAAATATTGGTGATACAATTTTAAAATTTTCTAAATTTTGGAATGAAAATAAATTTGATTTAGTATTTGCCTTAGGAGATCGTTATGAAATGTTTGGAGCAGTTACAGCCGCAAGCTCATTTAATATAACCTTTGCACATATACATGCCGGTGAAACAACACTAGGTGCAATAGATAATTCCTATAGGCACAGCATCTCTTTAATGTCAAAATATCTATTTGTAACTACAGCGATTTATAAAAAAAGAGCGATTGAAATTATCAAAAGATCTAAAGACGTTTTTAATGTTGGAGCATTAAGTATTGATAATTTAGTAAATCAAGAACTTTATTCTATCGAAGAATTTTATAAGGTGTTTAAAATAGATTTAACAAAACAAAGTATTTTAATAACTTTTCATCCCGAAACCATTGCAACTGAAAAAAATAAAGAATTTATTGAGATATTAATTCAGGCGTTATCAATATTAAAAGATCGATACCAGTTAATTATTACGATGCCAAATGCTGATACAAGAGCGGATATTATTAGAACAAATTTTACTCAATTTGGTAGAAATACAGAAAATGTTCAAATAGTTGAATCTTTTGGAATGAAAGGCTATCTTACCTGCTTAAAAAACGTAAAGCTATTAATAGGAAATACGTCCAGTGGCTTTGTTGAAGCAGCTTATTTTCCAAAATGGGTTATCAATATTGGAAATAGACAAGATGGCAGAATAATCACCCCAAATATCTATTCGATACCTGTCAACAAGGATCAAATTTTAGAAGCTGTTAAACAAATTGAAAATAAAATAGAAATGCCAAATAATTGCAATGTTTATGGTATAGGTAAGGCATCCATTAAAATAATTAAGATATTAAAAAAAAATGGACTTAAATAAATTCCTGATAAACATAAATGATTCGGTATTAGACGCATTGATAAAAATCAATCAACAAGATTCTGCCTTAATTTTATTTGTTGTTGATACAAGTCGAGTTGTTGTTGGTTCATTAACCGATGGGGATATTAGAAGGGGTTTTATAAATGGTTTGAAGTTAGATGATTGCCTTGAAAAATTTATATTTAAAAACTTTAGTTTTTTAAATGAAAATGATGAGAACTTTGTCAAATTAAAAAAATTTCGTGAAGCTAAATTAAAGGCCGTACCGGTAATAGATAAAAAAGGAAGATTGTTAAAAATATATGATTTTTCAAAAATAAAGTCAATTCTTCCTATTGATGCAGTAATCATGGCAGGCGGTTTGGGGTCTAGGCTCAAACCGCTTACTAATAAGATTCCTAAACCCCTCTTAAAAGTTGGAAATAAAGAAATAATTGCTTATAATTTTGATAGATTATATCAATTTGGAATAAGTAATCAATTTGTAACAGTAAATTATTTAGGGGAGCAAATTGAATTATTTTGCATAGGTTATAATGCTGAAATAAATTTTAAAATAATTAAAGAACCACAATTTTATGGAACAGCAGGAGCTCTTTCATTAATTAAAAATTTTAAAAATAAGGTTATTTTGCTAATGAATTCTGATTTGCTTACTAATATTGACTATGAAGATTTTTATAAATCTTTTCTAGAAGAAAATGCCGATATGATGGTTGCTTCAGTACCTTATCAAATAAACTTACCGTATGCAATTTTTAATGAAGACAACAAAGTTGTTAAATCATTTAAAGAAAAACCAAATTTTATGTATTATGCAAATGCAGGAATTTATTTGATAAAAAAAGAACTTTTAAAATTAGTTCCAAAAGAAACTGTCTTTAATGCAACGGATTTTATGGAACAGATTATAAAATCAAATAAAAAACTGGTTCATTATCCAATTCGTGGTTATTGGATTGATATTGGTAATCCAGATGATTTTGAAAAAGCACAAAAAGACATTTCACATATTGATTTTGATTAATGATTAATAACAAAAAAATTTTAGCAATTATACCTGCAAGAAAAGGGAGTAAAAGGCTACCGTTTAAAAATATATTAGATTTAAATGGAAAACCATTGATTGCCTGGACTTTTGAAGAAGTTGCAAAATCGAATTTAATTGACCGTATTCTTGTTTCAACAAATGATGAAAATATTATTAACCTCACCAAAAATTATAAAGTAGAAGCTCCTTTTAAACGCCCATTAAAGCTTTCAGGGGATAAAGTTTCAACTTATGAAGTCATTATACATGCGATTGATTTTTATAAATCAAAAAACATTTTGTTTGATTATATTCTACTTTTACAACCAACCTCACCCTTGAGGAAATGTGTAGATATTGATAAAGCCTTAAAGCTTCTTAATAAAAATATTTATGCTGTAGTATCTGTTTGTGAAACAGATCATTCTCCTTTGTGGGCAAATAGCTTACCTCGTAATTTATCTATGAAATCTTTTATAAAACCAGAGATTAAAAATAAAAGATCACAAGATTTACCAATATATTATCGATTAAATGGAGCTATTTATATTTCAGAAATAGAATACTTTATAAAAAATAAAGGTTTTTTAGGCGATAAAACAAAAGCCTATATCATGCCAAAGTCAAGATCAATTGATATTGATACAAAGATTGATTTTGAATTATGCAAAATTATGATGAATGAAAACAATTAGAATAATTCCGAGGTTAGATATAAAGGGACCAAACCTTGTTAAAGGTATTCATCTTGAAGGATTACGAGTGCTTGGCAAACCAGAGGACTTTGCACGTTATTATTACGAAAATGGAGCAGATGAACTTTTTTTTCAGGATACAGTTGCCAGTTTATATGACCGAAACAGTTTACGTGATATCATAACCAAAACAGCTAAGGAGATATTTATCCCATTAACTGTTGGAGGTGGTTTGCGAACAATTGATGATATTCGAAATGTTTTAAGAGCAGGGGCTGACAAAGTGGCGATAAATACA
Source organism: Flavobacteriales bacterium CG_4_10_14_0_2_um_filter_35_18 (assembly GCA_002793215.1). GTDB lineage: Bacteria > Bacteroidota > Bacteroidia > Flavobacteriales > Flavobacteriaceae > CG1-02-35-72. Next base: position 3,077 of record PFPU01000196.1, read on the forward strand.
GCCGCTATTAAAAACCCTCAATTTATACGCGAAGCTTCATTGAAATTTGGTTCATCTACCATAGTGGTTGCAATCGAAGCCATCAAGGGAATTGATGGAAAATATTTTGCATTTACAGATAATGGTAGAGAATATTCAGGTCTTGAGGTGGTATCATGGGCTCGAAAAGCAGAAGAATTAGGTGCAGGAGAGATTGTAATCACTTCTGTTGATAAAGAAGGTACAGGAGAAGGATATGATATTGAACTTATCAGATTTATTAGTGAGGCAGTTTCAATTCCGGTTATTGCACACGGAGGAGCAAGCTCACCAGCAGATGTAGTTCAGGCAATTCAATTTGGAAAAGCTGATGCAGTGGCAATTGCTTCTATTTTGCATTATTCGGTTATGCAAACATTTGGTGGTATTTCCTCCGACTATAAATTAGAAGGAAATATAACGTTTTTAAATAGTGGTAAAATACCTAAAAAAATTAGCCCAAGCTCTTTGAAAGAAATAAGAGCAATCCTTATAAATGCAGAAATTCCAACAAGAATATAAAATATTATATGATAATTCTTAAAAAAAAAATACTAATTATTGATTATAAATCTGGTAATCTTTTTAGTGTAAATCAAGCATTGACAAACATAGGTTTGAATGTTTTTATTAGCTCAAATGCTAATGATATTTTATCTGCTGATGCAATTGTTTTACCTGGTGTTGGTGCTTTTGGAGATGCCATGAAAAATCTCCATAATCTTAATCTGGTAAAGCCAATTGAACAGGCTGTAGAATCAGGTAAACCTTTTCTTGGAATTTGTCTGGGACTTCAGTTATTGTTTACAGAAAGTGAAGAATTTGGATATACAAAGGGTTTAGATTTAGTGAAAGGTAAGGTGAGAAGGTTTAATATAAATAATATTGCAGGTGAAAGCCGAAAAATTCCTCAAATTGCCTGGAATAAAATAAACAAAATAAATAATAACACTTGGGATAATACTCCTTTACAAGATATTAAAGATGGAGAATTTATGTATTTTGTTCATTCATTTTATGTTGATCCAGAAGAACAGGTTGGTTTATCAGAAACGGACTACGATGGACAAATTTATGTTTCTAGTATACAAAAGAACAATATTTTTGCTTGTCAATTTCATCCTGAAAAAAGTGCACAAAAGGGGCTTCAGATATACAAGACTTGGGCAAGTATTAATAATTTAATATAATTTAAAATGAAACAAGAAAATTTGGAAGCATATTATGGGCTTCCTCAGAAAGTTAAATTTTGCAGCAGATGTGTTACAAGTAACCAAAGACCAACTTCTGCTGTTGAGTTCAAACATACAAAAGATAGCAAGAAAAATACAATGCATCTTGATGAACATGGCGTTTGTGATGCATGTCGTAATGCAGATGCAAAAGAAGCTATTGACTGGGTTAAAAGAGAAGAAGAATTGTTTAAGCTATTAGACAAACACAGAAGTAATGATGGGAGTTACGACTGTTTAGTGCCAGGTAGTGGTGGAAAAGACAGTGCTTTTCAAGCCCATGTTTTAAAGTATAAATATGGCATGCATCCATTAACATGTACTTGGCCTCCAATTTTATATACCGATTATGGTTATAAGAATTTTAAGAATTGGGTGGATAGTGGTTTTGATAATATATCATTTAACCGAAATGGTAAAACTATGAAATTGCTTACTAAATTATCAATAGAAAATCTTTTTCACCCGTTCCAAACTTTCATTTTAGGACAAAAAAATCTAGCTCCAAAAATTGCAAGCCAATATGGTATATCTCTAATTTTTTATGGGGAGAATGAAGCTGAATATGGTAATCCGATTGCTGATAATTCAACCTCATTACGTGATAAATCATACTATAGTTATAAAAATTTGGACGAGATATTTTTGGGGGGAGTTTCCATTAGAGAGTTAAAAGAAAAATATAAAGTCCCAATTAATGACTTACTATCTTTTTTACCTGCAGATGCTAAAGAATTAGAGAAATCTGATATTCAGGTACATTATTTAGGTTATTACCTAAAATGGACACCTCAGGAAGTATATTATTATGCGGTTGAAAATACAGGTTTTCATGCACGCCCTTTTAGAACTCAAGGTACATATAGCAAATACAACAGTATTGATGATAAAATTGATGATTTACATTATTATACAACTTTTATAAAATTCGGTATTGGGCGTGCCACTTATGATGCTTCTCAAGAAATTAGGAACAAACACCTTACCCGTGAAGATGGAGTTGCTTTGGTTAAGAAATTTGATGGAGAGTTTCCAGACAGATATTTTAATGAGATTATGGAATACCTTGAGATTGATTCTAATTTCTTTAGAAATGAATTAACTGATAAATTTAGATCGCCACACCTTTGGGTAAAAAAAGAAGGAGAGTGGAGATTAAGACATAATATTATGGGCACAGGAGTTGATGA
>PFPU01000086.1 GCA_002793215.1 Flavobacteriales bacterium CG_4_10_14_0_2_um_filter_35_18
CCCTTTTAAAAAAAAATAAAACTATTTAACAAAAATTTATAGGTTGATAATGATGCGCTTAACCTGTCATTAAGTTTTAATAGGTTTAGCATCGCCACCTAGTTTGTTGGAGGACAAAAGCAACAAAACCACAACCGTTTACACGCAACTTACCACAAAAAGTACCAATTAGCTAAAAAGCCCTTTTGATGATTTCTAGGAAAAATATTAATACATTTGATGTAACTAAAGTTTGAAGGTTATCAGACCTACAACCCAAATTTGGAGTGATAGGTATGATGGAGTTATACATATAAGTTAGTTGTAAGCAAGCCTAGAGAACGACAGTACTCCGAAAAAACATACATCTGAAAAACGAACATTGACATCTTGACAAGAACTAACGAACTGACTTTGGAGACACACAATCCGACCCGATTGTTTTAAAAATTTTTCCCACCGCACATTTAAAAAAATAATTTTAGCCAACCGAACATTGGCACATTTGCAAAACCGCACGAGCCGACACTCGACCCAAGTTTTGCAAAAGAGCCAATTTCCCACCGCTTGACAGGAATGTTGAAAATAATTTGAAATAAGTGACGACAAATCAAAAATCTTTTTCTAATTTTGACACATTATGTCAATAGAAGTTATGTCAACAGAAACAATAGGCGAAAAGCTAAGACACATTCGAGAAGAAAAGGAACTTCCATTGCGGAAAGTTGCTGCTTTGCTAGACATTGATGTGGCGATTTTAAGCAAAATGGAACGTGGGGAGCGGAAAATCACAAAAGAAGTAGTTCTAAAACTTGCCGACATATACGATTATAACGCAGACGAACTTTTAGTTTCGTTCCTAAGTGACAAGATTTTGTATGAAATTCAAGACGAAGATTTAGGAATAGAAGCACTGAAAGTAGCAGAAGAAAGAGTAAAATATTTAAAAGCGAATAAGAGGAAATGACAATAAAGCAACTCATAGAAAAATATACAGCCGACAGGGATTATTACTTGACAAGCAAGTATAATGAAACACTGCTTCGCAGTGATTTCTTAGACCCGTTTTTCGAGTTGCTTGGTTGGGACATTAAAAACAATGCAGGTAAACCGACCAACGAAAGAGAAGTGATTTTGGAAGAAGCTTTAAAAGCAAATGCTTCTGAACATTCAAAAAAACCTGATTACACATTCCGACTATTTTCAGAAAGAAAATTCTTTTTAGAAGCTAAAAAACCTTGTATTTCTGTTGAGTCAAATAATGATACTGAAAAACAAGTTAGACGATATGGTTTTACAGCCAAATTGAAAATCTCAATTTTATCAAACTTTGAATACCTAATAATTTATGATACATCAGTAAAAGTTGAGAAAGATGATAATTTCCACAAAGCACTTGTAAAAAAATACCATTACACAGAATACGAAAGCAAGTTTGAGGAAATCAAACAACTTTTAGGGAAAGAATCAGTTTATTCAGGGGGATTTGAAACGGAGTGGAAAGAAATTGAAAGCAAAATCAATCAATATTCGATTGACAATTTATTCCTGAACCAAATCAACGAATGGAGAAAAGCTTTAGGTGCTGAAATTTACAAACACGACCCGAAAATTGACGAGCAACAACTAAATGATGTTGTTCAAAGCTATATCAACAGAATTATTTTCCTTCGTGTTTGTGAGGACAGAAGTTTAGAAGATTACCAAACTCTCTTAAAGTTTGCTAATACAAATGATTTCAATGCTTTAATCAAAAAGTTTGAGCAAGCAGACAAACGCTATAATTCAGGCCTGTTTGACCAATTGCTAAAGAACAAGATTGTAGAAAATATCAGTTCGGTATTTTGGACAATTATCAAGCAGTTGTATTATCCTGAAAGCCCCTATTCATTCAGCGTTTTTTCTTCAGATGTATTGGGAAGCATTTATGAAATCTTCCTTTCCGAGAAATTGAGCGTTCAAAACACTTCAATTGTTTTGGTAAAAAAACCTGAAAATATTGACCGTGATATTATCACTACACCAACTTTCATCATTAGCTATATTTTGCGAAATACCATTCTAAAAAAATGCGAAGGAAAATCTGACAAGGAAATTTTGAAGTTGAAATTCGCTGACATCTCTTGCGGTTCAGGTGCTTTTTTATTGGAGCTTTTCCAATTGCTCAATGATATTTTGATTGACTTCTACCTGAAAAATGATAAATCAAAGCTCATTCAAACCAATATCAACACTTATAAACTTCCATTCGAGATAAAAAGAAAACTTTTATTGAATTGTATTTATGGAGTTGATAAAGACTATAATGCAGTAGAAGCGGCAAAATTTGGTTTGCTACTCAAATTGCTTGAGAGTGAAGATGTAAATTCAACCAACAAAACAAAACCTGTTTTACCCGACCTTTCAAAAAATATTTTTTTTGGAAACAGTTTGCTGAATCCAAAACAAGTTACCAACAAGAAAGATCAGGTAATTATCAATCCGTTTGATTTTTCAAAACATCGTTTTGATGTGATTGTAGGAAATCCACCTTATATGAAGTCGGAAGATATGAAAAACATCACTCCTCTTGAATTGCCACTTTATAAAGCCAACTATGATTCAGCTTATAAACAATTTGATAAATACTTCCTTTTCCTTGAACAAGGAATAAACTTGTTGGCAGAGAACGGAATTTTAGGTTATATCGTTCCAAGCAAGTTTACAAAAGTTGGTGCGGGTAAAAAACTTCGTGAATTACTTGCCGAGAAAGAGTATTTAAATTCCATCGTTTCATTTGGAGCAAACCAAGTTTTTGCCGACAAGACAACATACACTTGTCTATTAATTTTAAATAAGAAACCACAAAAAACTTTCCAATATGGAGAAGTAAAAAGTTTAAAGAGTTGGAAAATTAGAGAACCCGAAGCAGTTAAATATGCTTTGAAAAGAACAAAAGAGTTAGATAGTGAAGTTTGGGTATTGGTAACGCCTGAACTTACAAACGCACACAATAAAATCGTTTCACAAAGTATAAAACTTAATGATTTGGTTGGAAGTGACAATATTTTCAATGGGATTCAGACCAGTGCAAATGATGTTTACATTTTCATCCCAACTAGAGAGGACAAGAAACACTATTATTTCACCAAAAAAGGTATTGATTACAAGATTGAGAAGGAAATAACAAAACCCTACTTTCAAACTTCTTCGGGCGAAGATAATTTATACACTTACAGAACATTCAAGCCGAATGCGAGGGTAATTTATCCTTATGTTACAACAAAAACAAGCGTTGACATAATTCCTCTAACAAATATTCAAAAGAAATTTCCTTTAGCTTATGGCTATTTACAAAAGCATAAAACCATTTTAAATAATCCGAAACGGGATATAAAACCAGAGCCAAAAACAAAAACTGAGTGGTACAGATACGGAAGACATCAAAGTTTGGATAGTTGTGGACTTCCTTCAAAAATTATTGTTGGCGTTCTTTCTGTTGGTGATAAATATGCTATTGACATTCACGGAACATTAATATCATCAGGAGGAACGGCAGGATATTGTGTTGTTGCAATCCCTACAGATTCTGACTATTCTATTTATTACATTCAAGCCATTCTCAACTCAAAATATTTGGAGTGGTTCAGTGCTTTGTATGGAGAAATTTTCAGAGGTGGTTACATAGCGAGAGGAACAAAGGTTTTGAAGAATTTGCCTATCCGAAAAATTAATTTTACCAATTCAAAAGAAAAAACACTTCACGACAAAATCGCAGAAACGCAAAAAGAATTAATCCGAATTTATGACCAAATAGATGCAAATGCAGGAAACAAAAGGGCTTTAACTCCACTGCAAGGACAATTTGTGAGAGAAAAAGTTAACCTAGAAAAGCTATTAGCTAAATTATACGATTTAGGTAGTGATGATTTATTAATCCCATTAATCAAAGAATTGTATGAAGCTAATTAAGAACGCAACAGCCGAGAAATTGAGAGGTGGTTTTTATACGCCAGAGCCAATTGCTGCATTCATTTTAAAATGGGGCATCAATGGAAGTTCAGATTATGAAATTTTAGAGCCAAGTTGTGGAGACGGTGTTTTTCTTGAACAACTGAAAGAAAATAATCATAAATTCAGATCGGTAACAGCCATTGAGTTTGATGATATTGAAGCGGAAAAAGCGGAAATGATAAAACTCAATAACAAAAGTGTTATCAATACAGACTTTCATTTGTATTGCAATGAAACAACTGAAAAATTTGATTTAGTCGTAGGAAATCCACCATACATCCGTTACCAATATTTTCAAGAAGAACAGCAAAACGAAGCAATCAAAGTATTCAATCGTGCAAAACTCAAATACTCAAAATTAACCAATGCTTGGGTTTCTTTTGTGGTTGGTTCAAGTTTGTTGTTGAAGGAGAAAGGAAAAATTGGTTTTGTGATTCCTGCTGAATTATTGCAAGTTTCTTATGCCCAACAACTACGAGAATTTTTAGCACACTTCTATAACAAAATCAACATCATTTCTTTTGAAAAATTGGTATTCCCAGACATTCAACAGGAGGTGGTTTTATTGCTTTGCGAGAAAAACGGAAGTGATTCCCATTTGATTGAACACTTAGAATTAAGAGATGCTTCAGATCTTGAAAAACTGGATGTGAACATCCTAAAAAGTCCTTCAAAAAAGATTGATTTCAAATCTAACAAATGGACATATTACTTTTTGGAACAAGAGGAAATTGATTTCCTTGAAAGAATTGCTTCAATAAGAAAAGTCCCAACGATTGGAAATTATGCCAAAGTTGAAGTAGGAATAACCACAGGAGCAAATAACTATTTTACCGTTCCATTACCAGTTGTTGAAGCTTATGATTTGAAAGAATATGCAAAGCCAATGGTTGGAAGAAGCGTTCAGGTAAACAGTGTGATTTTCACGGAAAAAGATTGGAAGCTAAACAGACAAACCAAAGCAAAAGCACATTTATTGGTGTTTCCAGCCAAAGAGAAAATCAACGGACATAAAGGAGCAAACTCATATATAAGATTGGGCGAATCAATGGGAGTAAACAAAGGTTACAAAACAGGAATCCGTGATGATTGGTATGTAATTCCTTCCATAAAATTATCTGATGCTTTGTTTATCCGCAGAAACAATTTGTATCCTCGTTTAATCTTAAACGAAGCAAACGCATACACAACGGACACAATGCACCGTGTATTTATGAAAAAAGACACGGACAAAAACGCATTTATAGCCAGTTTTTACAATTCATTGTCTTTGGCTTTTTCTGAAATTGTTGGTCGTAGTTATGGCGGTGGTGTTTTAGAACTAATGCCAAGCGAAGCAGGAAAAATACTGCTCCCCTACCAAACCGACAATGCCGATTTACTTGCCACTATTGACAAAATGATGCGAGAGAAAAAAAGCATTGATGAAATTTTAAAAATCACTAACAAGCAAATTCTGAAAGATGGTTACGGCTTTACAGATAAAGAAATAAAATTAGCTGATAGTATCTGGAAAAAACTGTCTGCTAGAAGAT
>PFPU01000087.1 GCA_002793215.1 Flavobacteriales bacterium CG_4_10_14_0_2_um_filter_35_18
CGTTGGCAAATAATAGCAACGCAATTAAAATGATAAATCCGGTAATTTGGGCATACTCTAAAAATTTATCACTCGGTTTTTTACGCGTGATAATTTCAAATAAGGTAAACATAACATGACCACCGTCTAAAGCGGGAATTGGCAACAAATTCATAAAGCCTAAAATAAGTGATAAAAAGGCTGTAATGCTCCAAAATGCTTGCCAATTCCACTCTGATGGAAAAATACTTCCAATGGCAATGAAGCCACCAACCCCTTTATAAGCACCCGTACTCGGATTGAAAATTGCTTTTAGTTGTTGCACATAACTTAACAATTTTTCTTTAGATTTTTCCAAACCTACCGGTACCGATTGCAATAAAGAATAATCCTTGGTTTCAAAGGTATAGATGTTCATTTTTTCTAAATCGGCAAAGGTAAAATCGTAGAGACCAACGCCTAATTTGCCATTGGTATCAATTTTTAGATTGAGTGTTTCTGATTTTCCATCGCGAAGCACCATCACGGGGACTTCTTGTCCTTTTAAATTTTGTAAAATTGCACTCACTTCGTCAAAATAATGAACCGGTATTGTGTTAATAGCCACAATTTCATCTTTTAACTTTAGGCCACGTTCAAGATTTGGCGATGTTTTAGAGATGGAACCGATCACAAAAGGAATCCGCAAGCTTATAAACTGCCTTTGGTCGGCATCAATAATTTGAGAAATAAAATCATTCGGAATGGCAAGGTTCATAATAGAATCATGACGGTTAATGGTTATTTCTTTTCCAAATAATATCTTTAATTGAATGTCGGAAAAATTTTTAACTACTTCATTGTCAATTGTTAATATTTTATCACCATTGTTTAAGCCCAATTTAAATCCGATAGAATCGCTAATCATCACCCCATCTTTTACGTCTTGATTTGGCAGGTATTTGTCTCCATAAAAATAAGCCATACCAATATAAATTAAAATGGCAAGCAAAAAGTTAACGGTAACGCCACCTAACATAACAATAAGGCGTTGCCAAGCGGGTTTTGTTCTAAATTCCCAAGCTTGAGGTGGCTGTTTTAATTGCTCCTTATCCATACTCTCATCTATCATTCCCGCAATTTTTACATAACCGCCCAAAGGCAACCAGCCAATACCATATTCTGTTTCTCCTTTTTTAAAGCTGAAAAGTTTTTTGCCCCAAGCGTCAAAAAATAAAAAGAATTTCTCAACGCGAATTTTAAATAATTTGGCTGGCAAATAATGTCCAAATTCGTGTAAAACAATTAATAAAGAAAGACTTAAGATGAATTGTGCAATTTTTATAAATAATTCCATGTAGGGCTTTTTTTGTTTTTAAGTGCACAAATGTACTGTTTTATAAATAAAATCGAAACTTAACGCGTTTCAATAATTTGTTAAATAATCTCAATTTAAACCGATACTGATAAAAAGAATTATAATTGTAAATTTGCGACTCTTATTTTAAGCTTATGGAATTGTTAAAATTTTTTAAAAAATCGCTCCCAACCCTATTGTTTATGCTGTTATTTTCGGTTGTAGCTATTTATTCTTTTTATAAAATACAAACACCTAAACAGGTTTTGCCCATTATTAATCCGGTTGATGTAAATCCAAAATTGGTAGATCCTTCTATGCGTGGCGTTAGAGAACATCACAAAATCGCTCCTTTTAAAATGATTGATCAAAATGGTGATACCATTACTGATAAAACTTATCGCGATAAGATTTATGTAGCCGATTTTTTCTTTACACATTGTCAATCAATTTGCCCAATTATGACCAATTATATGGGGCAAGTTCAAGAAGCTTTTAAAAATGATGGCGAAGTGATGATGCTTTCCTTTTCGGTTACACCAGATATTGACAGCGTTTCGGTGCTTAAAGCTTATGCCGATAAAAACAAAGTTGTGGCTTCAAAATGGCACATGGTTACCGGTGATAAAAAAGAAATTTACAATCTTGCCCGAAAATCGTATTTCGCCGTTTTAGACGAGGGCGACGGCGGTGAACAAGACTTTATCCATACCGAACATTTTATACTCATTGATAAAAATCAGCAAATCAGGGGAATCTATGACGGCACTAATAAAGAAGCGGTTCAAAAATTAATTACCGATATTGATATCTTAAAACAAAGCTACCACAAACCTTGATAAATGGCCTGCTTAAGCGTTCTTAATTTAGTATATTTGCCACTATTTATATTCAATCTCAATAGCAATTGAACACAACGGTAGCCGATTTAAAAAAAGGAGAACGCGGATGCATCGAGCAAATCGCTTTAAAAAGCATTCCCTTAAATTTACTAGAAATGGGCTGCCTTCCCGGAAAAGTAGTTGAACTCATTCAAATAGCGCCTTTTAAAGACCCCCTCTATATAAAAGTTGATGGCAATTATTTGGCTATCAGAAAAGATGTTGCCAGTAAAATTCAAATTATAAAGCTTTAGTATTTTTAAATATGGGCGACAAAAAATTAATAAAAATTGCCTTAGTTGGCAACCCTAATACGGGTAAAACCTCTTTATTTAATCAGCTTACCGGATTAAAACAAAAAGTAGGTAATTATCCAGGTATTACCGTTGACCGAAAAGAAGGTTTTTTTAGGCTAAATGCTAAAACCGCCGCCTCAATCATTGATTTACCGGGCACTTACAGCATTAATCCCACAACTTTAGACGAAAATATAGTTCTCGATACCCTATTAAATCCTAACGCCAGCGAATATCCCGACGTTATTGTGATGGTAGCCGATGTTGAAAATTTAAAACGAAACCTCCTATTATTTTCTCAATTAAAAGATTTAGAAATTCCCATTGTATTAGCCATTAATATGGCCGATCAAATGAATAAAAAAGGAATTTCAATAGCTATTGAAGCGCTTAAAGCGGATTTAAATACCGAAATAGTTTTAATAAGTGCCCGCAAAAATACGGGAATTGAAATTCTGAAAGAAGCTATCTTAAACTATAAAAAATTTAGTACCATAACCTTAGATGATTTATCTGCTAAAATTGACGAAGCGTTTTTTGAGGACTTAAAACGGGCTTTCCCAAAATTACCTTTATATCAAGCATGGCTTACCATTACGCAATTTCGAAATTTGAAACATTTAGATGAAGCGCAAAAAGAAGCTGCAAAGGCGTTTCTAAAAAATCACTCTAAGGTAAAACAACTTCAGCATCGCGAAACCATTTTGCGTTACCAACAAATTAATAACATCTTAAAAAAAGATTATGATGTAAACCGCGTTGAAGGAACCGATTTACGCGCTAAAATCGACAGCATTTTGATGCACCGAGTGTTTGGCTACCTCATCTTTTTTTTAATTCTTTTTGTAGTATTTGAATCCATTTTTGACTGGGCAAGTTTGCCTATGGATTTAATAGACCATGTTTTTTTGCAGTTGAGTAGCTGGGCAAAAACACAATTAGCACCTGGTGTTTTAACTAATTTAATCATCAATGGCATCATACCCGGAATTGGCGGCATTGCCATTTTTATTCCACAAATTGCCATCCTATTTTTGTTTATTTCCATTTTAGAAGAAACCGGCTATATGAGCCGCGTGGTTTTTTTAATGGATAAAATCATGCGTGTTTTTGGATTGAACGGCAAGAGTGTTGTGCCTTTAATGTCGGGAACCGCCTGTGCCATTCCGGCCATTATGTCCGCTAGAAACATTGGCAGTTGGAAAGAGCGTTTAATCACAATTTTGGTAACGCCTTTTATAACATGCTCAGCCAGGTTGCCTATTTACGCCATCATCATTGCGCTTATTATTCCCGACAAACGTCTTTTTGGCTTCATCAGTTTACAAGCTTCGGTTTTAATGGCCTTATATTTAATTGGATTTTTAACCGCAGTTTTGTCGGCTTATATTTTAGACAAAACACTCAAAATCAGAAAGAAAAAGTTTTTTATAATTGAAATGCCCAATTACAAAATACCGTCACCTAAAAATGTGGCCTATGCCATAATAGAAAAGACAAAGGCTTTTATTTTTGGTGCGGGAAAAATCATTTTGGCGCTTTCAATTGTTTTGTGGTTTTTAGCCTCAAACGGACCTTACCATTTTAAAAATGCTACACAAATTGTAAAACAAGAAAATCCCGAATTACCTGAATCAAGTACCGCCTTTACCAAAAAATTAGGTTCTTATAAATTACAACATTCCTATATTGGCACTATGGGTCATATCATCGAACCCCTTATAAAACCTTTGGGCTACGATTGGAAAATAGGCATTGCCTTAATTAGCTCATTTGCAGCGCGCGAAGTTTTTGTCGGCACTTTAGCAACCATTTATAGTGTAGAAAACGAAGGTGATACTAAAACCATTCGTGAACGCATGAAAAACGAAATCAACCAAAATACCGGCAAGCCCCTTTTTGATTTTCCAACCGGCATGTCATTGCTTTTATATTATGTTTTCGCCATGCAGTGTATGAGCACTTTAGCAGTTGTGAAACGCGAAACAAATTCTTGGAAATGGCCAATGTTGCAACTCTTTTTTATGACAGGATTAGCATATTTAGTGTCGTTTATAACCTACACAGTTTTATCCTAATCAAATTATAGCAACAACTTAAAAGTGTACTTTTAGGATTTTATTGACACTTTCAATTAATAAATTGTTCTTATCTTTACCACTTTAACCCATCTAAATATTTCGGAATGAATTACGGCAATGAATTTAAAAAATACGCAACCAAGCATCACGGTATTAATAGCTTGTATTACGATAAATTGGTAAGCAGTGTAACGCCTTACATTATAGAAGAGCGCCATTTAAATGTAGCGCAAATGGATGTTTTTTCGCGTTTAATGATGGATAGAATCATCTTTTTAGGAACGGCGATTGACGATTATGTGGCAAATGTTATTCAGGCGCAATTGCTATTTTTAGAAAGTGTGGATGCCACAAAAGATATTTCAATTTACATCAATTCCCCTGGCGGTGGCGTTTATGCCGGATTAGGGATGTATGATACCATGCAATTTATTAAACCCGATATTGCAACGATTTGTACCGGAATGGCCGCATCAATGGCAGCGGTTTTAATGTGCGCCGGAACTAAAGGAAAGCGTTCGGCATTGCCCCACTCTCGAATTATGATTCACCAACCACTTGGCGGTGCACAAGGCCAAGCCAGCGATATTGAAATTACCGCCCGCGAAATCTTAAAATTAAAAGGTGAATTATATGCCATTATCGCAAATCATTCAGGCCAAACCCTTAAAAAGGTAGAAAAAGACAGTGACCGCGATTATTGGATGAAAGCCGACGAAGCCAAAGAATACGGTATGATTGACGAAATACTAAAAAGAAACTAATTTAAAAATATGGCAAAAGAAATTCTAACTTGTTCATTTTGTGGTAGAAAAAAAGCCGAAACCAATTTATTGATTGCCGGAATTGAAGCGCATATTTGCGATAGGTGCATTGAACAAGCTCATG
>PFPU01000130.1 GCA_002793215.1 Flavobacteriales bacterium CG_4_10_14_0_2_um_filter_35_18
CAAGATATTCGTTAAATAGCATCAAACATCAAGTGATTACTACTTTTAATGCCAAATTTTTTGAACATTTTTTTCATAGTATCACCACTAAATTTGTTGAACGCCCCAACGGAACGCACTATTCGGTGGTTGATTCGCGCCTAAACATAGAAATTCAACAGGTATCTTTATCCCTTATGGCAAACAATATATTTAATGCCAATTATACCGAAACCAGTTTAGTGCCAATGCCAAAAGCCAATTTTTTAATGCGGATGGCTTACACCTTTAAATAGTTTGTTTATTTTTATCGGATGAAATCCTATTTTACTTCAAAATATTTAGACTTTTTTAAAAGCCTAGCGGCCAATAATCACAAGGAATGGTTTGATGCTAATAGAGTTAACTATCTAAAAAATGTTAAGGAACCTTTTTTGTTGTTTGTTGAAGCGCTTATAGCTGAGACCTCAAAAATTGATAGCGAAATCAATATTTTGCCAAAAGATGCGGTGTTCAGAATTAACCGAGACGTGCGTTTTTCTAAAGATAAATCGGCTTATAAACTTCAAATGGCGGCTATTATCTCCAAATATGGCAAAAAAGACAATGCTTATCCTGGTTTATATTTGGAATTTGGACCTGAAAAACTGGGTGTTTATGGTGGATTATATAGCCCAACAACCCAAGAGCTTGCCAAAGTTAGAGAGGCGATTGTCAATAATTTTGAGCAGTTTAACCAGTTGGTTTCGAGTGAAATTTTTAAAAAATATTTTGAAGAAATTAGAGGTGCTAAAAATAAACGCATCGATAAAAAGTTTGCCGAAAAAGCATTATTACAAGATTTATTGCTAAATAAACAGTGGTATTATATGGCAAATCTTGACGCCGAAATAATTGTAAGTCCGCAATTGATGCCAATCATTATTGAACATTTTAAGGCGATGAAAGCCCTCAATGATTTTTTTAAAAGGGCACTATATTATTAATTTTAAGGAGTATTGGAAAACTATTTTATTCAGTTTTTTTAATGTTAATGGTAGAAATATAGATTCCAATTAAGAGTGAAACTACTATAAATAAGAGTGAAAACCATTCGGGTATTTTAACCCAACTTGCTGTAATCAACTTAATTGAAACAAATACAAGAATTGAAAAAACACTGTATTTAATATAGACAAATTTTTCAAGCATATTTGATAGAAAAAAGTAAAGTGACCTTAATCCCATGATGGCAAATATATTAGAGCTATAAACAATAAATGGGTCGGTAGTAACAGCAAATACGGCAGGAATACTGTCTAAAGCAAAAAGTAAATCAGTAAATTCAATAGTTAATAAAGCACCAAAAAGTGCTGTAAATACGGTTTTGCCATTAATTTTAGTAATGAACTTTCCACCGTCTATTAGTTTGCTAAATCGAAATAATTTCATGATGCCTTTAGGCTCTTCAAATTCGGTATGTTCGGCTTCTTTTTTTAACATTTTTAAAGCCGTAAACAAAAGAAAAAGCCCAAAAATAATGGTCATTCCTTCAATTTTATGGATTAAAATAAGGCCAATACTTATTAAAATGGCCCGAAATATTAGCGCGCCAAGTATTCCAAAAAAAAGTAATTTATGCTGGTATTGAGTGGGCGTTTTAAAAGCAGCGAAAATCATTGCAATCACAAATAAATTGTCAACACTTAACGACAATTCAATTATATAACCAGTTAAATATTTCACTACTGCCTGACTTGGATTGAGTCCGTCAATATTGTCAATGAGTGAGTTACTGTAAAACCAATAGATAAAAGCAGAAAAAAGTAGGGCATTTGCCACAAAAAATAGGGTTTCATAAATGGCTTTTTTTACCGATGTTGGTTTATCTTTTTTGTGAAGGACTAAAAAATCAATTAATAAAAGGGCGAGAATGTAAACTATTAAGATAATCCAAGGGGTTGTTCCAATCATTTTAGACTATTATATTTTTAGACTTTGTGTCAAAGGTGGCTCATTTAAACCGCTATTGATTCTCCAAAAATAGCTAAAAAATTTAGAGCAAATTAACCAGTTTGTCAATTACTAAAAATAAATTAAGCTCAAAAATTAGATAACGGGTTTTTAAATTGTTTAAACTTTTGATAGAGATTAGCTTAACCCAAGTGTGATATTTTAATTGAGGGGAAGGCCACTCATTCAAAGTCTTTGTTTGTGCGATGGGTGTTTACTTTTATCACTTCAACAAATAAACATGCTTTAGATTCCTTTTTTCACCTTGTAATAAACCTGGTTTTTAAGTTTAATAAGTTGCAATTTGCCTCGGTATAAGGCGCTTTTTCCCGTTTTAATGATGTCAATCATATCGTCAATAATTGAGGACGTAGAAGCAAAGTATGAGTGGCTCATAAAACTGGTATCAATGCCCGAAGCATCAATGGTATCAATGCCTTTAACTAAAACAATTGCGCCTGTTGAATCACCCGCTCGGGCATTTCCGTGTACTTTTTTTGAGGCTTTTAAAGCCATATCATCCGAAGAAACATAGAGCGTAATCGGTTTTTTAATTTTTGAAACCATTTGAGGGGCGATATCGCGTTTAAACACGTCGGCATCAATGTCGGGTGCGGCTAAAATAATTTCTTTAATCTTAGTTCTTAGTTCGGGATGCTCGTCCATTAAAGAGAGGAGCGCTTTTGTCAAGCCACGGTTTCCCATGCTGTGTGCCACAAGGTAAATATTTTCAGCCCCCGATTTTGTTAAATAATCTTCTAAAAAATTTTTAATATTGTTTTGTGCCCATTCAATATTGGCTTCATCAATGGTATAATCTACCGTTGATGCTTGCGAGGGCCAACTGTAAAAAACAGCTTCGCCGTCAAAGGCTAAATCGTAGGTAATTTGTGCGGTTCGCATTGCTGCATCGGCAAAAGAAACATTGTAGCCGTGAACAAAGAGAAACGAACTTTTTTTAGTTGATTTTTTAATGGCTTCGGATAGGTTTTTAAAATAGGAATCTTTGTTAAGTACTTTTATATCTTGAATGACAATGTGTTTTTTGGGGTCTTCCGAAAATTCGAGTTTCCACAACGAAGGGCGTTCAATTTGTCCTACTTGATGTTGGTAAGGTAAGCTAACTTGGCAAATACCGTATTTTAAATCAGCTCGTTTACCGCCAAAACGACTATTTAAATCGGCATTAAACGTATCATTTCGGTCGGTGGCAAAATAGATGGGAATTCTAACAAAATCTTTTTCTCTAACAAAGCTTTTTGGGTTGCCATCGGGAGTGCGTTTTATGGGTTTAAGCGATTTGTCATTTTCTGATTGATATGGTCGGTCAATTTCGGAAGATTTTAAACAAAAACTTAAGGTCTGCTCAATGCTATTACCGGAACTCAATTCCATCTCAAATTTAAAAATAAGTGAATCGCTACTAGAAAAAGCCTGATTTTGAATGAGCCATTGTTTTAAATCAAAGGTGTTAAAGTCTGTAACACTAGCAAACAGTTGGCTTTGCTGATTGCTTAACAAAAGAATTAAGCTTGTTTTTTTAAGTTCAGAGTCGAGACCTTTTACCAATTTAAAATTTAAATCGGCGTAATTAAATTCTTCGCTAAAGCAATCGATAGCGTGCTGTTCTTGAGCACCGCGAAACAAAGCGTATTCAGGCACAGCAGTTTGTGCGTAATTAACTTGACCAATTCCCAATAAAAATAAAAGTATTATCAAAGGAATGCAAGTGTAAATTTTCTTTAAAGAGACGTTTTCGAAATTTCTAAAGGATTTTAAACCAGCCATAATACAAGTGTTTAGGTTAACTTAAGCTACTTTTAAATAAGCATTTAAAGCTTATTGTTGATTAGAATGGTTGCTAATTTATAAAAAAAATGCATTCAAAAAATGAATCAAAAATTTAAATTTTATTTAGCAGTCAGGGTTCTCAAAATTAGGCTTAAATTGGTTCTGTATTTTCCAATTCATGAAGCTCACCAAGCTGTTTTAAAAGGTCAAAAGTTTTAAGAGCTTCATCTTCATCAATGGTTGAAATGGCAGCGCCAACGTGCACCAAAACATAATCACCCACTTGAGCTTCGGGAACTAAAGTCAAACTAACTTCCTTAATGATGCCGTCAAATGACACCTTGCCCGTTCTAAAAGTTTCATCCAGTTGAGAAACGATTGCTATTAATTTTCCAGGAATTGATAAACACATGATGATTTTGGTTTTTAGATTTGTTAGTTGTTATTTTTAACTATGAACATTGTTATTTGTTTGCCACCAACCATTTATACCAATCATCCATTCCGGTTCCTTTGGTTGCCGATACCTCAAAAAATACTAAATTTGGATTGACTTGTAGGGCATATTTTTTTATATGGTTGATATTGCAATTCACATAAGGTAACAAGTCAATTTTATTGATGATACAAATATCAGAAGTATAAAACATATCAGGATATTTTATGGGTTTATCTTCGCCTTCGGTGGTGCTAATAATTACCACACGCTTGCTTTCACCAAGGTCAAACATTGATGGACAAACCAAATTACCGACATTTTCAATCATTAAAATGGAATTGTTTTTTGGGTCTAATTTTTTTAGGGCATTAAATACCATATCGCTTTCAAGGTGGCAACCTTTACCGGTATTTATCTGAACTACCGGAATGTTTAATGCATCAATTCGGTTAGCGTCGTTTAGCGTTTGCTGGTCACCTTCAATAACATAAAATGAAATAGTGTCTTTTAAATCGGCTAAAGTACGCTCTAAAATTGAAGTTTTTCCCGAACCAGGTGAGCTAACTAAATTAAGGACAAAGATGTTTTTAGCTTCAAAATAACCGCGATTTCTTGCCGCTAGCATCTGGTTGTTTTGCAAAATATCTTGTTCAATTTCTAAAACCTTGTGTTGATGATTGTGTTGGTGTTCATGGTCACTTTCGTGGATATGCTCATGCGTGTGTTCATGAGCAGATTCCCCTTCATGGTGATGGTGATGAGGCGCATCAAAAGGATGTTGATGTTCGCCAGGTTTTGAAATTACGGGACCCTTTTGATCAGATCCACAGCCACAAGTTCCGCACATAATTAGGGTAGTTAAATAAATTCTATTGCTTTTACTCTTAATTCTTTTCCTTTTAAAATGCCTTTAAAATGGCTATTGCATTTTGGACACGAATCATAAATATGTTCCAAATCAAACGCCGTATCGCAATCTACACATTTTCCTTTTGCCTTTACCACTTCAATTTGCTTAATACTTTTTTCAAGAACGGTATCTTTTACTGCCGAATCCCAAACAAAATTTAATGAATCTAATTCAATCCCACTAAGGGTTCCTATTTGAAGTTCTATTTTTGTAATCCTTTCAAAATGTATATTTTCAACCGCTTTTTCGGCAATTTTTACGATTCCTAAAGCAACCGAAAGTTCATGCATTTTATAAAAATATGACGCAATCAAAGTTACAAATTAATTAAATACCTT
>PFPU01000202.1 GCA_002793215.1 Flavobacteriales bacterium CG_4_10_14_0_2_um_filter_35_18
GGAGCAATGACGCCGGCGGTTGTTTGGTTTCTTTGTTGGCAACGTTTGCTTATTTTTATGAACAGCCAAATCTGAATTACAATTTTGTAATCGTGGCTTCAGCCGAAGAGGAAAGTTCAGGTCAAAACGGACTAAATAGTATGTTGCATATTATTCCACCCATTGATTTTGCAATTATTGGCGAGCCTACTCTAATGAAATTGGCGATTGCCGAAAAGGGATTGTTAGTGCTTGATTGTAAGGCACATGGCACACCTGGACACGCGGCACATGGCATTGCCGATAATGCTATTTACAACGCGATTGAAGCGATTAAATGGTTTCAAAATTATGAATTTGAAAAAATATCCGAAACCTTAGGCAAAGTCAAAATGACCGTTACACAAATTGAAGCCGGAAGTCAGCACAATGTGATTCCGGCAAATTGCAATTTTGTGGTAGATGTTCGCGTAACCGATGCCTACACCAATCAGGAAGTTCTAGACCTTGTAAAAGCAAATGTAAAATCGGAGGTTACCGCGCGTTCGATGCGTTTAAATTCATCGTCAATCCCTAAAAACCACCCAATTGTGCAGGCGGGAATTAAATTAGGACTTGAAACTTACGGCTCTCCAACGCTTTCTGACCAATCAGTTTTAAGCTGTGCGTCTTTAAAATTAGGACCCGGTGATAGTTTGCGATCGCACACCGCCGACGAGTTTATTTACCTCCAAGAAATTGAAGAAGGCATTGATTTGTATATTAAAATTTTAAATGAAATTGTATGAAACTTTGGGATAAGGGATTTTCAACCGACAAAAAAATTGATTTATTCACCGTTGGCAACGATCGCGTTTTAGATCTTATTTTAGCAAAATATGACGTAATGGGTAACTTGGCGCATGCCCAAATGTTACATAAAATTGGTTTGCTTAGCGCAGATGAATTGACCGCTATAAAAGCTGAATTAGAAGCCATTACGATAAAAATTAATGATGGAACCTTTACAATTGAGTCGAATTTTGAGGATGTTCATTCAAAGATTGAGTTTTTATTGACCGAAAAATTGGGCGATACAGGTAAAAAAATTCACACCGCCCGTTCTAGAAATGATCAGGTTTTGGTTGATATTCATCTGTTTGTAAAGGATGCCTTAAAAGAAATAATGGATGAAACGGATGGTTTATTTGATTTATTAATCACTTTAGCCAATCGCTATCAAGCGGTTCTTTTGCCAGGTTATACCCACTTGCAAATTGCGATGCCTTCGTCTTTTGGTTTGTGGTTTTCAGCTTATGCCGAAACCTTAATTGACGATCTTTATTTTGTAAAAGCCGCTTTCAAAATGGCTGACCAAAATCCCTTAGGTTCGGCTGCCGGTTATGGCAGCTCGTTCCCTATTGACAGGGATTTTACTACCAAAGCGCTAAATTTTAGCACCTTAAAATACAATTCGGTAGCGGCGCAAATGAGTCGTGGCAAGCTTGAAAAAGGCGTGGCATTTGCTTTGAGTGCGGTGGCGAGTACTTTGTCTAAAATGAGTATGGATATTTGTTTGTATATGAATCAGAATTTTGCTTTCATTTCCTTTCCAGATGAATTAACTACAGGCTCTAGTATTATGCCTCATAAAAAAAATCCCGATGTTTTTGAATTGATTCGCGCAAAGTGCAATAAATTACAAGCTTTGCCTTATGAATTTACACTCATTACCAACAATTTGCCAAGTGGCTATCACCGTGATTTACAATTGTTAAAAGAAGGTTTGATACCCGCTTTTTCGACATTAAAATCTTGTTTAGAAATGCTGAGCTATTCATTAAAAAATATCAAAGTGAATACGGCTATTTTAGAAGACGAGAAATACAATAATCTTTTTAGTGTAGAAACAGTTAATAAATTGGTGCAAAGTGGTGTGCCTTTTAGAGATGCTTATAAAATGGTTGGAAAAGAGGTGGCTAAAGGACAATTTAAACCCGATAAAACGGTGTGTCACACACATATAGGTAGCATTGGCAATTTGTGTTTACAAGCAATTGTAGAAAAGAAAAATAAAGCTTAGTTACAAGCATCCCAAATTGAATCTTTGGGAGTTGGCGCTAAAATAGAAATAAGTTCGTTTGTAACAGGATGAATAAATTCAATCTTATGTGCGTGTAAATGGATGCTGGCATCCTTATTACTGCGGTCAAATCCGTATTTTAAATCACCTTTAATGGGGCAACCAATAGCAGCCAATTGACACCGAATTTGGTGATGCCGTCCTGTTTCTAAATCTATTTTTAGCAAATGGTAATTTTCGAGCGATTTAATTAATTTATAATGAAGTACGGCTTTTTTACTGCCTTCAATTTCAGAAGTAAATGATGTAGATTTATTGTTTTTAGGATTCTTTTTTAGATAACCCGTTAAGGTATCTTCAGCTCTCTCGGGTTTGTTTTTAACGATGGCCCAATAGGTTTTATCGACTTTATTTTCGCGCAACATTTTGTTAAAACGCTCTAGGGCTTTTGAAGTCTTTGCAAAAACAACCACACCTGTTGTTGGGCGGTCAAGCCGATGAACAACGCCCAAAAACACCGCGCCGGGTTTTAAATATTTTTCTTTTAGGTATATTTTTATAAGGTTGCTTAAAGGGGCATCGCCCGTTTTATCACCCTGAACTAAATCGCCCGATTGTTTATTGACAATGATAAAGTGATTGTCTTCAAAAAGTATTTGTAGGGTATCTAAAGTAGAAGCCATCATTAAAAATTTTCAGCTACTTCTTGATTTAAGGTTTCTATATAGTTCAACAACTCATCTTTGCCAGCCTTGGCTATTGCCGATGTGACATAATAAGTAGGCATTGATTCCCACAAACTTTGGGTCATTGTATCGTTATAAATAGCGATGTTATTATTGAGTTTGGTGGTTTTTAATTTATCCGATTTGGTAAAAACAACACAAAAGGCTATATTATTTTCACCAAGAAATTGCATAAATTCTAAGTCAATTTTTTGGGGTTCTAAGCGTGAATCAATTAATACAAAGGTGCAAACCAATTGTTTGCGCTCTAAAAAATAAGCTTTAATAAATTCTTGAAAAGTCTTGCGTTTGCTCTTTGAAATTTGAGCATAGCCATAGCCCGGTAAATCTACCAAAAACCATGCATTGTTAATTTTAAAATGATTGATAAGTTGTGTTTTTCCTGGTTTTCCGGAAGTTTTAGCTAAGTTTTTTTGGTTGACTAACATATTAATCAACGACGATTTGCCAACATTAGAGCGGCCGATAAAGGCGTATTCGGGTAACAACTCTTTTGGGCAATTTGCCACATCGGTATTGCTAATGATAAATTCAGCCGATTTAATATTCATAACTTAAAAATTGCGCTTTTTAAGCCATTGTTCTAATAGGGTGTTAAAAGCATCAGGATGCTCCATCATTGGCGCATGGCCGCATTTATCAATCCAATACAAATCAGAATTTGGCAACAAATTATTAAATTCTGTCGCAACATTTGGTGGGGTAACTTTGTCGTTTTTACCCCAAATTAAACAAGTTGGCATCGTCATTAAGGGTAAATCTTTTGCCATATTATGGCGTATGGCGCTTTTGGCAATCGCCAAGGTTTTTATTAATTTTATGCGATTGTTTACCGTTTCAAAAACCTCATCAACAATTTCTTTTGAAGCTATTTTTGGGTCATAAAAAACCTCTTCAGCTTTAGCTTTAATATACTCGTAATTACCGCGTTTTGGATAAGATTCTCCCATAGAATTTTCGTAAAGTCCTGAGCTACCCGTAAGCACCATCCCCAAAACATTCTCGGGATATAATTTTGAAAAATAAAGTGCAATATGACCCCCTAACGAATTTCCTAATAAAATGTAGTTTTCAAGATTTTTAAATTTGGCAAACTTTTTTACAAATAGGGCTAAATTTTTAACATTGGTTCTCAACAGCGGCAAGGTATAGAGCGGCAATTCGGGAATTAAAATGCGATAACCCTTTTTGGGAAAATAATTATAAACGCCGTTAAAATTGCTCAAAGTACCCATAATTCCATGGAGTATGATAATTGGGGTTCCTTCACCTGCTTCTAAATAATTAAAAGTAGCTTCTTTTTTTAGAGAAAAATTCATCTAGGTATCTTGTTTTAATAACAATTCACAAATATAATTATTTTTGGCTAATGTGGCTTTGTCAGTTTAATTTATATTGCGTTTTTAAACAAGCATACCGCACATTCATAATCAATCAAATAGCTTAAAATAAAATTGTTGATAACTATTTTTTCAATAAAGTGGTAAAAAGTGGTAAAAAGTGGTAAAAAAATGTATATTTGTTTTCAAAATCTTTCAAACTTTGACCAATTTAATAGGTACTTACACGTGTAAATCGGATGCCAAAGGTAGGCTAATGCTTCCAACGATGCTTAAAAAGCAACTGATGAGTGTGCTTGACGGAGGCTTTGTTTTAAAGCGGTCTGTTTTTCAACCATGTATTGAAATGTATCCGATGCAAGAGTGGCAGGTAATGATGGAAAAAGTTAACAAGCTAAATCGATTTGTAAAGAAAAACAATGATTTTATCAGGGTTTTTACCGCAGGTGTTAAAATTGCCGATCTCGATGCGACTGGTAGGTTATTAATACCAAAAGATTTGGCGGTTTTTGCCGGAATTGAAAGTGATATTATTCTTTCATCAGCGGTAAATATTGTCGAAATATGGGATAAAAATAAATACGAAATTGCTATTAATGAGGCTACTGCCGATTTTGCAACTTTGGCTGAAACGGTTATGGGAAATTCATCAAATCTAGAAAATGGACTATCATGATCCTGTTTTATTGCAAGCGAGTATTGCCGGTTTAGAAATCATTCCCGACGGAATTTATGTTGATGTAACTTTTGGTGGCGGTGGTCATTCAAAAGAACTTTTAAAGCGGCTTAACAAAAACGGAAGATTGTTTGCCTTTGATCAAGATGAAGATGCCAAAAAAAACAACCTACTTGATGATCGATTTGTGCTCATTCAAGGCAATTTTAAATTTATAAAACGGTTTTTAAGAGTTTACGGAGTGACAAAAGTTAATGGAATTTTAGCCGATTTAGGGGTGTCATCACATCAATTTGATGTGCCTGAACGAGGCTTTTCAACGCGCTTTGACGCCTTGTTAGACATGCGCATGGATTCTAAATCTGAACTTTCTGCCTATGAGGTTGTGAATACTTATACTGAAGCCAAATTGAAGGCTATTTTATTAGAATATGGCGAATTAAATAATGCCAAAGCCATCGCGCAAGCAATTGTAAAAGCCAGACAAGAAACACCAATTA
>PFPU01000167.1 GCA_002793215.1 Flavobacteriales bacterium CG_4_10_14_0_2_um_filter_35_18
CAAAATTCACTATGCTGTTCACGGACAAACAGCAGCCGAAGTGATTTTTAGTCGTGCCAATGCCGAAAAAGAATTTATGGGCTTGATGACTTTTGTTGGCGAACGCCCTTATTTAAAAGACATAACGATTGCAAAAAATTATTTAGACGAAAAAGAATTGAGAGCCTTAGGACAAATCGTTTCGGGATATTTGGACTTTGCAGAACGCCAAGCCGAACGGGAACAAACTATGACAATGAAAGATTGGGCAGCGCATTTAGATCGTATTTTGACAATGAGCGGAGAAAATTTATTGCAAGGAGCTGGAGCTATCAGCCACGAAAAAGCAGTTGAAAAGGCAACTGCTGAGTATAAAAAATATCAACAAAAAACACTTAGCGAAGCGGAAAAAAACTATCTGGAAAGCCTTAAAGCGATAGAAAAGAAAGCAAAAAACAAGAAATAATGGCAATCGCTGTGAATGAACAAATACGAGCAAAAATTTAATGAATGGAAAGAGCTTTAGAAAACTATATTGAAGAAGTAAAATCCATTGTGGCTTCTTATGTTTATTCAGAAGGCGAAGGAGCGAGTTTTGAGGACAAATTCACCGAATATGCTATAGAAGTTTTAGAATCAATCGGCAAATCTGAAGGTGCAAGAGTTTTGTCGTATAATTACCCAAATAGCCAAGGCGGAATTGATTGGAAAATCAACGGATTTTGTTTGAAAGATTTTGTAAAAGACGAAAACAAAAAGGAATACTACGAAACACTTGATTTGTTTATCACATTTTATAAAAATGAATACGATTACAACATCACAAAAGACGACTATACAAAATCACTTAATCAGATTAAACGCTTTATCAATGCTGCATTAAAACGGCATATAGATTATATTGATAAATCACAAGAAGAATTGTATCATCTAATTGAAATCATTGGTAAACAAGGAAAAGATTTTGACCGCATCAATGTTTATTTTCTGATTAACGGATTTTCAAATCACGATAAAGAGAAAATTGAAATTAATGATGCTGATGTTTTTGTTCACACTTGGGACATTGCTCGATTGTTTAAAATCAATGAATCGAACAGTGTACACGAGCCTATTGAAATAGAATTTGAGAATTTCACAGAAAATGGAAAAGGTTTGCAATGCTTGCAAGTTCCGAGCATTGATGAATTGTACGATTGTTATTTGGCAATTGTGCCAGGCGAAATTTTAGCAAAATTGTACAAAGAATTTTCAAATGAATTATTGGAAAGTAATGTTCGTGCTTTTTTAGGACAAGCAGGTAAGTTCAATAAAGGAATTAGGGATACCATTCGCAACAAACCGCAAATGTTTTTGCCATACAACAACGGAATTACAGCAACAGCCGAAAGCGTTGAAACCAAGTTTATAGATAATCAGTTAGTTATTACAAAACTTAACGACTTTCAAATTGTGAATGGTGGTCAAACCACAGCTTCCTTGTATCACACACAAAAGAAATTTAAAGATGCTGATTTGAGCAAAATTTTTGTTCAAATGAAACTTACTGTTATTAAGGATAAAGAACAAAAAAACATTGAAGTCCCAAACATTTCACGCTTTGCAAACAGTCAAAATAAAGTTTCTGAATTAGATTTATCTTCAAACAATCCTTATTTCGTTCAGATTGAAAACCTGTCAAGGAAAAAATATGTTATAAATCCAGAAAATAAAAATCAATCGTTGTTGTGGTTCTTTGAACGTGCAAATGGTCAATATCGTGAAACGCTGAACAAACAAACGCCTGCACAGCAAAAGAAATTCAAAGAACAAAATCCGTCAGACAGAAAATTTGTAAAATCAGATATTGCAAAATTCATCAATATTTGGGAATTAGAACCGCATTTTGTTTCTCAAGGTTCGCAGAAAAACTTTATTCACTACACAAAAAAGATTACTGAACTAGTCAATAAAAACAAATTGCCAAGCGAGAATTTTTATCGCAAATTGATTGCAAATGCCATTCTATTCAAAACAACCGATAAATTATTTGGCAGAAAAGGAGTTAATGCAATTGGCGAAAACACAAGTATAAAATCATTTTCTGTTGCTTATACAGTCTCATTTTTCCATTTCTTAACCGAAAAACGATTTGACTTATGGAAACTTTACGAAGAACAAAAAATTGATGATTTTGTAAGCAATCACCTTAAAAATTTATTGATTTTTGTCTATAATCATTTAGAGACAAACGGAGGCGGAATGGTTTCGGAGTACGCAAAACGACCAACTTCGTGGGACAAGTTGAAGGCAACACAATATTCTAAAAATTTACTATCTGATTTGAAAGATTATTTGATTTCGGATGAAGAAAAAACGCAACGTGAAAAAGAAAAAGAAATTGACACAAACAGTTTAGAAGATTCTGTTTTTGTGATTAGTGAAATTCAAAAAATGGGACTGAAATTTTGGGACGGTTTCAGACTTCACATTGACAAAAACAAGCCAACTGGATTTGATTGGTCAACTGCTTTTGATTTAGTAAGCAGATTAAGTAAAAGCAAGAACTTGACAACAAGAGAAATAACTTTTGGAAAAAAGGTATTGGACTATATTCAGGCGAGTCCTCAAATCATTGACGAAGTAAAAGCATTATCAAAATTGGAAGAAACAGAAATTATTGAAGTGAAATTCATTTACGATAAACTTCTATTGGTTTCAAAAGATAATTGGAAACGAATTATTGACGTAGCAAACCAGACAAACATTTTCAGTAATTTAGAACTATCAAACGTAAAATCAGTTCAAACATCATTAGCGAAAAAAGAAAAAGTGAAAGAACAAGCGTTAATAAGAGCTTATGAATCAATAAAAAAGTTAAAAAGATTTGGAATTAAAGTATAATCCCAAGCTATTTGCAAGCACATTGCCAAAGCCCCTACCAAGCCAACCGCACGACCAAAACAACCGATAAACCAACGGCCGAAAAAAGAACACCGAACGCACAACATCACCTATACGCAAGCAGGGGTTTCGTGCTTCGTAGGACAGGTAATTAGTAAATTTAAAGTTCAGTGCTTCACAAAAAGTTTAGTAGTTAAAAGCCCTGCCTGCTCATACACTTGCCCGTTGCCAGCCAATTAAAAACAATCCAGCGAAAGATTGACAAACAAATTTTTGCTAAAAAAGTTAGCAAATAAAAAACCCAAAGCACTACCTATCAACTTTAAAATTGACTTGTTTTATTACAAAACAAACGCACTATATTTACGCTATTAAACTTTAAAGTGCAAAGCCGTTTGAAAACAAAGCTTATACCAGCCAATAAACAAAAGATTATTATCCTGTTTTTAATCGCAACTACCTTGTTATCTAGTTGCAAACAGCAAGAACCTAAGAATTTTATAAACCTGTCCCCTTTTGAATTGGTAAATCCTTTTATTGGAACTGGTGGCCACGGACACACCTATCCTGGTGCAACTGCCCCTTTTGGAATGGTGCAATTGAGTCCAGATACCCGCTTAGACGGCTGGGATGGCTGCTCGGGGTATCACAATGACGACACCATTATCTACGGATTTTCTCATACACATTTGAGCGGTACCGGTATTTCCGATTATGGCGATGTACTATTGATGCCCTTTAACACAAAGGAAACTTTGAGCTTTGACGCAATTGCCCAAAAAAAAATAATCCCTTCCGCTTTTAAAAAAGATACAGAAGTCGCCCATCCAGGTTATTATGCGGTGCACTTAGAAAAACCCGACGTAAATGTGGAATTGAGCGCTACAACAAGAGTGGGCCTTCATCATTATCATTTTAATAAAACCAATAACAACAAACTTTTGCTCGATTTAGCGCATCGCGACAAGCTACTCGATTTCAAATTAACACTTGTAAACGACAGTGTTATTGCGGGCTACCGCATTTCGCAAGCTTGGGCGCAAAAACAATCGGTCTATTTTTATATGGTTTTTTCCGCACCTTTCAAGGCGACAAACCCAAGCCAAACTCCAAAAAATAAGGGTTTTTATAAACTTCTTTCCTTTGCAGATGGACTTTCGGACCTATTTATTAGAGTGGGAATTTCAGCCACGAGTATTGATGGCGCAAAACTAAATTTAGAAACCGAAGCCAAGGAGCCCCATTTTAATTATTATCGCGCTCAAGCAAAAACTATTTGGTCAAAATCACTCAGCAAAATAAGCCTTAACGGAACAAATATCAATCAATTAAAAATATTTTACACGGCTCTATACCACACGCAAATTGTTCCAAATAGCTTTTCGGATGTCGATGGCTCTTATCGTGGATTAGACCAAAAAATTCATCAAGATCGCACTTCAACCACTTATACCGTCTTTTCGCTTTGGGATACTTTTAGGGCGGCACATCCACTTTATACCATTCTTGAACAAAAACGCACCACCGATTTTATCAACACCTTTTTAAAACACGCCGAGCAAGGTAAAAAATTACCGGTTTGGGAGTTATCGGCTAACGAAACCAATTGTATGATTGGTTACCATTCGGTGTCGGTTATTCAGGATGCTTTTGCAAAAGGTATTCGCGGTTTTGACACTATAAAAGCCCTAGAAGCGATGGTTCACAGCGCTAATTTACCGGAATTCGGACTGCCTTCTTACAATAAAAATGGCTACATTGAAGCTGGCGATGAATCGGAATCGGTTTCTAAAACCTTAGAATACGCTTACGATGATTGGTGTATTTCACAATTTGCCAAAGACTTAAATCAAAAAACAATTTCAAAAACATTTGCAAATAGGGCTTTGCGTTATCAAAATACCTACGACCCCTCCAGTTTTTTTATGCGCGCCAAAAACAATGGTTTATGGTTTGCCCCGTTCGACCCTTTTGAAGTAAATTTTAATTATACCGAAGCCAATGCTTGGCAATATGCCTTTTTTGTGCCACAAGCTATTAACGGACTCATTAATTTAATGGGTGGTGATTCAAATTTTGAACGACAATTAGACCGTTTATTTACAGCAAAATCTAAAACCAGTGGTCGTGAACAAGCGGATATCACTGGCTTGATTGGACAATATGCGCAAGGCAATGAACCCAGTCATCACATGGCCTATTTATATAATTACATTGGCAAAGCCTATAAAACACAACAACGTGTTCACCAAATTTTAACCACCCAATATCAAAATGCACCCGATGGCCTTTCGGGAAATGAAGATTGCGGACAAATGAGCGCCTGGTTTGTTTTGAGCGCTTCGGGATTTTATCCCGTTACGCCCGGTTTGCCTTTTTATACCATCGGCACACCACTATTTGATAAGATTAGCTACCATTTAGAAAATGGTAAAACATTCAGTATCGAAGCCCAAAACTTATCCGATAAGAACCTCTATATTCAAAAAGCAACGCTCAATGATAAAGCTTATCACTTAAGCTACATCCAACATCAAACCATTGAAAAGGGGGGCGTTTTAAAATTTGTGATGGGCGAAAAGCCAAATACCCTTTGGGGAACAGACCCAAAATACAGACCAATTTCTAAAATTGAATCAAATGGCACGCCAGGTTTACCCTATTTTGAAGCCGATTCTTATACTTTTAAGAACCAATTAAAAGTCCACATTAAGAGTGCGCAAGCTAAAGGCGCAATTTTATACCGCCTTATTGATGGCGATTCCGGCAAATGGCAACCCTATCGCCAACCTTTAATACTCACTAAAACAACGGTGATTGAAGCCAAAACAACATTGCCCGTTGGTGTTGTGCATCAAATAGTTTCTGCTCATTTTTATAAGATAAAAGCTGAAAGAAGCCTCACCCTAAAATCTGATTTTGCCAATCAATATGCGGCGGGTGGCAAAACTGCTTTGATAGACCAATTAAAAGGCGCTAACAATTTTAAAACAGGCTATTGGCAAGGTTATGAAGGTAAAGATATTGAAGCGCTTGTCGATTTAGGAAAACCCGAATTAGTGAATCAAATTTCGGCAGGTTTTTTACAAGACCTCAATTCTTGGATTTGGTTTCCTAAACAAGTTGATTTTTATAGTTCGGATAATGGCAAAACTTTTAAAAAAATAAAACAAATTGAAAATGACTTTAGCCTCCGCCAAGAAGGTTCTTATATAAAAGAATTTGGATTTAAAACCCATTTAAAAACCCGCTATGTTAAAATGATTGCCAAAAATATGGGACCTTGCCCCAATTGGCATGTGGGCGCAGGCGGAAAAAGTTGGTTGTTTGCCGATGAAATTACAATTGAATAAGTACCTTAACGGAGGATTGCTGTCGCTATAAAAACCCCTACCAAGTTCTGTCAAATTTGGCATTGACCATTTCGTTTTGAGTTTGCGTGCGTAACGCGTAATTAAAACCATTGTAAACACTATATCCGCCGTGTTCGCCTTGTTTGTTTAAAGCTAAAAAGCCGACTTGTAAATTGGTTAAGTCTTTATGTTTTTTAATAATGCGATTCACTGCCGTTTTACAAGCTTCACTCGGACTCATTCCTTGACGCATTAACTCAACCACAACAGCGCTTCCGGCAATGCGAATCACGGCTTCACCCATACCGGTGGCGCAAGCCGCACCAACTTCATTATCTACAAATAATCCAGCGCCAATAATAGGAGAATCGCCTACCCTACCGTGTAATTTATAAGCCATGCCACTGGTGGTGCACGAACCCGATAAATTTCCTTCCGCGTCGAGCGCCAACATACCAATGGTATCGTGGTTTTCGCTGTTAATTACGGGTTGGTATTTTGATTTTACCTTCCACGATTCCCAATCCTTTTTTGATTTTTCGGTCAATAAATTAACCGATTTAAACCCTTTTTCTAAGGCAAACTGTAAAGCGCCTTCGCCAACCAATAAAACGTGTGGCGTTTCATCCATAACTTTGCGCGCCACAGCAATGGGATTTTCAATATTTTGCAGGCAGGCAACTGCACCACAACGGTTATTTTCGTCCATTATGCACGCATCTAAGGTAACAATACCATCCCGATCTGGCAGTCCGCCAAGTCCAACACTCTGATTTTCAACATCCGATTCTACTACCATGACCCCTCTTTGAACGGCATCTATGGCTTTTCCACCTTTTGTCAAAACTTCCCACGCGCCTGCATTGGCTTGCATTCCGTGAATCCACGTAGAAATAACAATGGGTTTTTGATTGATAAAATTTGTTTTATTTTGCGGAGGAGTTGTTTTTAAAGTTTGACTAAAACCTTTAGCCATTACAGCCAAACTACTTAAAGAGGCAAGTTTTAAAAAGGTGCGACGGTTTTTCATTTTAAGATAAACTTAGGGGTGAGACGATTAAAATATTTGCATACGAATATACTTATTTTTGGTCAAATTTTAGGTTTGGTTTAGGCCTGTTTATAACATTCTGCTCGCCAATTAAACTTTTAAAAAACCAAAACACTATTTAATTGCATAGGGCTATTTTAAAAACTATTCATTTTAAAAAAATAATCGTAACTAATCAGTGTGTATAAATAATTGGTTTGCAATGAATAAATTAACTACTAAGAACATAAAGAAAACACACAAAGCATCGAAAATTAGCATCCTTTGTCCTTGTGGCCTTAGTTTAAGACTTTATGATATTTGTGGTAAAACTCTTTTAACCAAACTATTATAAATTAATTCAAAGACTGGTTAGTTACAAATAGTCCTAGCCAAAAAAATTTAATAATCCTATAGCTAATTTAATAATTAGTAAAAAATTTACTTGTCTATTTTAATTAAATTATTGCACCAAAGTTGTTGCTCCTTATTAAAAACCAAAAAGACAGCAGTTGTTGCCAACTGCCATCTTTAACATTAACCAACTAAAAAATTATTTATTGTTTTGCTTTTTGCATTTCTTCATTTTTTGAACCCATTCTGTTTAATGTGTACATAGGAGCAAATTTTAATTTTAAACCCGCAATTTTTCGGTTGTCTTTAGATGATAGCCCTTCATTTTCAACGGTATTTTTACGGCTGTCAAGTGCTTCATACAATAGTTTTATCTCATCCCAATCTTCGCGAGAATACTTGTCTTTGTTAGTTTGAGCGACGTCTACAAATTGTTGGTAAACAGCCAAAATGTTATTTTTGTTTACCCATTCAAAATTCATGTCATTGCCAATTTTTCCCTCACCTAATAATTCATTTCTTAAAGTTTGCTTTGAATTGACAATCGCATCGGCTTGCATATCTGCTATAATTTGAGCTTTTAAAGCCTCATATTTAGCTTTGCTTGCATTAATTTTTTCTTGTGCTTTTTCTTTTTCTTTTAAATTTTCTAAAGCAAATTCTGCATCTGTTACTCTTATTTGATACCCATCATCTATCGTTTGCCAGTTTGTTTTAATTGTGGCTGATTCAATGGTGTTAATTGAATCAACATAGACTACATACTTATCAACTGATTTCTCAGCCTGTGTAACTTTTTCATCTTTACAGGATGCAAATACTAAGGAGACTAGCGTCAATCCTAAAAATAAATTTCTTTTTTCCATTTTTTTACATTTTAATATTTAATTGATTATGTTTAATTTATGAGTTCAAAATTACATGATACTCGCTCTAAGTGTATTACATAATTATCAAAATAAGTTATATAATTCCTACCTTTTTTTTATTTTAATATGTATTATTTTGAAACCATTTTATCTACAATCACAATTCAAGAATCTTATTCCAACAGAAACATATAAACCAGAATTATTTTAAAATAGTGGCCTTATTTCATCCATCAAAATCCTATTTTAAAAAATAAACTATAAACTTTTTTATCATCTTTTCAACACGATTGATTGATAACATCAATTAAATTTTTATCTTCGACTTCAAATTAAACCAACTCAATATGAAAAAATTTTACTTAATGCTCTTTATTGGTCTCATAACCAGTTCTTTGTTTGCTCAAAAAACAGTAACAGGAACGGTTACAGACGAATCTAACCAACCCCTAGCAGGCGCTAGCGTGGTTGAAAAAGGAACTACCAATGGTGTTACAACCGACTTTGATGGTAAGTTTTCTATCAGTGTAAAAGAAATGGCTACCCTTGAATTCAGTTTTACCGGATATTATCCGCAACAGGTAACGGTGGGCAAATCTAATACAATTAACATTCAACTTAAGGAAGGTGTTCAGTTAGAAGAAGTACAAATTGTGGGCTCACGCAATGCCAAACGTACCGTAACCGATTCTCCTGTACCCGTTGATATTATTGATGTTGCCGAAATTGCTACCAAAAATGGCAAGGTAGAAGTGAACGATATTTTGCAATATGCAGCCCCTTCATTTAACGCTACAAAACAATCGGGTTCTGATGGTGCTGACCACATTGTACCTGCTTCATTAAGAGGCTTAGGTCCCGATCAAACCTTGGTTTTAATCAATGGCAAGCGCCGACACCAGTCTTCATTAGTGAACATTTTTGGAACACGCGGTCGCGGAAATTCCGGAACCGATTTAAATGCCATTCCCGTTGATGCCATTAAACGCATCGAAGTTTTACGCGATGGCGCTTCGGCTCAATACGGCTCTGATGCCATTGCCGGTGTTATTAACATTGTTTTAAAAGATGCCACCGATGGTTTAACCGGAAACCTTTCTTATGGCGCTTTTAGCACTGCTATTGGCAAAGGTTGGGAAGATGCAACGGGTGAAACCCTTTGGAATGTTGAAGGCAAAAATCGCCTTGACGGAAAAAATAAGAATTTTGATGGAGGCACTACAAAAGTAGGCTTAAACTACGGCGCTAAAATTGGCGAAAAAGGTTTTATTAACGTTACCAATGAATTGTATACTAAAGAACGAACTTTGCGTCCCGGATTTTCTTGGCGTAAGGGTTATGGCAGTGCCAGCGTAGATTCTTATAATTTTATGGCAAACACAATAATTCCTATTGACGATAAAACCGAATTTTACGCTTTTGGCGGAAGGGCTTATCGCGATACCAACGCCAATGCCTTTTCTAGAGATGGTTTTGCCGATGGCGATAACCGCTCTGTTCCTAGTTTATATCCAAATGGATTTACGCCTCAAATCACCTCAATCATTACAGACGCATCGGTTTCTGCAGGTGTTAAACACGAATTAGAAAGCGGTTGGATGGTAGATTTTAACAACACTTATGGCAAAAATAAATTCCATTATTTTATAAAAAATTCAAATAATGCTTCCTTAAAAGATGCCTCTCCTACCGATTTTGATGCCGGCGGACATAGTTTATCTCAAAATACCACTACCATTGATTTTAGTAAATTCTTTAAAGAATCGGCTAAAGGCATCAACTTAGCCTTTGGTATGGAATTTAGAACCGAAAACTTTATCATCTTTTCTGGAGAAGAATCATCTTACGCCTTATATGATGTAAATGGTCGCCCTATTACCGACCCAGCCAATCAAATTGTAGCTTTTGATAGCAATGGCGATGATTTACCTGGTGGCTCTCAAGGTTTTCCGGGCTATAGTCCCGATAATGCTGTTGACCGAAGTCGCAGCAATTTAGGAATGTATGTCGATTCCGAATTTAACTTTACCGATAATTTCTTAGCTGCACTCGCTTTTCGTTATGAAGATTATAGTGATTTTGGAAGTACCTTTAATTACAAACTCGCTACCCGATTAAAAGTAAATGAAGATTTATCGTTCAGAGGTTCTGTTTCATCAGGATTTAGAGCACCCTCATTAGCCCAATTATACTATAACTTAAAGTTTACCAATATTGTAGCTGGTGTGTCTTTACCTTCTTTATTATCGGCTAATAACAGCACTGTAACTAAGTCGTTTGGCATTCAACAACTAGAAGAAGAGCAAGCTACCAATGCCAGTATCGGATTTACCTACAAAAAAAGTGGCTTTACAGCTACCGTAGATGCTTATACTATCAATGTTGATAACCGCATAGTTTTAACCGATAATTTTGACGCCTCAGGTTTAGGTTTAGGAGTTGACGCCGCTCAATTTTTTGCAAATGGTGCCGATACCAAAACAACTGGTATCGATATGGTTTTTACCTATAACACGCGCATTAATGATGATAATGCTCTAAATTTCGGTTTAACCGGAAATATAAACAACTTGAAAATTAAGAAAATTCACAATGGTGCTTTAAATGAATTTACCTTTTTCAGTCCATTTTCTAGAGCTTATTTAAAAGCGGCAGCGCCCGCTTATAAATTTGGTTTGACCACGGGTTACACACACAAAAATTTGAATATCAACGCGGTGTTTACTCAATTTAGCCAAGTTAAAATAAACGACTTCCAATGGGTTGATACACCTCCTCTAACTCAAGCCGATGCAGATGCGCTTTCATTAATCGCAACTGATATCTATAAAGCTAAGTTGGTGATGGATTTAAGCATTTCTTATGATTTTTCTAAGAACTTTACTTTCACTTTTGGTGGAAACAACATTTTCAATACTTATGCAACCCCACAATTTGACGGTTGGACAGACCAAGGTGGTTTAGCCGACTCCGTTCAAATGGGTTCTGATGGCGCTTATTTCTTTGGCAGAATCAGTTTTAAATTGTAAAAAAAATTCCGAGTTTTTTCGGAACCTAATTAACTCAACCAATCTACTTGAAGAGACTCCTAACGGGGTCTCTTTTTTTTTAGATTTTATTTGAAACTAATAAACTTAAAACTGTTTTATATTATTCAATATTTTAAACTAAATTCGCTATAGCTTAGCTATTTATATTAACTCATAAATTAAATTTTTGTACGATGAAAAAAATTTTAATTATTGTCTTTTCAGTATCACTGTTAGGCGCCTGCAAAAATGAAAAACAAATTGCTTTTGATTTAAGCGAAGTTAAAACGGCGATTTCTGAAAGTAACAAAGCCTACGGCGAAAGTTTTGCCATTGGCGATTCGGCTATGTTTATAAGCAGATACACTACCGATGGCTGCATCATGCCTGCAAACACACCTAAACTTTGTGGTCCGCAAGCACTTGGACTATTTTTTAAAGGCGCACTAACAATGGGCGTTAAAAATATTGTTTTAACAACCGAAGCTGTTATGGGCGGACCTGAATTTGTAGTTGAAATAGGAACCTATGATTTAAAAGGCGATGCAAATATAAGCCTTGACAATGGTAAATTTATGGTTGTTTGGAAAATGGAAGACGGAAAATGGAAAATGTTCCGTGACATTTTTACGACAAACTTACCCGCAACCATTCATTAAATTATTGTGATTTAGCAAGCTAAATCACTATCAGCATCAATTGAAAAAATAGCGGCCCTTTAAAATGACCGCTATTTTTATTTTAGAATTATGAAAAGTTAAAAGCAATAGGTATTTTTAAATTTTATAAATTTGGTATATAGTTATTTAGGTATATGAAAAAGAAAACCACCCCGGTCATTGACCACCTCTCAAAGGGAGGGGAATATACCCAGTTTGGCGAGGTGGTAAAACTCGCTAACAAACTATCCCAAAAACTAAACCTCTCTTTTATTGCAGAAAATAATGCCACTTGCCATGTTTGCTTTGCTACTAGTCAAGAACTTAGAAGTGAATTTAAAACCACTTTCACCGCTCAAGACGTTGTGAATTACGGCTATGCCCTTATAAATTCTAAAAATTATTGCAACAAAAATAAGTCAATTTTAAAGCCTGATTTTAACAAAATACCTTGTCCTAAAAATGCTGATTTATTTTGGAAACTGGTAGCTTTAGGTAACAAAATCAGGCAGATGCCACCAAATGAAAAACTTTTGTCCACACTAAAGCGTCTTAAGATTGAAGTTGATGAAATTGAATTTGAATAGCCAAAAAGCCACCTATTTTAATCCTATAAATTATAAAAAAAAGCGAGACCAATATTTGGTCTCGCTTAAGTATTTTTAAAAAAAATCTTAATTATTTAAAATCGGCAATGGTAACACCTTCATTTATTTTAGCTGAGTTTAATTCAAAGTCGATTTTTTGTGGACCGAAGCTCATGCTTCTTTTATGAGCCAATAAAATTCCCTTAACTTCTCTATAGTCTGAAAAATTCACTTCTTGATTAAAATCAGAGCCATCTGGTGCTTTTTGAGTGGTAACTTCTCTCAATTTTAATCCTGTTTTAACACTATAAAAAACTTTTTTGTTTTTGGTTACTTGCAACACATAAGCGTCTTCGCCATCAATAGCATCAATTTTAAGTAATTGTGCTGTTTTTAAATAGCCTACTTCTTCAAAAGGAGTTGTTTCTGATTTTATTTCTTCTAGGGCATCTCCTGTGATTTCTTGTTTTTGACCTTGTGCTTCGGCATAAGCTCTTGTTCCGTCAAAGACTTGTTTAGACAACACATTTCCCATCATCGCAGTAGAAACTGACATCATATTTGGAGCCATTTGCTTTAATTCTAAGGTCAAATTCATCCCCTGAATGGTAGCAGAATAATTATAAAAAATGCTCTTAACTTGTTTAACTTTTGGTTCTCCTCCAATGGCATTAAAATAACTATTTAAAACGCTTGTTGCCGTTACACCAGCAGGTATTGGTTTATTTATTTCGGGTTTAGTGGTTTTGTTGCCTTCCTTATCTAAATATACAATTGGGTAATTTAAAGATTCTAAGGCCGATAAAACTTCCGAAGCCTTACCTACCACTACAATTGCTTCATTATCAAATTTTACATATTTATTTACAGCAGCTTGCAAACCATCAATGCTAACGGTATTTAGCTTTTGTAGATAAGTTGAATAGAAATCGGCAGGCAAATTTTCTCTTTTAATATCGAGTGCGTATTGTGCAATGGTTTCGGGTTTTTCTAAAGCCATTACAAAGCTTCCAACATAGTTTGCTTTTGCATCAACAAGCTCGGTATTGTTAACCTTTTCGGAACGGATTTTTTTCAATTCCTTCATAAACTCAACAACAGCGCTATCGGTTACGGCATTTCTAACACTCGCGTTTGCATTAAACCGACTTGCGGCGTATTTGCGCAATTGCAATTGTGAATAAGCACCATAAGTAAATCCTTTATCTTCTCTTAAATTCATAAATAAACGGGCGGTTGCACCACCACCTAATATTTTGTTAGCCAAAAGCATATCAAAATAATCTGCACTTTTTTTGTTGAGATTGGATGTTTCTAAAATAGCAACTTCTGACTGTACGGCATCGGGCATATCAACAAAATAAAGGGTTGTTT
The DNA here is from genome assembly GCA_002793215.1 of Flavobacteriales bacterium CG_4_10_14_0_2_um_filter_35_18. GTDB lineage: Bacteria > Bacteroidota > Bacteroidia > Flavobacteriales > Flavobacteriaceae > CG1-02-35-72. The sequence continues at coordinate 14,118 of PFPU01000167.1, forward strand.
CTTTATTTATTGGAATTTCGGGCAAGGTTGCCACAGGAATTTGCGTGGCAGCCATCCATTTTCCAAATTGTTTGTTTATTATTTTTTTAACCTGCTTAACGGTAACGTCACCAACCACCACTAAATAAGCATTGTTTGGTCGGTAATAGGCATTATAATAATTTTTAACACTTTGTAAATCAATATTTTTAACGGTATTTTCGGAGGTAAATTCACCATAAGGATGTTTAGCTCCATAAGAAACAATGTCTCTAATTCTACCTGAAATGGCTTGTACGTTTTTTTCGGCATTTTTAAGATTGTCGAGCAATTTTGCTTTTTCTTGATCAAATTGTTCTTGAGTAAAAATTGGGTTGATTACGCCATCGGCCATAAGCCCTAAAATACGTTCAAAATATTTAGATAAAGCGCTGGCGTTTGCGCCACTATCCCAATAAAAAATGCTAGCACCAAGAAAATCAATTTCTTCATTAAATTTATCTTTAGAAATTGAAGTTGTTCCGTTGCCGAGCATCGCTCCAAGCAAATCGTCAATTCCTTTTTTATCGCCCAAAACTGAAGGGCTATTATCAATAGTCAAAGTAGCCGAAACTCTAGGAAGTTTATGGTTTTCGACTACCAATACTTTTAAACCATTTTTTAAAGTAAAAACAGCGGGTTCTCCTAAATTTATTTTAGGTGCAGGTCCTGGTATTGGTCTCTGGCTTCTATCTAATTGAGCGGACATAGTTAATGTGGTTAAAAAAATTACCGCCATTGCGAATAGTTTAGTTTTCATATTTTATATTTTAAGATTTGGCTTTTGGCAAGTATTTTAAGACTAACCTTTCATTTTTATTTAAGTATTTTTTAGCAACATCTCTAATTTCTTCTCTAGTTATTGAGCGATAAATTTTTATTTCATCATTAATTAGATTTGTGTTGCCATAAAGCAAATGGTATCCTGCTAAAGAGCTTGCGATTCCTTGAATACTAGAATTAGCATTTACAAATTGATTTTCGAATTTGTTTTGCAATTTTTGGTATTCGCTTTCAGAAATTAATTCGGTTTGAACTTTTTCAATTTGGGTGTCAATATCAGCTAAAAGCACGTCTATACTGGTTTCACCAAGAGGCAATGCATAAACTATGTACATTCCATAATCTTCTTGGCTCAGGTTAATAGCGCCAACTTGCAAGGCTTTTTTATCAACATCAACCATTTGTTTATACATTCTTGAGCTTTTTCCATCGCTTAAAAGTGTAGAAACCATGTCTAAAACGTAGGCATCATGGTCTTTCATTGATGGCGTGCGGTAAGCCGTCATAATGGCTGGAATTTGAATATTTGGATCTTCATATTCGGCAGTAAGCGCCTCTTTTATAGGCAAATCTTCAATTTTTGTATAATTAATAGGATTTCCTTTTGGGATGTCGCCAAAATATTTTGCAATCATAGTTTTTGTGCTCGCAACATCTATATCGCCGGCAACAACCAAAGTGGCGTTATTTGGGATGTAATATTTATGATTAAAATCTAAGAATTCTTCTAAGGTTGCAGCATCTAAATCGGCCATTTCACCAATCGTGGTGTGTTTATAAGGGTGATTTGTAAACAGTTTTAATTTTACTTGTTCAAGAAAATGGCCATAAGGTTGGTTATCAACGCGCAAGCGTTTTTCTTCCTTAACCACTTCGTTTTGGGTATCAACGCCAACCTTGTTAATAATGGGTTGAAACATGCGTTCAGATTCCATCCAAAGCCCGAGTTCAACATTATTTGAAGGGAAGGTTTCAAAATAATAAGTACGGTCATCGGTTGTGTTGGCATTGTCATAGCCACCATTAGCCGCAACAATTTTAGACCATTCGCCTCTTTCAATATTTTTGGTACCTTCAAATAAAAGGTGTTCAAAAAAATGCGCAAATCCGGTGCGGTTTAGCAATTCATTTTTAGCGCCTACGTGATACATAACCGAAGTGGTAACCACAGGAGCGGTGTTGTCTTGATGCAAAATAACGTGTAAACCGTTACTTAAATCGTACTCTTCAAATTTAACTTGCTGTGCCATACTATTAAAAGCAAATGCGAGCAAACTTGCCAGTGTGAAAATTTTTAGTCTCATAAATTGTCATTTTATTTTTAAATTGATAAGCAAAGATACTTTATTAGTTTAAAAAAAAAACATAATAACTAATTAAATAAGTGTTAAATAGAAATTTTTTAAGATAAAAATTTCACTTCATTTTGCATTTGGATTTAATTAAAATAAACGTATATTTGCACCCGCTTTTACTTATTAAAAGTTCATTAATTAATTTAAGAAATATAAATACTTATGTATGCAATTGTAGAGATAGCAGGGCAACAGTTTAAAGTTACCAAAGACCAGAAAGTATTTGTTCATCGTTTAGCCGAAGAAGTTGGTGCTCAAGTGAGTTTTGACAAAGTACTTCTTTTAGATGATGGCCAAATTACCATAGGCGCCCCAGCTATAAAAGATGCCTGTGTAACGGCAACAGTTTTAAGTCATTTAAAAGGTGACAAGGTTATCGTTTTTAAAAAGAAACGAAGAAAAGGATATGAAGTAAAAAATGGACATCGTCAAAGTTTTACCCAAATTCAGATTGAAAGTATTGGTACTGAAAAAGTTGCTCCTAAAAAAGTAACCGAAAAAAAGGTAAACATTGAAGAAACAGCTCCTGTAAAAGAGGCTAAGCCTACTGCCGAAAAAGCGGTAAAAAAAGCCCCAGCAAAGAAAGTTGCTTCAAAAAAAACCACAACAAAAGAATAGTTTAATATTTAAAATAAAATATCATGGCTCATAAAAAAGGTGCAGGTAGTTCAAGAAATGGTAGAGAATCGGAATCTAAGAGACTCGGCGTTAAAATTTTTGGTGGACAAGGTGCAATAGCCGGTAACATCATTATTCGTCAACGCGGAACCTCTCACCACCCAGGCGAAAATGTGTTTATGGGTAAAGATCATACCATTCACGCTAAAGTAGATGGCATTGTAAAATTTACCAAGAAAAAAGATAACCGATCTTATATTTCTATTGTTCCAATAGAAGCTTAATTTCTTTTAGAAAAATACAATTTATAAACCCTTACTTTTAGTGAGGGTTTTCTTTTTATATTTGTAAAAACAATCAATACTAATTGAGCACTTTAAAACGTTTTTTTAAAGACACCGTCATTTATGGAGTCGCAGCGGTGTTACCTCGAGCGATAAACATCCTTTTGACAAAATTACATACCAATACGCTTGAATCGAGCAAATATGCCGATAATACGTGGTATTTTGTTTTTGCCGCTTATTTTATTGCCTTTTTATCTTTTGGATTAGAAACCTCATTTTTTAGGTTTTTTTCGAGAGAACAAAAAAAAGATAAAGTTGTTTCGACTGCTTTTATCATGTTAGTTTTTTCAACTGTGTTGTTTTTGGCAGTCTTATTACTCTTTAACAATCAGTTCGCCAGCTTGTTAGGATTCGAAAATCCTCAGCATTTAAGACTTTTAACCTTTGTAACTGCCCTAGATTTATTGGTAGTCATCCCATACGCTTATTTAAGGGTAACAAACCAACCTGTAAAATTTACCTATTTTAAAATTTCAAACATCCTTATTTATGCCTTTTTTAATGTGTTTTTTTTGTGGTTTATCCCTTACACCTTAAAAAATAATATTTATTTGCCTCATTTCTTTGTTGATTTCTATGCAAAAACACCTACTGTAGTTTTTATTTTTATTGCCAACCTTTTAGCTAGTTTGGTAACATTTTTTATGCTCTTACCGTCTATCTTTAAGTTTAAATTTGACTTTGATAAAACCATCCTTAAAAAAATGCTTATTTATGGTAGCCCAATAATGGTGGGTGGTTTGGCTTATACAACCAATGAAAATTTAGATAAAATTCTGCTTGGCACTATGTTGGGTAAAGAACAAATGGGTATTTATGCTGCTTGTTATAAATTGGGCGTTTTTATGAGTTTATATATTATGGCGTTTAGATTGGGAGCCGAACCTTTCTTTTTTAATCAATCTCATAAAGAAAATGCAAAAGAAATTTATGCAAGAATTTTGACTTGGTTTACCATTATTGGCGCTTTGTTTATGCTTGTTGTTGTGGTTTATATGAATCTTTTCGCCACTATTTTACTCGGAAAACCCGAGTATTATGAAGCTTTGTCAATTGTTCCTATTATTTTATTAGCAAACTTAATATTGGGCATTTATAATAATCTATCCATTTGGTATAAGTTAACCGATAACACCTCATTTGGCATGTATATTTCGGTTATTGGTGCTATTTTAACCATCCTTATCAATATCCTGTTTATTCCTAAAATTGGATACATCGCATCGGCGTGGGCAACACTGATTGCTTATGGCGTTATGACGCTTATTTCCTACTATTTTGGCGAAAAATATTATAAAGTTCCTTATAATTTGAGCAAGGTAATTAGTTACCTTAGTGTTTCAACGGGATTGTCGTTTGTTTCTTATTATTTTTTTAAGGAAAACTACTTCATCTCAACTATAATGATTATCGCTTTTATTTTAATGGTGCTATTCAATGAAAAAAAAGAGTTAAAAACCATCTTCAAATTATGACTATAAAAATTGTAAATAAATCAAAACACCAAATTCCCCAATACGAAACCGAGGCTTCTGCAGGAATGGACTTACGCGCTAATATTGAAGAAGCGCTCATAATGAAACCCTTAGAACGTTGCATTGTTAAAACCGGATTATTTATTGAATTGCCAATTGGAACCGAAGCTCAGGTGAGACCGCGAAGTGGACTTGCTGCAAAATTTGGCGTAACAGTTTTAAATGCGCCCGGAACCATTGACGCCGATTACCGCGGTGAAATTTGTGTTATTTTGATAAACCTTTCTAATGCTGATTTTGTTATTAATGATGGTGAACGCATCGCACAACTTGTTATTGCAAAACACGAAAAAATAACTTGGCAAGAAGTTGCCATTTTAGATGAAACCAAAAGAGGAACAAGTGGTTTTGGAAGTACGGGTATCTGATTTTGCCTTCAGCTTTTTATGTAAACAGTTGACAAATAGCTCTTTTATATAAAATTGAATTTATTTTATCTTTTCAATAACCTTGTCAAAATTTGCAACTCTTTTTGGAAAAACGCCCTTTGCAATTATAAACAAACCAAAGATAATTAATAATATTCCCATAATTTTTTTAATTTTAAAAATCACATGAGGAGTCAATTTTGTTTGTAGTTGCTTAGCTAAGAATATTTTTATCAGGTCTATTGCAAAATAAGATAAAACAATCACAATAAAGAAATTTAAAATTCTAATGGGGTCCATTCTTACTTTTGTGCCAACGATAACCATCATACCTATCCAAAAAGCCAGAACACCAATATTGATAAAATTTAAAAAAAAACCCTTTACAAAAAGTCTTAACAAAGCGCTTCTTTTAACAATTTTTAATTCAACATCTTCTATAACAATATTTTCTCTTTTTTTAAGCAAACTGATAATGCCATAAACTGCTAAAATAATACCTCCAAAAACAAATAGATTTGGGTCGTCTTTAATTTTTTCTAAAATCGGATGGCTTCCAAAATAAGCCAGTGTTATAAAAAACCCATCTGCTAAAATCACGCCAAAATCAAAGATAACAGCTTCTTTAACGCCTTTTAAAACACTGGTTTCTAACAATACAAAAAAAACAGGACCAATCATAAATGAAAGGGCTACGCCAAAGGGAATGGCATTCAAAACATCTTGAAGCTCCATGTTAAAATTGAATTAAATATCGTCGTAATTTATAATCATGGTCGGTGTTATTGGATGCGCCTGACAGGTAAGAATCATTCCGTCAGCTATTTCGCTGTCGGTTAAAACCATATTTTTAGTCAATTTGGCAGCGCCATCTATAACTTTTGCCATACAAGTGGCGCACACTCCGCCTTGACAAGAATAAGGTGCATCAATTCCGGCATCTAAAGCGGCATCTAAAATGCTTTCATCTTCCTTAACGGATAGATGATGCATTTCTTCATCTAAAATTAAAGTAAGCTTACAAATCACGCCTTACTTTTATTAATGGTTTTGGAATTAAATCCATAATCAATCAAACAATTATATGGTTATTCTTCTGTATTTACTACAGAAAAATGAGGTTATAAATTTGAATTCAAAAATACAAAATTTGATTTAAAGCTGCTTATTTACCTATAGAAATTGTATCGGATAATTCATTTTTATCATCTTTTTGAAATGGAAAAAATTGTTTTAATTTTTCACCAGTTGCCGAAATTCCTAAAATCAACCCATCTGTAAAAGCTTCTTCCTTAAATTTTGAAATAACTTGTGTTTTAACACTTTCCCAAAAATCCTTAGGAACAACTGCGTCAATTCCTTTATCACCAATAATAGCAAAGGTTCTATCGGTTAAAGCCATATAAAATAGCACGCCATTTTGAGCTGCGGTATTATGCATATCTAAACTGTGAAAAACTTCAATAGCACGCTCCATTGTAGGTTTATCGGTATGCGCTTCAATGTGCACCCGAATCTCACCAGAAGTATTGTTTTCGGCTGCTTTGATGGCCGCTACAATTGCCTCTTGTTGCGCTGTTGAAATTAAACTGTCAGTCTTGGACATTGCCTAAAATTTAACTACCGGTGCATTTTCACTGCCTGCAACAGCTTGAAAATAGCCCATTTCGGCTAAATGGAAAAATCCAGCTAAAATATTGTTAGGGAATGTTTGTAAAAATTTGTTGTAAATAATAACTGAATCATTAAAACGATCACGTTCAACTTTGATTCTATTTTCAGTTCCTTCTAGCTGACTTTGAAGTGCTAAAAAGTTTTCATTGGCCTTTAAATCAGGATATTTTTCTACGCTTACCAATAATCGAGATAAAGCACTGCTTAAACCGGCTTGTGCTTCTTGGAATTTAGCTAATTGATCGGGCGTAATGTTGGTGGGATCAATTTTTGTTTGGGTTGCCGAAGCTCTGGCATTGGTAACACCTATTAAAGTTTCTTGTTCAAAATCGGCATATCCTTTAACGGTATTTACTAAATTCGGAATCAAATCAGACCGTCGTTG
>PFPU01000116.1 GCA_002793215.1 Flavobacteriales bacterium CG_4_10_14_0_2_um_filter_35_18
AAAGTATGGGTTTTCCCTACTTTTAGTATGGGAAAAATTTGGTGGCTTAGTGTAGTTTAAAAATACTTAATATGCTGATATATATCGTTTTTTTGAAACACAACTATCAAAAAAATAAAATAATTTAGATAAAATAGTAAATTTTTTTCAAAAAAAATAAAGTGAATTCTGCTTGAAAAATGCAGAAAAGTAATTTAATATGCTTTAAACTTTAAAGAACTCATTTTTATCTCTAGTCTTTAGGCGTGTAAATTTTAAAAACGATATTGTAAACTCACCAGAATATAGCGCGGCAATAAACGGTAAGATGTGGTTGTTGTGCTGATATCGCTGATGCTAAAATTTTTGAAACGGGTGGTATTAAATAAGTTTTTAGCCGAAAGCGCGAAGTTTAATTTATTGGCTTTAAAATTATAATGCGATGTAATATCAAGAAAATAATAGGCATTATCTTGATCAATACTTCCAAAAGTGTAGCGTTCAGATTGCAATTGAGTGTCAAATTTATCGCTTAACACAAATGACAAATCTAAATAGCTCATATTATCCGTAAAGGAATTTTTAAAACTTGTTTTTATCTGATTGGATGTCCATTTTGTACCAATATCATAATTAAAAATTCCACTAAAACCTGAGCGTATTGAGAATCCATAATTATAATTTGAGGCAATAACCTCACGTAAAGCCGAGTTGTTAATGCTATTTTTATAATTGGATTTAGAATACTCAAATTCAAGTTTTAAATTTGATGAAATACTTTTAAAATACCTATCGACAGAGGTTGAAACCATTAACATGTCTCTGTCCTTTATAAGTATTTTATCAGATAGCGAATAGTTTTGGGTAATTTGTGAATTGCTCGAAAAAAAATCGTGGTTTTTGTTATAAAAGATAAATGTATTGGCGAAAAATTTATCACTCCAATCGCCTAACTGGTAGTTTATTGACACTGAATATTCGTCAAGTTGGTTAAAGCGATTGGTGCCTTTTGAAAACGAACGATAACCTGTTAACACATAATTATTATAAACATCTAATACCTTGGCATTGGTGGTGTTTTGTGAATAAGAGACTAAAAATTTATTTTTTTATTAGGCTCCCAATCAAAACCGATGCTTGGGTTTATAAAAAAGGGATGCTGATTATTTGAGAACACAGAAGACTTTAAATGGTTAAACAATTGGTGGATTTCTGGATTTCCTATAAAGGCGAATTGGTTTATTTTTCTTTTGATTCAAGAAAACACAAATTTTAGGATGATTTTTTAGTCTCTTGGTTTTGAATAACCAACATCATTTCTATTTCCTTTATTTACATCTGCACGTGGAGTTTACGATAACTAATAACCTCCAAAAATCCCTAATTTAAAATCATCCCAGTTTTTTATCACTATATAAATTAGAAACATAATAATAAAAAATAGAATAGGGTTTATTAATAATTTTGATTTTTTACTCATTTTACATATAAGGTTAAGTTATAAATAATGTGATATAAGTAAATTTAATTTTAAAACTTACATCACATTATTGTTTTATCATTTAGAGTAATGAAGTGAGTAAGTGATAAAAGCCTCAGCCATTGTGGGAATATTTTTACCGCCACCAGAAACAATACCCCAGTAAATAAACCAACCTATATCAAAACCCAATGAACCGCCATTATACTTTAAAAGTTCATCGTTTCTAAGAGTTTGGATATTTAAGTTTTCTAAGTTTTTCATTTCATTTATTTTTAAAAAATTAGTAATTACCAGATATTCCAGTTTTAAAATTATCCCAATCATCAATAATTCCACCTACAACAAGGAGTGTAACCCCTATAAGCAGGTCATCTAAACCAAAAAAACCTCCCTCGGTTGCTCTAATTTCTTTAGCATTCATTTCTAGAACGCCATAATTTTCTAAATTTTTTATAAAGTTAAAAATTTTAATTAATAATTTGTTTTTTATTTTGCAAAAAAGTAATGAGATGCTGAAACAAGTTCAACATGACAACTTTGTTGTCAATAACGGTATCAAAACTTTAAAATGTGCACCTTTTTTTGTTTTGATAAGGCTAAGGTATTCTTAACCAATCTTATGGCGTTAGAGTAAAGAAATTTTTTAATTTAGTAATTCCCTTTGAAAAGCCAGTCTATCAATAAGGCAGAATCTGGGATAATTTAGTATTTCTAATTATCGAAATTTCAAAAGATCGTTAAACACAAAAGCTATTAAATTATTTAAAAAATGTATAAAAACTACAAACCAAAAAGGATTAATATCTTCTCTTTTTTTTGCAACAACATAGATGGTAGTAAAGATTGCTCCTAGACCAAAAGTTGCAAAAATGTAGTAGATGGAATAGGTATGAGATAAACAAAACAAAAAAGAAGATGATAAAATAGCAATAAGATTAGCTTGTTTAATTTTTATTTTGAAGACAATTTCTATGATAGTTAATTGATAAATAAGTGTTTCTAATAGTGGAGCGATTATTACTGTTAAAAAAAATATGTACATTAACCCCTTACCTTCTAAAAAATTAATTTTAAGTGATTTAGGTGTAAAGAAATTAAGTGATGTTGAAATTAAAATTGAATACAATAAAGAAGTTAAGATGCCAATTAAAATAAATTTTACTTTAGATGTGTTGACTAGAAAAGCAGAAATTTTTTTATTTTTTTACTCTCCATCTTATCAAAGGCTCTAAAATGAATAAATAAACCATACCAGTATAAAGAAGGTATTTAGTGTAAGGTAGTCCATAATCAAATATAAATAAGATAGTCACTGAAATTATAAAAGAATAAATTATAATATTAATTATTTTTTTCATAGTTTTTTCATATTAAAAAAACAATCATAACAAGGATATTTCCCTTGTTATGATTTAAATAAATTAAGGAGAAACAGGGATTCCCATTTCATTATCAATATAACCGCTTTGTTGATACCATTCATCAAAATTAGCAGCTATTGTAAGAGCATACGCAATCACTCTTAATACCGTAACCCAATCTCCTTCATCAATTTCTCCAATTTCTTTGGTGTTCAATTCTTGAACGCCATAATTTTCTAAATTTTTCACAAAGTTAAAATTTTAAATTAATAATTTGTTTTTTGTCTTGCAAAGTTTTTTCAACAACGGTATCAAAACTTTAAAATGTGCACCTTTTTGGTTTTAATAGTGCTAAGATATATTTGTTCACTGCCAAAACCTGTCAGTAAAGCAATTTAATTCTGTCATTTTTAAAATTGCAGAATTTCTAGACAATTCTTTAAAATTATTCTTTGTTTTTCGTTTTATTGTAGTCTTGTCATTAATAGCAAATTCAACATAAATCACCTCTTGGGAAATTGTAAACTCAATGCGTTCATCTTTGAGTTGATAGTTCAGTTTTTATTGTGCTTGCAAGATAAAAGTAAATATTAAAAAATTGATTAAAAGTATAATTCGTTTCATTGTTGTTCGATTGATGTTAAAACTATGTATTCATATGTGTAATCAGCAGGTGCATAAATAGGATTACAAATAGATTTTAATTTCCCAGAAAACTTAATATCAATTGCATTTTTAAGCTCATTGACACTTCCTATTATATCGCTGACATTTGTAAGTGTAGAAATATTCGAAACAACATCCAACATACTTTCATCACATATAATGAGATTATGGACACAATTTCCACAATCTTCGTCAAAATAGACTATCCAATACTTTTGATTATTATAATGATTCCCTTTAGAATCATTTTTAAAAAAACAACTTCCCAATCAAATTAGCAGATTTTGGAATTGTTGCTTGTGTCTCAGACTCGCAAAAAATTGTGTACAAATGCCAAGGTTAAAAATATATTTTTCATATTTTTAAAATTTAATAAGTTTTGTGAGCACTATTGCTCGTCATTTTTTGCTTACTTAATATAAAGCAAAAAGTAAGCGGACTTTTATCGAAGTCTTATACCTATTTAAATAAGTGAGGTAATAAACTCTCTAAAATTTCAATAATTTATTTATTTAAATTTCTCCAAACTTTCATCAAAAGTTATTTTAATAGAAGAATTTCTCTTCTGCTTTGATGCCACATGATTTTTGAAAGCGTTTAATTTTTTTTGAAGTTCATAATTCCATTGGTTTTGACTTATCTTTCTATCGTATTTTGTTGAAATTAAATCAATTAAATCAGGTTTTGTTAAATTGAAACTAATTTTATTAAATAGGATATTTAAAAACCCATCTTCAGTTTTTAATTCTACAATCGTACCAGGCAAACCACCCATTTTTAGGGGACCATTATTTCCTGCAAATTTTCCAAAAAACCAAGCTATATAAACCCTTCCTCTAAAAGTAGTAATCGCCTTTGTTAGTAAAAGATTTGAGGTGTTTTTAGTTTCAGAAGTTATTGTCCAATTTAAAACTGGATATTCATCATTAACTAAAACAACTTCATCTTTAGAAGCAATTCTGGTAAATAATATTTTATTATTTAAATTTTTATAAATCACAGAGCCTATATCATCTGAAAGAACATAAGACATCTCCGCAGACGTAGTATCTATTTTTGTTTGATTTCCAAATAGATAAACTGACTCAGATTGGTTGTAAAATAAAGTTGAATTTGTAATTTGACCACCCAATATTTGGGTATACTCAATTTTAACCCATTCATTTCGTTGTGAATAAAGTGTCGAAAAACTAAAAAAAATTAATAAATAAAATATTTTCATTGTATAAATTTAAAGATTAAATAATTTTTATAAAAAATTATCCTCACTCATTGTTATTTAAATTGTTTTGTGTTTTTAAATTCTAACAATGACTAAGGATAATTACATGAATCTACAAGTTAAACAAAGTTTTACTTAATTGCATCTTTTATCATTTGAATAGCCTCCTTACATGTAGCGGCAGTTGCACACATTGATCCTCCATTACCAACAATTTCTAACTTGACACAAACCGTACAAGAACTCATCTCAGGCATTATTTGAGATATATCAAATTTTTCCATAGCTTCCATTGAATCAAAATTTAGTGTAAAGTCCATAGATTTATTACTGTTTTGCACAACAGTATTTGTAGATTCAATTTTCTTTGAATTTTTATGATTTTTTGTAAATCCACTTATAGAAACAAATACAATTGTTACTGTGATTATGCTTAATATTAATTTTTTTATAATTTTAAAATTTAATAAGTTTTGTGAGCACTATTGCTCGTTTTTTTTGCTTAC
>PFPU01000048.1 GCA_002793215.1 Flavobacteriales bacterium CG_4_10_14_0_2_um_filter_35_18
CCAAACGGTCAACCGAGATAAGATTTGCTTTTTTGTTTAAGTCGGCATCGCGCAAATAGCGATAAAAGTCGGATGAGGACCCTGGTGCGCCGTGCACAAATATTAATGTTGGCAATTGATTGTCAATAGGTTTTGAAGCGACATACCGCATCGGTTTACCTTGAAAAACCGTGTGGAAAATTTTTGGCGTTAACTGATAGGCGCTAAAATCTTTGACCATTTCTTTATCGCTTGTGCGCAAAGACATACACGAATTTGCCAAAACAAATAAAAAGACTAACGCGCCGGGGATAATCAATCTTTTTTTCTTTAATAGTTGTAAACTTTTATTCATATAGGTTACCCTTGATTTATTTTAAAACGTTTTTAAGCGGGTTTGCGTTCAAAAATAGGGAATTTAGTTTAAAGATTTGTTTCTTTGTAATCCAATAAAAAAAATATGACGCTTAAGCTTTTGCACCTTACAAAAAAATACGGCCAGCAGTTTGCTTTAAATGATGTGAGTTTTACCTTAAAACAAGGCGAAATTGTGGGGCTTTTAGGACCAAATGGCGCGGGAAAATCAACCTTATTTAAACTAATCACCGCCTATTTGCCGGCGACTTCGGGTGAGATTTTGGTCAACAATTTAAAGGCTTCAAAGCAGCCGCTTGAGGTTAAAAAAATCATTGGCTATTTGCCCGAAAACAATCCGCTTTACCCGGAAATGTATGTCAAAGAATATTTAGGTTTTATAGCCAATTTACATAAGGTTTCTAAAACAAATATCGACAAAGTGATTGCGCAAGTGGGTTTAGAAGGTGAGGCACCTAAAAAAATAAGTCAGCTTTCAAAAGGCTATAAACAGCGTGTGGGCTTGGCTTCAGCATTAATTCACAACCCAAGTGTGCTGTTGCTAGACGAACCAACTACCGGATTAGACCCCAATCAAATAATTGAAATTCGGAATCTTATCAAACAAATTGGGCAGACTAAAACGGTGTTGTTTTCTTCACATATTTTACAAGAAGTTGAAGCCATTTGTCAGCGCGTTTTACTGATAAACAACGGAAAATTGGTTGCCGATATAAACTTGAATGATTTAAAATTAGCTTCAACGGCATTGATAACGCTCCGATTTGATAAAGTGGTTTTAGCAGCTAATTTACAATCGGAATTACAGCCAAAAACAATTGAAAAAACGGGTGAAACCAGCTGGCAATTATCCTTTGAAAACGGTGTTGATTCGGGAGCCATTTTGTTTGATTTTGCCAAAAAACACGGACTCAAAATTGTGGAAATGACACAAAAAGGGGCGGATTTAGAAAGTCTTTTTAAACAGTTTACGACTTGATTGTTACCCTTTATGATTTTATATTTAATGCTTACTCACCAAAAAGGCGTTAAAAGTTCACGAATTGCGGACTTTTATTTATTGATTTTCTTCGGCGGATAAGCTTTTAAAATTGATTGGAAGAACTCAAAAAACAAGCGCTCCTTTTCTTCGGGAGGCAAATTGTTTTTATAGGTATTGCTGGCGTTACTCTGCCAAATTAGTCGGTTGTTATTGGTCTGTCTAAAATCGAGTGTAACATTTTGTGTGGTGGCATTTCTGGGGATGGGAATTGCACCGCCAATATTAATACCAACATTCCGCGTTTGCTGGCCTAAACCAACACCCAATGAAGAATTGCTTTGTGCTTTATGTGCTTCTCTATTTATTAAAATAATCAAATCCGGAGTTTCAGAATAGCTGAGTTTTTGGTCGCTTAACGCCTTTATAAAACCATTTATAAAGCGTGTACTGTCCATTTTATTTAAATTAAGCTGAGAAGCAGCCGCTATTTTGTAAGTTTTAAATTGACTAAAGTCGATGGTATCATCAAAGTCGTAAGTAATTTTTTGTGAGCCACAAGCCACAAAGAACAGGCCCGTTAATAATCCAAAAAAACAAATTTTAAGTCCTGTCATAACCGCCTTTTTAAAAGGTAAAAATAAGAAACTATTTTTGAAAATAGGTCGCAAAAATGATACCATTTCTTACAATGGTGGGAAATACTATCTTTGTAAAAATTTTACAACATGCAGCTCTCATTAATTCCAAAAATAAAACATGCCAATAGCGCTAACTTTTTTTTATTAGCTGGGCCTTGTGCCATTGAAGGTGAAGCGATGGCTTTTGAAATTGCCGAAAAAATTATCGACATTACCAATCGCCTAGAAATTCCTTTTATTTTTAAAGGGAGTTTTAAAAAAGCTAACCGCTCTAGGGTAGATAGTTTTTCGGGAATTGGCGATGAAAAAGCCCTAACTATTCTCAAAAAAATTGGCAAAACCTTTAATGTGCCTACCGTAACCGATATTCACGAAACAAGTGATGCTGCTTTAGCTGCGGCTTATGTAGATGTGTTGCAAATTCCTGCTTTTTTGGTGCGCCAAACCGACTTAGTAGTTGCCGCTGCAAAAACCGGAAAAGTGGTAAATCTTAAAAAAGGACAGTTTATGAGTCCGGAAAGCATGAAACACGCCGTTCAAAAAGTGATTGACAGTGGCAATAGCCAAGTAATGATTACCGACCGTGGTACCATGTTTGGCTATCAGGATATGATTGTAGATTTTAGAGGCATTCCCACCATGCAACAATACGCGCCAACGGTTTTAGATATTACACACTCTTTGCAACAACCAAACCAAAGTAGTGGCATTACCGGTGGCAAACCCGAACTCATTGAAACCATTGCCAAAGCGGGGATAGCCGTAGGAGTTGACGGCTTGTTTTTAGAAACCCATTTCAACCCCGGCATTGCCAAATCAGATGGCGCTAATATGCTAAAACTGGATTATTTAGAAGCCCTTTTAACTAAATTGGTCGCCATTAGAAAAACGGTGAATGGGTTTGGGTGACTAGAGTGACTAGAGTGCCTTGAGTGACTAGCATACTTAAAGTGCCTAGAGTGGTTATCCTCTTTATAAAAAACTTTTTAGGTTGCTTTTTAAAGCTACAAACATTAGTGTTTAGGCACTTTAAACAATTCTCAACTTCAATTTACCCGCATTTAGAATGTCCGCAATGTTTGCATTTTAAACAGCCTTCTGAATAAATTAACCCATCGGGCGCGTTGCATTCCGGACATTTTTTATCGGCGGCAGCGGTTCCGTCAGGAACAAATTGTTTTAAGGCGCGCACCACCCCATTTTTCCAGGTGTTGATGTTTTCATCAAACAAGTTGAGGTTGTTAATTAAATTGATAACATAAGGCATTGGCATTCCGTGGCGTAACACACCAGAAATCAGTTTGGCATAATTCCAATATTCTTTATTAAACGAACGCGATAAACCTTCCATCGTAATTTTGTACCCATCTTTATCGGCAAATTGAAAATCATATCTTGAATGACCATTATCATCTCTATTTTTTATAACCCAGCCATCGGTTACCCATTGTGGCAAAATAAATGAATCTTCAATTTTACCTGTAAAAATTTCGTAAGGTCTATTGTCAATAATTCCCACAACGGCAATCCATTTTTCGTATTCATTTTGAAATCGGACAATTTTAGCATCGATAATTTTGGGGCGTTTAGGCGCAAACGTTTCGCTAAAAACCTGTTCAATGCATTCCTTATTGTCTTTTTTATCCTTCTTCGCATCCGATGCCATTAAGATGCCACTACGCGAACCATCTCGGTAAACGGTAATTCCTTTTAGACCTTTCATCCAAGAGTCAATATAAATTTCACCTACCAATTCTGGCGTTACGTCGTTTGCCAAATTTATTGTAGAGCTAATTGAATGGGTGGTATATTTTTGTACCAATGATTGCATGGCAACGCGTTTATGCCAATCAATTTCGGTAGCGGTAGCGCCGGCATAAGGGCTTAGGCTAATATCCGTAAGGCCTGTTGCGTTCATCCAAGTTTTTACTTTTGGATGGTAAACTTCAAACTCTTCAAACGAATCACCTGTGGCATCCACATAAGCTACTTTTGCATTTTTATCAGATGGATTCACCTTTCGGCGACGTTTATACGATAATAAATAAACAGGTTCAATGCCCGATGAGGTTTGTGCCAACATGCTCAAACTGCCTGTTGGAGCTACGGTGCTAATCGAAATATTTCGACGACCAAAAGCCATCATGCGTTTATAAACATCCGGAAACTCGGCTTTAAGCATCTGAACAAATTCTGATTGTACTTCAATTTCGGGGTCAAATATTTTAAAAGCGCCACGTGTGATTGCCATATCGATACTACTGTCGAATTCACCTTCAAGTTTTTTGCGCATAATGCTGTCGATAACTTGAATCGCTTCGTCGGTATCAAATTTTAATCCTAATGCCGCAATTGTATCTGCTAAAGCGGTAAATCCTAAGCCTGTACGGCGGCCGGTTTTTCCATTTTTAAACAACAATTTCCAAGTGTCAATTTCTACCTGTTTAATGTAGTTGGGTTCCTTATCGCTCAATATTTTATTAAAGATGCGGTCAACGGCTTCCAATTCAAGGTCAACCAAATTATCCATTAAATGTTGGGTTTCGTAAACTTTTTTATAGAATTCTTCAAAGTCGAATTCGGCTTGTGGTGTAAAAGGTTTTTTCACGAAGCTATAA
This sequence comes from Flavobacteriales bacterium CG_4_10_14_0_2_um_filter_35_18, assembly GCA_002793215.1. GTDB lineage: Bacteria > Bacteroidota > Bacteroidia > Flavobacteriales > Flavobacteriaceae > CG1-02-35-72. Next base: position 4,593 of record PFPU01000048.1, read on the forward strand.
AGATTTACGGCAATTAAACGGCACGAATCGCCGCCTTGCATGGCAATTTCGGAACAAGGATTGGTTGATGTATTTTTAAATCCGGGGTAAAAAGAAGACGTAGAATAATAGTGTTGGCGATCCCAAAAAATAAGACCGGGTTCAGCGGTATTGTGCGCGCATTTAATAATAGTTTCCCATAATTTTTTAGCTTTAATCACTCTTTTATAAGAGGGATTTTCACTGTCGATAGGCCAGCGCAAGGTAAAATCGCCGTCTTTTAAAACGGCATTCATAAACTCATCCGATAAGCGCACCGATACATTTGCACCGGTAACTTTTGTCAAATTTTGTTTGGCTGTAACAAAGTCCTCAATATCGGGATGAGCCACATCCATGGTGAGCATTAAAGCACCACGACGGCCGTTTTGGGCGACCTCACGGGTGGTATTTGAAAAGCGATCCATAAAAGAGACCGCGCCTGTTGTGGTTCCGGCTGAATTTGAAACCTTTGCATTGTTGGGGCGCAAGCTCGATAAATCGACCCCAACCCCACAACGTCTTTTAAACAATTGGACCAATTGCTGGTCGGTATAGCAAATTCCTCCATAAGAGTCATAAATTTCGGGAACCACCACGCAATTTGACAGTGAGGCAATCATGGTGTTATTTCCTAAAGCAGCCATCACACTACCCTGTGGAATGGCGTATTTAAAGTTTCTAAATAGCTCAAAAATGGCCGCTTCGTCTAATTGCGGTCTTGATTTGCCATAGTTTGACAGTTTAGAACGGTCGGCATTTTGCTGGTCGTATTTTGCTTCAATACGCGCAAATTCTGTCGCCATACGGTGGTGCATATCATCGGGTGTTTTTTCAAAAAAATTACCTTTTGAGTCTTTAATGGCATATTTATTCATCCAAGTGGTTGCCGCCAATTCATCTTGGTTAAAGTAGTCTAAGCAGGCTTCTAAAACTTCGGCATAGCGGTAGGTTTTGAGGGTAGTCATTTGGTCAATCATAGTTTTTAGACGTTAATAGGTTAGTTTAGGAAAGGTAAATTTATTTGAAAAAGATATTGTTTCTAAATTATTAAAAATATCTTATTAACTTTTTATAGTTAATAACTATTTCTATATTTAACCTATTGATTAGTTGTTATCTAACAATATTAGATAAAAATAATACCCTTTTTTTTTAGTTAAAAAATTAAGGCTAAATGGTTGCTAAAAAAGGCTTATTTACCTGCTACAAAATCCTGTAAATAGGCGAATCTTGGGGTTAATTTTCCATTTTCGGTCATCTTAGCGCGACTTAAAATGCCATCGGCATCGCCATTAAAAAAGGCGGGCATTACATGGTCTAAAAACATCTGTCCAAAGCCATCGGAAGCATCGATTGGCAATTCGCAAGGCAAATTATCAACCGCCATAACGGCAATGGCCTTTGGGTTTAAATAATCGACTTCTTTTTCGGTTTTTGGGTCATAGCCATAAATGGGATTTTCGATGGTTGAAGAGCGAATGGTGCTCGCAATGGGACCATCGACATCGCAACTAATATCGGCTATGACTTTAATGTTAAAATCGGGATTTTTAGCATCTTGACGCGTAAAAATATAAGGTGCGCCATTGGCGTAAAAATGGCCTACAATGTAAACATCGGCAACTTTTGCAAAACGCATAAAATTACTTTCAAACACACTTGCATCCTTAAAAAAATCGGCTTGGGTAAAAGGGGTACGGTCTTTTTTTATGTTGTATGCTTCGACATCAATTTGTGTAAATACGGCTTGGTTGAAGCTTTCGGTTAAAAAAGCATTAGGCTCAACCTGCTTTAAACCCATCCCGTTAAGGATTTCTAAAACGCCATTACCAACGCGTCCTTTGCCTGTAAGCACTATTTTAATGGCGGGTAATTTTGTATTTTTTAAAGTCTGAATTAACGCTTGTTTGTCATGAATTTGGGATGCTTTTGGCAGTGTAAAATTTTGTGATTTTAATCCGTAAGTTCTAATGGCGTTATAAGCACCCACAATGCCGGCGTAATAGCCAA